>NZ_JBGCUN010000003.1 GCF_041103235.1 Yoonia sp. R2331 | reverse complement strand
TATCGCTACGAGGTGACTTTCAAGGATGGCTCGACAGAAGTTTTCGAGAGCTCGCACAAGGTTCAAGCCGGATCGCAGGATGCTGGCTGGGGTGAGGGCAAGTTCTTTATGTTGGAAACCGATGCCAACGACGACGTCATCGTTGAAACCGGGGACGTTCACCGTGAGGTTTACATCACCAACAGTAGCGACGCGCTGAGCCGGGCAGATATTGCTGCACTTGAAGGTCTTGATGAAAGCGACATCACCCAGCGCTGGCTGATGGAACATTCCGAATACGGCGGCAGCGAAGGCATGGCGTTGGACCAAGATGCAGGTATGGATCTGTGGTATGGAATTGCTGGCGCCAATAGCAATACATCGCATTGGTTGCGGTTCGAAAGCGGCTACGAATACGATTCAGTGGGTCGTGTCATCATGGCGGGCGCGTCTGGCGAAGACGAGTTGCACCCGTTGCACGTGACCTCCTACGGCAGCGGTCCGCGGCCCGTGATCGACGACTTTGTCCGGATTTATCAGTTCGACAGCCATAACGTTGTATTTTCTGACATCGAGTTCGCAGATAGATTCAGCAGCTTGTCGGGTAACAACATCCTTTTTGATGACGTCGAGTTCAGCAGCATGTTGGATTTCCAGTACGGCAGCGGCCTGACGCTTCGAAACTCATTCGCCAATGATATTGTCACAGAAACTCCTGCCGATGGTGTCACGTTTCATCCTCATGCGGATCGGATTGCTGGCACATATGTCACTGCGACCGAGGGCATTCTGATCGAAGGCAACATTTACGACCACTCTGGATGGGCCGACGGGTATGCCGACGATGGCAATGCCGCAGATGGTCAGCCCCCGAGCCAGTTCAGCCACAACTTTTACTTTCAGCCATCAGCGCTTGACCTGACTTTCCGGGACAACATCTCTATGCGGGCAGGGTCGTTTGGTGCGCAGTTTCGTGGTGGTGCCGTTGTCGAGGACAATGCATTTATCGACAACAATGCTGCGGTTAGCTTTCTTGGCGGCGACTACAACGGGAACGGTCCAACCGGCAATTACTCGCTAGTAACCGACAACGTAATCACGTCCGGGGCGCACAAACTTGGCCAGAACATCGGCGCCTTGAGCTTTGGCGCAATTAATGGCGGCGTCGATACGACGTTGATGAATAATATTGTTGCCCACCTTGCGGACCCAAACAATCCCAATGAGTTGGCTGACAAGCCGTGGACACACTCCCCTCTCGATAATCTGCAAACGCCCTATTACGATGACACCATCATCTACAACTGGCTTGGTCAGAATGCGGTGAATGCGGGGGCGACGTCGGCCGTCAACGTCGATGGCCTTGATCCGAACGTTCTGGACCAAACAACGATTCAGCTCTTTGCTGCCCAACTTCTGGGCGACCCTAACGCGACAATCGCCGATCTGGGTGATTATCTGCGTCTGCAGGCGGATGGCGTTTTGAATGACGTTGTTGACTCTGACCTGATAATTGCCTTTTTCCAGCAAGGTTTCGGGATCACGCCGAACGTGCGTCTGGATGCAGAAACGCTGCGCTTTGTGCCCAACGAACTCGGGGACGGGATCCGCTGGGATAACCGGTTGAACTGGACGACCGAGGATCTGCCAGGCACGATCAATGGGGACAGCGTCGATCTGGCCGGGAACTGGGTGAACTATGGCGGAACGACCGTCATCGACAATCTTGATTTCGGTTCTGGAGGCGAGCTGAACGTTACACACGGCAAGCTGACCGTGGATGGCACGATTGAAACCGGCGCACGTGGCGGAGAGTTCAACATCGATAGTGCCGGTCAAGTCTGGATCGACGGCTATGCCGATGGCAACAAGCTGAAGATCGACATTGACGGCGGACGCTTTGCAAACACTGGCGATGTCTCTGGCAAGACCAACATGCATGTCAGTGATGGTCAGGCCATTCTGGCCACCGACGGTGGCAACTACGATGTGGGTGCAGGCAGCCGGATCACGATCAAAGGCGACGACGCGAAAGTCGGCTTTGACGACGCCAATGGTGATACCGCCGTCTTGCGGTTCGAGGACGATGGTGATCTGAAGTTCATTGCCTCTGATACCGGATTTTCGGCCATTTCAGAGATCCGCTCTGGCGCGATGGGTAACAGTCCCGACGTCGAAAGCGGTGTGAACATTGAAAAAGCCTCTCTTGAAATCGACGTGTCTGACCTTGCGGGTCAAGCGGGCGATCACACCTTAATCGATGTGGACGGTCTGATCGGCAACTTCGATGACATTCGGATTACGGGGCTTGGAGCGCAGCAAGACGCCGAGATAATCATCGACTACGATACCGACAGCGTCGTGCTCAGCATGTTGGCCCCCGGTTCGGGCAGCGGCACGTTCAGCGTCAGAACCACGGGTGACCAAGAGGACGGGCTGATCGGGTCTGATCTGTGGGACGCGCTGACCAATGGGCACCCACCGTTGGACGACGCCGATTTCACACGCCTCTACCTTGAAGATGCAGAGGACGCATTCGATCAGGTCTAAGACCCTGCGTCCCCACATCCAGTGACTTGCGCTGCGACCTATGACGTGGTGTGAACAAGACAAGCCACCCCATTGTGGGGTGGCGCACGTCTTGGAAGGGTCGGCCAATTGAAGCGTATTTTCGTCACCGGCACTGCGGGCTTCATTGGTTTTCATTTGGCCCAGCGGCTGCTGAACGATGGTTTTGTCGTTCACGGGCTGGACGGGATGACGGACTATTACGACGTCACGCTTAAGCAGCGCCGCCATGCGATGCTTTTGCAGCATCCGAATTTCGCGATGACCGAATGCCTGCTGGAAGATGTCAAAGGCCTGGATGCGGCGGTTGATGCGTTTGCGCCGGATGTGATCATCCACCTCGCGGGGCAAGCAGGTGTGCGGTATAGCCTTGAAAACCCGCGTTCCTACATCGACAGCAATGTGGTCGGCACCTTCAACGTGATGGAGGCCGCGCGCCGCCATGCGGTGGCGCATCTGATGATGGCCTCTACCTCGTCGGTTTACGGTGCGAACACGGATATGCCTTATGCTGAACGGCACAAGGCCGACGCGCAGCTGACGATCTATGCCGCGACCAAAAAGGCCAATGAAAGCATGGGCCATGCCTATGCGCACCTGTGGAATCTGCCGACTACGATGTTCCGGTTCTTCACCGTCTACGGTCCATGGGGGCGGCCCGATCTGGCGCTTTTCAAGTTTGTCGACGCGATCCTCGATGGTCGCCCGATCGACATCTACAACCACGGCGACATGTTTCGCGACTTTACCTATATTGACGATCTGGTGCAGGGCATAAGACTGCTGATGGAGGTCCCGCCCGTCACGCCAGAACCGGAAGAGGATGTGCCGGAATGGGACAGCCTGTCACCGGTCGCACCTTATCGCGTGGTCAATATCGGCAATTCTGACAAAGTGCGTTTGCTCGATTTTGTTGATGCGATTGAGGATTGCCTGGGCATTCCGGCAAAGCGGAACTACGTGGAAATGCAAAAGGGCGATGTGCCTGCGACATGGGCCGATGCCACGCTTTTGAAGCACCTGACCGGCTACGCCCCTCAGACGGATTTCCGTGATGGCATTGCCCGTTTCGTGACCTGGTACAAAGACTACTACCAGACGTGACGCGCCCCGCTATTCGACAATGATCGTGAGTGCACCGACCTGGGTCTTCATGCCGTTCCAGATCGTGTACCGCAGCAGGACATCACCGCTGAAACCAATTGGTGCGGCATAGCGCCAATCGCCGTCCTGAAAGGTCAGTGTGCCGGTGCCTGGTCCGGCCACCACTGCGCGGATGGTTTGGCCCTCCGGGGCCGAAAATTTTGCGGGCAGGCTGACAGAGCCGCCTGACGGGACTTTCACCACAATGCCCCTTTCCAATACGCTCACCGTCTCTTCGTCGGCAAAGGCCCCTTGCGACAGCGTGAAAAACGATCCTGCATGCACCGTCTTTTTCCCAAAGGCACGCACCATATAAATCGCACCTTCAAGCGGCTGATCGTCTATAAATTCTGTGCCGCTTATCCCATCGGGCGGGCTGATCTCCGTAAACGCACCATCCATCGTGGGGGATCGAAAGACGCGATAACCGGTTGTATCGGGATCGGGCGAGGCGCCCCAGCGCAGCACGGCTTGATCCTCCTCTTGGAGCAGAACAACCCCCCGCGGTGGGAGCAAGGGAATGGCACGGGTGGTTGGATCGCCCAACAAGTTCACCCAAACTGGATTGCGCCACAGGTAGCTGCCAGTTGGATAATACTCCATGCTGTCCCGATAGGGTCTGTTCGCCTGCCCGTTGTTGACGGTGCGCAGGTGAACTTCGCCAATCGTGCCACCCAAGGCCATGTGGTGCAGCCACCATGCGGGGCGTCCGCCCCAGCCTGCGGCAACTGGATACCACGGCTGCGCCAATAGCGCCGTCATCGGGTTATGCGGCGCGCCAAAGTGTTGTTTTCCGCTGCCAAAGTTGATCGTAAAGATCGCCTTGTTTGCGTAGTTCTCGGCGTAGCGCCGTCCGTTCCAATCACCAAAGTCCACACCCCAGAGCCAAGGCTGTTCTTCACCCGCGTCATGATGCCCACCGGCCGTAATCCGGCCTGGACCCACCACATTGCGCAAAGCATTGGTTTCGACCTTCAAGTGATGGGTTTGGCCATATGCCTCCCGTAGATCGCCATGTAGGCCATGCCGCCAATGGTGGTTCTTGTCGAAATAGGCCCGCAGCAAGTGCAGCTCTAAGTCCGGGTCTCGGTCGCTGAGGTTGGCAAAGTCGATGCGGCCGACTTGCATCTCAATCGCGTCACTGGGGACACGGTTATCGGCCAGCGCGCCTGTCGCTGTGATCCGCCAGTCACCATCCAGATCCGCATAGAACAGATCTGTTGGCTGCGGCACGGGATCGTGTCCGTCGGGGTTGGACCGGCCTGAAGGTAGAATTGGCACCCGACCAACCAGAACAATCGCATGACCCTGCTCTGGAGCGTCCTTGTATTGCTCTGCCAGCCAGCTGCGCAATCGGCTCGCGGTTTCAAGGTTGCGAATTGGGTCTGATGGGTCGTGGCGCCGAACCATTCGCGTTGTGACGCGCCAGCCATCACCGATCAGGTCCTGCCTGAAACGATCCAGATGGGCCGACAAGGGGTCTGAAAGGGTTTCGTCCACGATCACATAGGCCTGACCACGCTGGACGACAGCAGGGATATCGGTTCCAGCCGCCCAATACCCGACATCAATCAACTCGCGGCCCGTGCGCAGGACCTGATACTCGTAAGCCACTCCCGGTTCTGTTGTGGTGTCTTCGAACGAAAAGACCGTACCCAGCTCTGGCGCGAGGGGCAGCCAGGTATCGGCCCCAACCTCTGACAACACACGGCGGTTGACGGTCACGGCACCTGCGTCTGTGCGGCTTTCATCAAACCAATTGAGCGTGACGTGACCGCTATCGGGTGCGATTTCGGCATCCAGGGCCAGTGATTTCTCAGCCGAAACCTGCGCGGTCGTCACACCGGGCACACACATACACAGCAATGACAAGATGATGCGTCTGACACCAATGCCAACGCACCGGCGCGTATCAGTTGGTGTAGTACTTAGCGCCATACGCACCATAAGCCCCGTATTTGCCGCCATAGCCATATCGCTTCATCCCGCGCGGGCTGATCTGACTTAGGACAAGGCCAGCGATACGCAAATTCGCATCCCGAAACAGCCGCAGGGATTCGTCCACTTGTGGTTTGGTCGTGCTATCCCATTTGACGGTGAAAAGCACCGCATCAGCGTGCTGCGCAATGATTCTGGCATCTGGAACGACCAGCACAGGTGGCGTGTCGATCACGATAAAGTCGTAGCGGGCCCGCATGTCTTGCAGCATTGCCTTGAACTTTTCGGATGAAAAGAGGTCAGCCGCGTTGGTCGATGTCTGCTCGCCACCCAGCACATCCGCACCTAACAATGCGTCCTTCAACACGGCGTCATCCAAAGGCACCTCGCCTGTCATGACAGAGACGATGCCGCGTTTGGGAAGGCCATCAAAATAGGCCTGAAACGTGCGTCGCCGAATGTCGCCTTCAATCAGCAGCACTTTCTTTCCCATGCCCGCTAAGTTTTGCGAAAGCGCGAGTGAATTGGTCGTCTTGCCCTCCGCTGGTAGCGATGAAGTGGACAACAGGACCTGTGGCGGGTTGTCGACGTTCGACAATAGCACAGATGTGCGCAAGTTGCGGATCGCCTCGGCTGCGGCGGATGTCGGTTTTTCAGACAGGTATTCCAGTGTGCGCTTGCGCGCGCGGCCGGGGATCAGCGGGATTTGACCCAACACCGCCTCGCCAGTGAACTGTTCCAGTTCTGACGCGGTGCGGAAATCGTTCTTGCCGCTTTCGCGCAGAACCACGATCAACGCGCCCGCGAAAAGGCCCATGATCGCGCCGACAAGCGTGATCAGTGTCTTGCGCGGCTCGGATGGTTCGATTGGGACAACAGCGTCGGACAAAATCCGGCTGTCTGCCTGTTGGATGCCTTCTTGGGCAGAAGTTTCTTTCAGGCGCCCCAGAAAATATTCGTAAAGTAGTCGAGACGCTTCGGCCTCACGCTGCAACTGCTGCAACGCGATCAGATCCTGACCCTGCCGGGCGATCTGATCTTCCAGTGGCGCCAGCGAATTCTGAAGCGCCTGAAGCTGTTGTGTTGTCCGCGTCGCCTCAAGCTCGGCGCGTGTCAGGATCTGACCAAACCGCGTGTCAAAGGCGGTGGCAATCGCGTCATCGCTGCGCGCGCGAACCAATAGCCGATCAAGCTGCGGATCAGACGCAACTTCGGCCTGCGTGTCTCTGTCGGATGCGGCCGTCAGGGCCGCGACCCGCGCCGAGCTGGACACCTGGGCCGCTTCTGCGGCCGTGATCCGGTCACGCAGGTCTTTGATCTGACGCTCAAGCGCTTGCAGGCCTTCGACCGAAACGAGTTCTGTTCCGGCGCTGAAATCCTTGACCCGCGCTTCGGCGTCTTCCAGCTCGATCTGCAAGGCAGCTACGCGATCAGACAGCCAGCTTGTGGCCTGTTCGGTCGCTTCGAATTTCACCTCAAGCTGGTTAAGGATGTAGGAAGACACAATTGTATCGGCAATTTCGGCAGACTTTGTCGCGCTTTCAGTTTCAACGGTGACCTGGAACACCAGGCTGGACGGCACGTTTCGCACGGTGATCTGACTTAGCAACCGTGTCACGACTGCGTCTCTTTCGCGGGCGGCGGCCTCTTGCGGGGTCAAGGATGACGTTGTGGTGTTGCGTCCCAAGACGTCGTTCAATTGGGCGCGCAGGCGGGCCCGCATGGAAGGCGCGCGCAAGGCATTGTTAAATTCCGGGTCTTTGGTCAGATCCAGTTGATCCACGACCTTGCCCATTAGGGATCGCGCGCGCAAAACCTCAACTTCGGAATTGATGGCAGAAGTATCGCCAGAAATCCCACCCACCACGCTTTGCAGGTCAACGACGCTTTCCTGCTGGGTTTCGAGAATGACAACCGCTGTGGCACGATAGTGTGGGACTGCCACCACAAAGGCATAGTAGCCTGCCAGCACCAGCCCCAGCAGGCTGGTGAGGATCACCAACCATTTGCCCCGCCACAATGTACCAGCAAGGGACCGCAAATCGAGCGAATCTGACCGCGCATCGGCGGCATCAACAGCGCGATTCAATGATCCATCGTCTTTCATCGCATTCCCCACGTTCAACACCATCGAGGTGTGCCGCGAAAAACGGCAAAAAGCAACGCACCGCGTGAATGCCGCATTCTTCATGCTAGCGCTGAAATAAGCGGCATTTAGCCCAAAAATTGCGATGACTCGGGCCTCACGGTTAATTATGTCGGAAAAATGGCCTTCTGCTGGCGCAGCAATTCTGTTAAGAAGGCTTCGACTTTTATGACGAGGGCCGTCTTATGAATTTTCGTATTTTACTCGCTTCGCTGGCGATCACCTCGACCGCTGGTGCCGCATTTGCGCAAGGTGCAGCCGAACCCGTAACGCCGGTGGATCCTGCTGCATCGGTTGACTGCGAAGACCCTGAAAATGCTGAACTGGACGAATGCCTGACCCTTCTGCCATTTGGCGCAACCGGTCTGGCGCCGGTGCTTGGCCCGGCCGCGATTGTTGCCGGTGCTGCTGTGCTTGGCGGCGGCGGCGGTGGTGGTAACGGCGGCGGCGATGGTAACGGCGGTGGCGGCGACGGCGGCGGTAACGGCGGCGGCGGTGGTGGTGGTGGCGGCGGTACGCCAACGACCCCAACAACATCCGGCACCAACTGATCCAATTCAGAGAATTGATAAAAACGGCGCGGTTTCTGACCGCGCCGTTTTCCGTTTCCGGAACCGCATTTTCCATGAATGCGGCCCACAATTGAGTCAATCTTGAAGAACAATGCATCGCGCCGGAAATCCGGTGTTAACGGCCATTGTGCCACTTCTGACCGTGCCGTGGGGGCGCGCGGTGTCGACCTATTCGATGCCTGTCAGGATTGGGTGTTGCGATGTGTTTTGCGCTTGTTCGTACGCTGCTTGTCATCAAGTGGCTGGTTGTTTGTTTTGCTTTTCTTGTGCCTGCAACCGCTGTTGCGCAGATGACGCTTGCCGATGGAACGGTCGTTGTCGGTAACGACCGCGGCGGCGTTGTTCGGGACCGGCTGATCGAGTTGCGCAATTTGCGGGCCAGCGGCCGGCCGGTGCAAATCACCGGGGACATTTGTTATTCAACCTGCACGATGTTGATTGGCCTGCCGCAAACCTGTGTCGCGTCCAGCACCACCTTTGGGTTTCACGGGCCCAGTTACTATGGTCGCCCGATGTCTCCATCCGATTTCGATCATGTGAGCCGGGTCATGGCGCACTATTACCCAGAGCCCCTGAAGACCTGGTTCATCAACGAAGGCCGCAATCGGATCAACGGGGTCTATCGTGTCTCGGGGGCAGAGTTGATCAGAATGGGTGTCAGATCTTGCACAAGCTAGGCGGCCGTAAACGCCTTGTGGATGTCTGACAACATGAACGGCTTTTCGATCAGTTGGAAATTGGCGATCTCATCAATTTCGTTTCGGTTGTAGCCAGACGCGAAAACGACATGTGTGCCGGACGCTGCCAGGGTTTTGCCCAGTTCTGTGCTGCGTTCGCCGTGGCCAAGGTTCATGTCCAGCAGCGCAAAGGTGAAGTCTTCACGCGCGATCATCTGGTAGGCCGCCGTCAGGTTGTGTGCGACGCGCACCTCAAAACCGAACTCTTGCGAAAGCCCGTCAGCCACATCCAACGCGACGATAACTTCGTCCTCTACATAAAGAACCTTAGGGGGTGAGCATGTCGTAGATCGTGTCATCTGGTATCTCTGTTAGTGCGCTTGCGGGGATGCGCATGCTGCACACCAGACCGTTTTTGCCGTGGTCAATCTCAACAGCGCCGCTAAGACTGCCTTCGATGGTGGACCGGATCAATTGGCTACCAAAACCGTCCTTGATGTCCTTGGATGGGGCTGGTCCGCCGGTTTCCTTCCAGGTGAAGATAAAGTCATTTGTTTCGCCATCATCCTGCCGAATCCAATTCAGGCTCACGCTGCCTTCTGGCACCGAAAAGCAACCGTATTTTGCCGCATTCGTCGCCAGTTCGTGGACAGCCATCCCCAACGACAGCGCCGCGCGCGCGTTGATCTCGATCTGCGGGCCTTTCAACTTCACGCGGTCGGCGCCATAAACATCAACAAGTTCGGGGATCAGCAACTCGTGCAGTTTGGCGGAGCTCCAATTCGATTGCGTCAGCAGCTTGTGGGTCTGCGCCAGTGCCTGGATGCGTTGAGACAGCGCGGCAAACACCTCCTTTTCCTGCTTGGCGTCTCGGCTGGCACGCGACACGAGCGCGAGGACATTGGCGAGCATGTTTTTTACGCGATGTTGCAGCTCTTGCATCATGCGGCGCAGTTCGAATGACATGCGCGCGTGCTCGGTGATATCACGCACATTCACCCCAACGCCGCGGACATCCGTGCCAGACAAAACCGGATAGATGTCCGCCTCCCACACACGCTCGTCGCTGCGGCCACTAGACGTTTCACCAATTGTGCGCAGGCTTTCGACTTTCCTGCCGGTCTTAAAGACTTCTTCGATGACCGGCATGATCTGCTCGCTCATCTCGGGGATAACCTGGTTCACCTTTTTGCCGACAATATCGGCAATCTCCAATCCATTCATTGCGGCTAATTTCTTGTTGGCCCGCGAATAGGTCATATCACTTTCGATCAGCGCCATGGCCTGAGGGCTGATGTCATAAAGTTCCTGAATTTCGGCAAAGTGCTGTTGGGCCAGCTTTTTCTGGCGATCGGCCTCAACCGCCAGCCCGCGGATTTCGGTGATGTCGACCAGTGTAAAGACGATGCCGCCAGTGATCTGGTCATCTTCGAGATAGGGCACAATGCGCGCACGATAAACGCGATCTTCGCCTAGCGTCGGGTACTCAGTCTCGATTGGTCGACCGTCCTTTGCAACGATCGAGCAGTCATTGATCAACTGGCGGATATCAAGATCGGTTCCAATATCATCGATCCGGCGCCCCTGATCGTTGCTGACAAAGCGAAACATCTTTTGCGATTCTGGTGTGAAACTGCGCAGTTTCAGGTTGCTGTCGAGAAAGACGGTGGCAATTTGTGTGCTGCTGATCAGGTTTTCCAGATCGCCGTTAATCTCTCGGACTTCTGCGATCTTGTTGTTCAACTCATCATTGGTAGTGGTCAGCTCTTCGTTGGCGGACCGCAACTCCTCGTTCATCGACATCATTTCTTCGTTCGAGCTTTTGAGCTCTTCGTTTGATGTCTCAAGTTCTTCGACGGTGGTGCGGATGGTCTGGCGGGCCTCGTCCAGCTCAACCTCGAGTTCCTGAATATATTCTGTCGGCGGGCTGACGATAGGGATCGCATTGCGGGTCTCATCAACATCAATCGCCATCAGCTTGTCTTGAAATACAAGCAACTGCTGTTCATCGGGTAGGATTTTACGGCTGATGCGGATGCGGACGGTTTCATCGCCCAACTCGCCTTGAAAGTCCTGCGCGACAATGTCTTGATCGGCCAGTTTGCGGTTCAGGATCCGGCGTACAGCCGTCGAAAGCTCTGGCCGCATCAATTTGACAATGTCGAGTTGCGGACGCCCGGGCTTTATTTGCAGGTACTTAGCGGCACCATCGGATGCAAAGAGCAATTCACCTGAATGGCTCAGCACCACATAGGGGGGGGCAAAATCCTCGAACAGATGCTCGGCATAGGGGGCGAGCTTCTTTGCGGATTTCTTGGGTTCAAAGGATGATCGGCCAGAGGCGGCCCGCGCCGATCCGTTGAGATCAAGTCGGGTAGCTTGACCCGGCCTGCGGCGATAAAGGCGATGCTTCTGCGACACCTCGTCAAAGAACTCGTCAACAAGGCCCGGGCTCTCGCTGGACCCCAACAGCAAGAAGCCCCGCTCACGCAGGCCATATTGGAACACCCGCATCGAGACATCTTGCAGTTCATTGTTGAAATAGATCAGCACATTTCGACAGGTGACCAGATCAAGCCGCGAAAAGGGCGGGTCCTTGATGATCGACTGGTTCGAAAACCGGACCATGTCGCGCAAATTGCCAGAGACTTCATAACCGTCGGGCCGCCAGTTGAAATACTTGTGCAGCAGATTGTCGGGCACCTCGTCCGAGGCGGAATTGGGATAGACGCCTTGCCGCGCGACCCGCAGGGCATCGTCGTCAATGTCGGTTCCAAAGATCGACACCTTGCGAGAAAGATCAAGCCGTTCAATCGCGTCGGCGAAAAGCATCGCGATGGAATAGGCCTCTTGTCCGGTCGAACAGCCTGGAACCCAGATGCGCACCTCCCGGTCAGGTTCGCCGGTTTGCAAGATTTCGGGAATGACCTCATCTGCCAGCAGTTCAAACGTTGTGGGGTCGCGAAAGAAGCTGGTGACGTTGATTAAGATATCGCGAAACAGGCGGTTCACTTCTGATGGGCTCTCGATCAGCCGCTTGAGGTAATCATTGGGCTGTGTGATCCCCAGCACCGACATCCGCACCGCGATCCTGCGCAGCAGCGTTGCCGGTTTGTAGTTCTTGAAATCATGTCCCGTGCGGTAGCGGACGTGCTTCATGGCCCGTTCAATGAACTGGGCATCAGTCAAGTGTTCCGGCTCTAACCCGCCAAGGTGGTTGAAATAGTCGTTCAGTACTTCGATCATCTCGCCGACAGGCAAGACCAAGTCATGCGCACCCGTTTCGATGGCAGAACGGGGCATGCCATCGTATTTGGCCTGTTCGGGGTCTTGGACAAAGACCAACCCACCCTGTTCCTTGATAGCGCGGATGCCGTTACTTCCATCACTTCCAGTGCCGGACAATACAACCGCGACGGCATTAGACCCCGAATTGTCGGCCAACGATTCAAAGAACTGATCAATCGGGCGGCGACGGCCACGCGGCTTTGCAAAATCCTCTGTGTGCAGCACACCATCTGCCACGGTGAGTGAATCGCCGGGTGCGATCAGATAGATGTTGCCAGCTTTGACTGCACTTCCCTCAACGGCGGTTTGCACGGGTGTATTGGTGCGTTTTGCCAGCAATGACGACAAAAGGCTGTCATGGTCAGGGTCAAGGTGTTGAACGATTACAATGGCATACTTGTGATTGTCCGGAAGATTGGCCAGAAAATCCTGAAGTGCTTCCAACCCACCGGCCGAGGCGCCGATGCCAATAATGAGCGGCTGCGGTTTCAATAGTGGTTCCGTCAAGTCACGCGCGGCCATTACGTTTCCCTGCAAGCGGTTTCGGTCATAATCTAGGTCAATTTCAAGTGGGCGACCAGATGTCGACCGAAATTTTATCAACTTTTACGTGTATGCGCGACCAAAATCCTACGGCGGGAACTTCCTGTTTTTCTCGTTAGGTTGCGGTGGTCAATACGGTTTGAGTGGGTTAATTCGGCTTTCAAATAGGAGAACCCCCATGCGTATGACGATTGCCGCCTTACTGACTTTGTTCGCGACCACTTTGTCGGCGCATGACTACGAAGTCGGCGAGTTGAAAGTAATGCATCCGGTCGCTCGCGAGACGGCCAAGCTCGCGCAGGCCGGAGCCGGTTATCTGAGCATCGAAAACACTGGCGACACAGCCGATAGCCTGATCGCGATTGAGGCGGATTTCCCGCGTGTGATGTTGCACGATACGGTCATGGATGGCGATGTCGCCAAGATGGAACATCTGATGTCCGTGCCAATTGCCCCCGGTGAGACGGTAACCTTTGCACCCGGCGGCAAGCACGTCATGTTCATGGGGCTGAATGGGGATCCGCTCGAAGTAGGCGAAGAAATTCCAGCGGTTCTGATCTTTGAGAATGCGGGACGGCTAGAGGTCGTTTTCCAAGTCGAGCCGGTGGAAGATGATGGGCATGATCACAGCGGCCTCTGAACCAGAACTGGTTCAGTCGCGGCTCATGATGTCGAACTTGCGCAGCTTGACGTAAAGCGATTGGCGCGACAGCCCCAGCATCTCGGCAGCGGCGACGCGGTTGTTCATCGTCAGCTCAATCGCCGTTTCGATACACATCTTTTCGACGACATTGGTGGTTTCTGCGACGATGTCCTTCAGCGTGGCAGAGCCCACAAGCTCCATCACCGACTGCATATTTTCGTCAATTGCTTCTGCTGCGGATGTGGGTGCATCCATGCGGTTCGCCTCGCGCAGGGCAAAGGCAAAAACCGGCGTATCACCTGCCTGAAGCTCGGTCACTGCAACCTCAACACTGCGCGGGCTGCCATACTCGCCCGCAACCTTGGTTGCATACATGCGCATTCTGCCGGACCGCGCCGCGTTTTCGGTCATAACCTTCAGGTCCACAGACCCGCGCAGCATGAAGTCCGCAAGGTTCTTGCCCCGCACGCGATTGTCGTGGGCGGTATCCAACAAGTTCAGGAATGCGTCATTTGCAGACAGAATTGTGCCGTTTTGCGCCGCAAAGACAATTGCATCCGGTCCGGTCTGAAAAAGCTTACGCAGATTGTCTGTCAGTTGGTCGGCGGCAGTTTCGGTACCTTCTTTCGGGCTAATCCGACACATCATCAGCCGTTCGCCCGCAACCCGGAACGCTGTCCCGTGGATCAGAACGGGTGCCGCGTCATGGGCCAAACGCGCCGTAAAAGGGCCATCTGCCTCGGACAATGCGTGATCGGCCAGACTGTCCAGAACCTTGTTTTCACCGTTGTCGGCAAAGCCCGCAGAAAAGTTCATGCCGACAACGCGCTCTCTGCTGCGTCCGAGAAGATTGCCAGCGTGCGCGTTTGCATCCGTGATCTTGCCGCTTTGCAGTGACACCAACAAAATGGCATCGGCAGAATTTTCAATCAACACGCGGAACCGCGTTTCATATTCGCGCTGCGCTTCGTAGTCCCGTTCCAGCGACAGCTGAGCTTTGACCAACTGCTGCTGCATCTCGGCGACCGGACGCAAATCGCGGCCCAACATCAGCACCGCACCATCAGGCCCGATATGATGAAAGCTATATCGAACAGGAAATTCCCACCGCGCCGTCGCGTCCGAATGGTTCAACTCAACCGGACGCACATCAGAACGGTCTTCAAGAAACGCCCCAAAACGTTCGTTGAATTTGGCGACGGATTCGACGGTCAACGCCTGACGAATGTCCTGCCCTTCGATCTTTTCCAACTTGCGGAAAGCCTCATAGCTGGGATTGACCAGCACAGACAAAACTGTGCCGTCGTCATTCACAACGATGCCAAGGTCCGCAACCTCCGCAATGATGTCGCCCAGAATATCGGGTGCGATCAGCGGAATAGTTCCGGAATTCCAGTATTTTGTCCCACGGGATGTCATGGGCGAACGCTTTGCTTTTGCGTTGTCCTGACCATCTAACTCAGTTCCCTGATCTTTGGGGTCGATCTTTTTGTGTTGGTTAGTCCGCAAAGAGCAAGGGCCTCGTCCGGGTCATTCGTCGTATAGTCTGCCCCGGTCTTAGCCTGGACATCGTCTGCTTCGGTCAGGATCGTGCCGCCGATGACGATCGGGGTCTGATGTTCCTGTTCTCGCTTGATAGATTCTACGATATAGCGCAAGCTTTCAAGTCTTTCGCCGCAGCTGGCGGACATGAATATGGCATCGTAGTTTCCGCGCCGCGCGGCAAGTGCAGCATCCTGCGCTTTTGCGTTTAGCATCACCCGCACCGAAATGCCTTTGCGCCGCAATTGGCTCGACAAAACCATCGCACCCAACGTGTGGTGGATGTCATAACCCACAATCAACAAAACGGTCGGTGCATCCGCGCCCAGAACGCCGTCTCCCGTCCAGAATTGGCCAAGCTCGCGCAGCATGGATTGCAGCCGGGAACAGCCAATTGTCACGTTCGCAAAACCAATCTCGTCCTTGCACCACGCATCGCCCAAACTTCGGGCCGCCGCAGGGATATGAATGTCGGCAATGTCATGGGGGCCAACATCCTCAACCAGAAACCGGGCCAACATACGCGGGATTGCTTCGGGGTCCGACGACAGCGCGGCCTGTTCCAACCGGTCCGTCAGGGCACTTGTGTTGGCTGTTGATGGAATCCCTGACCGTTCCGGTCGCTGCGCGCCGGGCGATCCACGAGTCTGCGTCGCGCCGTCATATCTGTGGTCATCGGGCATTCGCGCGTCCTTTTGTCGGATTCGCCTTCAGAAGCCGAAAATCCAACCTTTCCGCATTGTCATGTTTGGCTGGGGTAATGTCAAAGCAAATTGACATAGCCAATAAGCCTACGTGAACAATTGCGAGCCATTTGCCATCAAACAAAGGAAAAAGCGGCGCGGGGCACGCCTGCGACCGCGCCGAGTGAAGCTGCGCGCAATATGTAACGCAAGGTTGACACATCTGCAATTGCGGACCTAACCTTTACACTAAGCACTGTCAGATGAGGTGGACATGTCCACATTAAGCGAGGCGGGCAGCACACCACCGGTGGCGCGACCTCTTTACACTCCGGCCCAACGTATGCGTCGCGACGAAACGCGCTGGACCCTTGTTCAGGGCCTGTTGGCGCCTGCCCAATTTGTTGTCTTTCTGATCTCTTGCGCGTTGGTGCTGCGCTATCTTTTGACTGGCCTAGGCTATGACGCTGCGACCCTGTCGATTGTGATCAAGACAGCGTTTCTTTTGGTCATCATGGTGACCGGTGCGATCTGGGAAAAGGTCGTGTTTGGCCAGTACCTTTTTGCTGAATCTTTCTTCTGGGAAGACGTGTTCAGCTTCGCCGTTATCGCCCTGCATTTGACCTATTTATATGCGCTTTTCACCGGCGCTCTACCGCCCGATGGGCTGATGTATTTGGCACTGGCGGCCTATGCGGCCTATGTCATCAACGCCACGCAATTTCTGTTGAAACTGCGCCGTGCGCGACTGGATGCAGAGGTGCGCGCATGAATGATCTGACCCCTCCGCCCAGTGGTGGTTGCCGCACGGCACCGGTTCTGAAACAACGCGGCCAGCGAGAGGTCTTCTGCGGCCTTACCGGGATCATCTGGTTGCATCGTAAGATGCAGGACGCATTCTTCCTGGTTGTCGGAAGCCGGACCTGCGCCCACCTGCTGCAATCGGCCGCTGGTGTGATGATCTTCGCAGAGCCGCGATTCGGCACAGCGATTCTGGAAGAGACCGATCTGGCAGGGATGGCTGACGCACACGTCGAGCTTGATCGCGAGGTTGCGCGCCTGCTGTCACGTCGCCCTGACATCCGGCAGTTGTTTCTGGTCGGGTCCTGTCCGTCCGAGGTGATCAAGATCGACCTGGCCCGCGCTGCCGAACGGCTGAGCCAGATTCATGCGCCGCACGTGCGCGTTCTGAACTATTCCGGGTCGGGGATCGAAACGACGTTCACCCAAGGCGAAGATGCCTGCCTTGCCAGCATGGTGCCGGTGCTCAAGGACACCACCGCACGCGAGCTGTTGCTGGTTGGTGCGCTGCCCGATGTGGTCGAGGACCAGATGATCGGCCTACTGACCGCGATGGGGATCGACAACATCCGCCTCCTGCCTGCACGCCGGATTGATGACACAACCGCAGTCGGGCCAAATACCGTCTTTGCCCTGACACAACCGTTTCTGGGCGACACCCATGCGGCGCTTGAACGGCGCGGTGCGCGGCACATTGCGGCCCCGTTCCCAATTGGCGAAGAGGGCACAACAGCTTGGTTGCGCGCCGTCGCGGCAGAGTTCGGTGTTTCGGATGCCATCTTTGATCAAGTTACGGCCGCCCCACGCGCCCGCGCCCGTAAGGCCATCGCGCAGGCCGCCGAGGTGCTGCAGGGTAAATCGGTTTTCTTCTTTCCTGACAGCCAGTTAGAGGTGCCGCTGGCCCGCTTTCTGACCCGAGAGTGCGGGATGACCGCAATTGAAGTGGGGTCGCCCTATATCCACGACGCCTTGCACGGGCCTGATCTTGATTTGTTGCCCGCTGGCCCGCAGATCAGCGAAGGGCAGGACGTCGAGCTCCAGCTTGATCGCGCCCGCGCGGCACGCCCTGATCTGACGGTCTGCGGCCTTGGCCTTGCCAACCCGCTCGAGGCCGAAGGTCTGACGACTAAATGGGCCATCGAACTGGTGTTCACACCTGTCCATTTCTACGAACAGGCCGGTGATCTTGCCGGGTTGTTCAGCCGCCCAATGCGCCGCAAGTCGATGTTGCAGATAGAGGCGGCAGAATGAAGCTGACCGTGTGGACATACGAAGGACCACCCCATGTGGGGGCCATGCGTGTCGCCACGGCGATGAAAGGGCTGCACTATGTGCTGCACGCCCCGCAGGGTGATACCTACGCGGATTTGCTGTTCACCATGATCGAACGGCGCGACCATCGCCCCCCGGTGACCTATACGACCTTTCAGGCCCGCGATCTGGGGTCCGACACTGCCAGTCTGTTCAAAACGGCTTGCCACGACGCCGTCGCGCGGTTCGAACCCGAGGCGATCATTGTCGGCGCGTCCTGCACCGCAGAACTGATCCAGGATGATCCCGCCGGACTGGCCGAGACAATGGGCCTCGACATCCCCGTGATCCCGCTGGAACTGCCCAGCTACAGCCGCAAAGAGAACTTCGGCGCGGATGAGACGTTTTATCAGATCGTCCGTGCGCTTGCGGCACCGCAGGACCGCACAGCAGCCGTCACCTGCAACATCCTTGGGCCAACGGCGTTGGGCTTTCGGGCGCGCGATGATGTCGAAGAGCTGACCGGTCTGTTGTCGGACATCGGCGTCAGCGTGAATGTTGTGGCCCCTTTTGGAGCAACACCTGAAGACATTACCAATCTACCCGCCGCCCATTTCAATGTCCTGCTTTGCCCCGAAACTGGCGAGGCTGCAGCGCGCTGGTTGGAAAAGACCCATGACCAACCCTTTACCAAAGTTGTGCCCATTGGTGTTGGCGCGACCCGCGATTTCATCGCAGAGGTCGCGGCGATCACAGGGCTGCCATGTGTTGCAGACGAAAGCCGTCTGCGCCTGCCGTGGTGGAGCCGGTCAGTGGACAGCACTTATCTAACGGGCAAGCGGGTCTTCATCTTTGGCGACGGCACCCATGTCGCGGCCCACGCCCGCATTGCACGCGACGAGATGGGGTTCGAGGTGGTTGGCATCGGTTGCTACAACCGCGAAATGGCACGCCCCATTCGGGCTTTGGCCAAGGAATTTGGGGTCGAAGCCCTGATCACCGACGACTATCTAGAGGTCGAGGCCGCCATCGAAACGCTGAGCCCCGAAATGATCCTTGGCACTCAGATGGAACGCCATATCGGCAAGCGATTGGGGATTCCTTGTGCCGTGATTTCATCCCCTGTGCATGTGCAGGACTTTCCAGCACGCTATTCACCGCAGGTGGGGTTTGAAGGGGCCAACGTGATTTTTGACACCCTGATCCACCCGTTGGTGATGGGGCTTGAAGAGCATCTTTTGACGATGTTCCGCGAGGATTTCGAGTTCCACGACGCGAACGGACCGTCGCATCACGGGGGCCCAGCCCATCGCCCGGCAGAGGCGGCGGCGCCCGCGGATCATTCTGGCCAGAAGACGCAAGAGACCGGTGCGGATGTGCTGATCTGGTTGGTGGATGCTGAACGGGAATTGAAGAAGATTCCGTTCTTCGTGCGTGGCAAAGCGCGGCGGAATACCGAAACCTTTGCCGCCCAAAAGGGACTGGCCGAGATCAGCCTCGAAACGCTTTACGAAGCAAAGGCCCATTATGCGCGATGAGGTGATGCATAAACCTTATCGCGTCGTGATCGTGACGCTGGACCAGCATTCGGCCGGTCCTGCTGCGCGTGTGGCACCACGTCTTGCGCCGCAGTTTCCGGGGCTGGACGTGCAGGTGCATGCAGCCGCTGAATGGGGTGAGAACCCCGCAGCCCTTGACGCCGCCAAGAACGCCGTCGCGCGGGCCGATATCATTATTGCGAACCTCCTGTTTCTGGATGAACACGTCAGCGCGATCCTGCCCGCGATGGAAGCACGTCGCGACGATTGCGATGCAATGGTCGGGCTGATTTCGGATAGCGCCATCGTCAAAGCGACCCGCATGGGTGATCTGGACATGGCCAAGCCTGCCAGCGGCGCAATGGCGCTGCTGAAAAAGCTGCGCGGGTCTGGCAAACAGGATCGTCAGTCCGGTGCAAAGAAGATGAAGGCACTGCGGCGCTTGCCGAAACTGCTGAAGCTGATCCCCGGCAAAAGCCAGGATTTGCGGGCCTGGTTCCTGTCGATGCAGTATTGGCTGGGCGGGTCAGACGACAACATCGAAAGCATGCTGCGGTATCTGTTGGATCGCTATGCAGATCGCCCCGATTGGGAAAAGGTCACCGCTGACCTGCCAATCGAATACCCCGAGGTTGGGCTGTATCACCCCGATCTGCCGGGACACCATATTATCACGGATATCAACGATTTACCCGCCGCTGGCAGCGGCGCACGTACGATTGGCGTGCTGATGCTGCGTAGCTACATTCTGGCCAGCGACACGGCGCACTATGACGCCGTTATCCGTTCCTTCGAAGCGCGAGGCTTGCGGGTGATTCCGGCCTTTGCAGGCGGCTTGGATGGCGGTCCCGCGGTCGAGAACTACTTTATGGGCAAGGTCGATGCGATGGTCTCGCTCACCGGATTTTCCCTGGTGGGTGGTCCGGCGTACAACGATAGTGCGGCTGCCGTGGACCTGCTTCAGCGGCTGGATGTCCCTTATGTCGCGGCCCAGCCGTTGGAATTTCAGACACTTGGCCAGTGGTCCGACAGCGATCAAGGGCTGGGCCCAATTGAAACCACGATGCTGGTGGCCTTGCCGGAAATTGATGGCGCGACCAACCCGACGGTCTTTGCCGGGCGGCACGGCAATACAGGCTGTCAGGGCTGCAAGCACATGTGTCAGGCCCGCGATGCCCATAAGGCGATGGCGCCATGCCATGAACGCGTCGACAGTCTGACGGAAAAGGTGGTGCGCCTTGCAAATCTGCGACGCAAGGGCAATGCGGACAAGAAAATTGCCATTGTTTTGTTCGGCTTTCCACCCAATGCAGGTGCTGTCGGGACAGCGGCGTACCTGAGCGTTTTTGAAAGCCTTTTCAACACCTTGAAACAAATGAAAGCGGAAGGCTATCAGGTTGATCTGCCGTCTTCGGTTGATGCCCTGCGGGATGCCGTGCTGAAAGGCAACGCCCAGCAATACGGGCAAGAGGCCAATGTGGCGGCCCATGTGGATGCCGAAACCATTGTGCGCGATACCGCCTGTTTGGAAGAGGTTGAAGCGGCCTGGGGGCCAGCGCCCGGGCGGGTTCAGTCGGATGGGCGTGGTGTCTTTGTGCTGGGCCAGCACTTTGGCAATGTCTTTGTCGGCGTGCAGCCTGCGTTTGGTTACGAGGGCGACCCGATGCGGCTGCTGTTCGAGCGCGGCTTTGCCCCGACACATGCTTTTGTACAGTTTTACCAATGGCTTCGCGACACCTACGGCGCTGATGCGGTGCTGCATTTTGGGATGCACGGGGCGCTGGAATTCATGCCGGGCAAACAGGCCGGATTGGGTGGGCGCGACTGGCCGGACCGCCTGATTGGCGAGATGCCAAACGTCTATCTTTATGCCGCCAACAACCCCAGCGAGGCGAGCCTTGCCAAGCGTCGCAGCGGTGCCGTCACGGTCACGCATCTGACACCGCCGCTGGCGCAGGCGGGGCTCTATAAGGGCTTGGCAGAGCTGAAAGACAGCCTGATCCGTTGGCGCAGCATGGAAGATGCGGACGCTGCCCGAAGTGATCTTGAGGCTTTGATCCGCGATCAGGCCGCAGTGGTCGATCTGGCAGCGGATGACCTGCAAAAGCTGTGGCTGACGGTGCAGGAAACCGAAGGGGCGCTGATCCCGGACGGGCTGCACATTGTTGGCCGGCCAATGACGGATGTGGCCCATGCAGAGATGCTGGAACTGATGGTGGATGCCACACCAGAGGTCGCTAAGCTGCTGAAAGAAGACCACGAATTGCCTGCGATGATGCGGGCGCTGAATGCGCAGTTTATCCCGCCGGTGCCGGGCGGTGATGTCATTCGCAACGCGGACATCCTGCCCACCGGGCGCAATATTCATGCCTTTGACCCGTTCCGGATGCCCACGGCCTTTGCCCTGTCGGAAGGGGCGAAACAGGCGGAATTGCTGTTGGAAACCCATGCGAAATTGCCGCGGACCGTGGCGTTGGTGCTGTGGGGATCGGACAACATCAAGAGCGACGGTGGACCAATCGGGCAGGCGCTGGCGCTGATGGGCTGCGCGCCGCGCTTTGACAGTTTCGGGCGTTTGGCGGGGGCTGAATTGATCCCGCTAGAGCAGTTGGGGCGGCCCCGGATTGATGTGGTGATGACGCTGTCGGGCATCTTCCGCGATCTGTTGCCGTTGCAAACCCGGATGCTGGCGGAGGCTGCGTTGAAATGTGCGCAGGCTGATGAACCGGCAGAGATGAACTTTATCAAGGCCCATGCGCAGACTTATGCCGCCGAGATGGGATGCGATCTGGAAAATGCTGCTTTGCGGGTCTTTTCCAATGCCGAAGGGGCCTATGGGTCGAACGTCAATCAGTTGATCGACAGCTCTGCCTTCGGGGATGAGGATGAGTTGGCGGATGCCTATGAGGCGCGCAAAAGCTTTGCCTATGGCACCGATGGCAAGGCGGCACAGAACCCCGCGTTGCTGCAAAAAGCGTTAAAAGACGTGGACTTAGCCTATCAAAACCTTGAATCGGTTGAGTTGGGCGTGACCACCGTGGATCATTATTTTGATACGCTGGGCGGCATTTCACGGGCTGTGAAACGGGCCAAGGGTGAGGCCGCGCCGGTTTATATTGGCGATCAAACGCGAGGTGGGGCCAAGGTGCGCACTTTGCAGGATCAGGTCGCGCTTGAGACGCGATCGCGGTCGCTGAACCCGAAGTTTTACGAGGGCCTGCTGAAACATGGCCACGAGGGCGTGCGCCAGATCGAGGCGCATATCACAAACACGGTGGGCTGGTCAGCGACGACTGGCGAAGTGGAGCCGTGGGTCTACCAGCGCCTGTCAGAGACCTTTGTGCTGGACGACGAAATGCGCAACCGATTGGCGAATTTGAACCCGCAAGCCAGCGCCCGAATGGCGAATCGCCTGCTGGAAGCCAGCGATAGGGACTATTGGGCGCCGGATCAGGACACATTGGCGGCGCTGCAAGATGCAGCGGACGCTTTGGAAGATCACGTTGAGGGGGTCGCAGCCGAATGATGCCCGCAATGTTTGAACAAAATACCAATGTGGGGCGCGGCGCCCCGATGAAAGGAGGGCTGTCATGAGCCCCAAGGATAATGTGCCAAACCTCAAGGGGTTAGACGGCGAGGGTTCTGTGCAAGTGCATCAGGACGAGAGCGCCAAGATCGAGGGGGCCAAGGTCTTTTCGGTTTACGGCAAAGGGGGAATCGGAAAATCGACAACCTCTTCCAACCTGTCGGCGGCGTTTTCGATGCTGGGCAAACGGGTGTTGCAGATCGGGTGTGACCCCAAGCATGACAGCACCTTTACGCTGACCGGATCGCTGGTGCCGACGGTGATTGATATCCTGAAGGATGTGGATTTCCATTCCGAGGAATTGCGGCCCGAAGACTTTGTTTTCGAGGGCTTCAATGGGGTGAAATGTGTCGAGGCGGGCGGGCCACCAGCGGGCACCGGATGTGGCGGCTATGTCGTTGGACAGACAGTGAAATTACTCAAGCAGCATCACATGCTGGAAGACACTGATGTGGTGATTTTCGACGTCTTGGGCGATGTGGTGTGCGGCGGGTTTGCGGCCCCTTTGCAGCATGCGGACAGGGCGTTGATTGTGACGGCGAATGATTTTGATTCGATCTATGCGATGAACCGGATCATCGCGGCGGTTCAGGCGAAATCTGCCAATTATAAGGTGCGGTTAGCAGGTTGCGTGGCCAATCGAAGCCGCGAGACGGATGAGGTGGACCGCTATTGCAGCACCGTGGGGTTCAACCGCATCGCGCATATGCCTGATCTGGATGCCATTCGCCGTAGCCGTTTGAAAAAGAAGACTCTTTTCGAGATGGCGGACGAGGAAGACATCGTTCAGGTGCGCAAGGAATACATTCGGCTGGCCGAAACCCTGTGGAACGGAACGGAGCCTTTGGCACCGGCCCCGCTGCCGGATCGGGAGATCTTTGAATTGCTGGGGTTTGATTGATGCACAAACCATGCACACCCCATGCACATCCTATGCAGCCCAAGGTCTTAATTCGCGTTAACCCGCAAGGTGGCGAGGGGCAAACCGGATGAGCAATTACGCCGCCACACGCGACCGGGTCGAGGATTATTTCGACCGGAGCGCCACCAAAGTCTGGGAGCGTCTGACCTCTGACGCGCCGGTGAGCGGTGTGCGCGCAACCGTGCGGGCGGGGCGTGACCGGATGCGCAGCCTTATGCTGGCGCAACTGCCCGAGGATCTGCGTGGTGCGCGCATTCTGGATGCAGGATGCGGCACAGGCGCGATGGCGGTGGAGTTGGCACAGCGTGGGGCCACGGTGGTGGCGGTCGATATCTCACCCAAACTGGTGGGCATCGCGCAAGAGCGTTGCCCGGCCAAATTGCGTGGGCAGATCGACTTTGTCGCGGGCGATATGTTGGAGGCGACCAATGGCGCCTTTGACCACGTGATGGCGATGGATTCGCTGATTTACTATTCAGCAACAGACATTGCCGCGCTGTTAGGGAAATTAACCAAGCGCGTCGATGGAAAGACAATATTTACCTTACCACCGCGCACACCGCTTTTGATGGCGATGTTCCGGGCGGGCAAATTATTCCCCCGCGCGGACCGGTCGCCGCAGATGGTGCCGCACCGCGCGGCAGGCGTGGCCAGCGCGTTGCGCGATGCCGGTGTGCGGGGCAACCTGCGCAAGATCGAACGGGTGAAATCGGGGTTCTATATCTCGACCTGTCTGACGTTCGAGGGGGTCCGCTGATGCTGTTCAAGGCCGATGCCCTGAAATCTGTCAGCCTGAAGCTGTTGCCGTTCAGCGATGCAGTCAGCGATGACTTGCCGCTGAGCCAGCTGCTGCGGCTAAGCTTGTTTCAGGTTTCGGTCGGGATGGCGTCGGTCATGCTGTTGGGCACGCTCAATCGGGTGATGATTGTCGAGCAGGGGATCGCCGCGACACTGGTCGCCTGCATGATCGCGATACCTGTCCTCGTCGCTCCCTTGCGGGCGCTCCTCGGGTTCAAGTCGGACACCTATCGCAGTGCAATCGGCTGGAAGCGGATCCCGTATCTGTGGTTCGGGACGATGTGGCAGTTTGGCGGCTTGGCAATCATGCCGATGGCCTTGCTGGTGCTGTCGGGCCAGCGCACGATTGATGCGGCCTGGGCGGGCTATGCCGGTGCGGCACTGGCGTTTCTGTTGACCGGGCTGGGGATGCACATGACCCAGACTGCGGGGCTGGCGCTGGCCGCGGATCGCGCGACAGAAGAGACACGGCCAAGGGTCGTGGCGCTGCTTTACGTGATGTTCCTGGTTGGCATGGCGCTGAGTGCCATCGTGATCGGTGCCTTGCTGCGGGATTATTCATCGCTGCGGCTGGTGCAAGTGGTGCAGGGCACGGCGGTGGTCACGTTGCTGTTGAACCTGATCGCATTGTGGCGACAGGAGAAGGTCAAACCGATGAGCCGGGCCGAGCGCGAGGCCCCGCGCCCGCTGTTCCGCGACGCCTGGGCCGATTTTGCAAGCGGCGGTGATGCGGGCCGTCTGTTGGCGGTGGTGTTTCTGGGCACGATGGCCTTCAACATGCAGGACGTGTTGCTGGAACCCTATGGCGGCGAAATTCTGGGGCTGAGCGTCAGTGCTACGACGCTGCTGACGGCCACATGGGCCGGTGGCGCGTTGCTGGGGTTTTGGCTGGCCGCGCGCTGGTTGGCGGCGCGCATTGATCCCTACCGCATGGCCGTGCGCGGCCTGTTGGTGGGCGTGGCGGCTTTCGCGGCGGTGATATTTGCCGCACCGCTCAATTCCGCGCCTTTGTTTTTCGCCGGGGCCACGCTGATTGGTTTTGGCGGTGGTTTGTTCGGGGTTGCCACCTTGACGGCTGCCATGACGATGCCAACGACCGGTATGGCCGGTCGGGGGCTTGCGCTGGGTGCCTGGGGGGCCGCACAGGCCACCGGTGCCGGGCTATCCATCTTTATCGGGGGCACGGTGCGTGACCTCGTGAACCATGCCGCTGGGAACGGCACTTTGGGAGAGGCGCTCGCCACGCCTGCCACGGGCTATTCGGTTGTTTACCACACCGAGATTGGCCTTCTTTTCATGACCCTGATCGTTCTGGGGCCCCTGGTAAGGGTTCGGGCGATGACGACTGAGCGGACCGCCAAACTGCAGTTGGCGGATTTTCCGACATGACCACCGAGAGGACACGATATGGTTGGTGAGACATTCTTTGGCGACTTCGATCTGGCGAGTGCCGCGATCTGGCTGTTCTGGCTGTTTTTCGCAGGGCTGATTTACTACCTGCAAACGGAGAACCAGCGCGAAGGTTATCCGCTGCGTGATGATGACGACGGTGTGCCGGCGAACGAAAGCCTGCTGCCGCTGCCCAAGGCCAAGACCTTTAAGCTGCGCGATGGGCGCGGCGAGCTGACGGTGCCAAGCATCGACTACGAGACCAGCAAGATGCGCACTGATCTGGCGCTGGCACCTTCTGCCACCGCGACCGGTGCGCCTTGGGTGCCGACGGGTGATCCGATGCTGGATGGGGTTGGTCCGGCAAGCTGGGCCCCGCGCCGCGATGCGCCCGAGTTGGATGCGCATGGCCATGTGAAGATCAGGCCGATGGACACGCTGAGTGATTTCCACGTCAGCGCGGGCCGTGACCCACGCGGCAAGCCTGTGCTGGGTGGCGACGGAGAGGTCGTAGGCCGCTGCACCGACATGTGGGTGGATGTGCCCGAAGCGCTGGTGCGGTTCCTGACGGTTGATCTGAACCCCGAAGGCAGCGGCAAGACCCGGCTGATCCCGATCAACATGGCCAAGATTGGCAGTGACCGCGTCACCGTGCGCAGCCTGCACGCCCACAACTGGGAAGGTGTGCCAAAAACCAAGGCCGCCGATCAGGTCACACTGCTCGAGGAAGACAAGATCATGGCCTATTACGCCGGCGGTACGCTTTACGCCAAGGGCAACGCCTAACCACACGTGGGGCGGCGTCGCCAGCCGCCCCTGACCACCAAGGGGACCAAGATGAGCCACGACGATTTCAACTTTGAACCGGTAAGGGGATTGCCTGAGCAGTTGCCCGAGGATGAGCACATCCTGTGGCAGGGGTCGCCCGATGCCGGGATGCTGGCGCGCGAGGCTTATAAGGTGCGGTGGGTCGCGGCCTATTTCGCCTTGCTGGCGTTGTGGCGGGTTGGTGTGTCCTCGGCGGATTTTCCCTTGGGCATCGCGGTGATGCACGGGGTGCCGTTTGTGCTGTCGGGGGCTTTGGCCTGCGGGGTTCTGTACCTTTTGGCGGTCATTCAGGCGCGGTCGGCGGTCTACACGCTGACCAACAAGCGGGTGGCGATGCGGATCGGGGCGGCGCTGACCATGACGCTGAACCTGCCTTACACATGGATCGGAACGGCGTCGCTGGATGTGCGCAAGTCGGGCCACGGCACGCTTGCGTTTGAATTGATCGGTGAGGCACGGCTGTCATTCCTGATGAGCTGGCCGCATGTGCGGCCCTGGCGGATGGCGCGCACGCAGCCCGCGCTGCGCTGCATCAAGGATGCGCAAGAGGTGGCGGCGATATTCGCAGAAGCCGCAGAGACCCGGATCAGCCAGCCGGTTGTCACGCGGCATGATCAGGGCGGCGATGCTGTCGCGGCGGAATAGGGGGACGAGATGAGCCAGCTTGAACAACAGATGCGGCACAGAGACCGCGAGATGGTGCCAAAGGTTTTGGTGCAGGCGATGTTTGCGCTGATGGTCTGTTCGTTGGGCCTTGTCAGCTATGCCAAGCTGGCCGGTGTGCCCCAGACCGGGGTTTTGCAGGTGGCCGAGGTTGTGCAAAGCCGCGACATCGTGCTGCTGGGAGACCGCAGTGGGGTTTACCGGGTGATGGACGCAAGCGGCGCGCAGATTGCCGTGTCGTCCGAGGACAAGGCCGGATTTCTGGGTGTCATGGGCCGGGTCATCGACCGGCAACGGCTGGTGCATGACGTGGAAAGCGATGCGCCGGTGCAAGTGGTGCGCCGCGTGAATGACAACATCGCCATTTTGGACCCGACGACGGGGATGGCGGTGGAACTGATTGGATATGGGCAAGACAACGTGGCGGCCTTTGCCCGGCTGCTGGATTGAAACCGCGACGGGGTTCGCCGCCCCATTGCAATGTGAAAGGGAACTCACATGGGACTATTGACGAAGGAACGCGAAACCGCACCTTGCACGGTCACGGTTAGTCATCGGTTTGAGGAATTGAGCGCGCACGTGCGCTTTGACAACGGGGCCGTTGTGCACCCCGGTGACACCGTGCAGGTGCAGGGACCCGAGATCATGGCGCCGTTTGGCGAGATGATCGAGGAAAAGCGCACTGCCGTGATCACCCGCGCCAGCAAGTTGGAACAATTGTGGACCCGTGCGACGGGTGATTTTGAGTTCATGGAGCTGTGCGAATTTTCATTCAGCGAAGAGGTGATGTCATGAATATGCATTCATCAGAAGCCACCACCGCAGAAGAGGCGATTGCCGCACAAGAGGCGTTGCCGCCCTTGACCAACGAAGAGGCGACGCAGGTGGCCATGTCCAACACCCTGCTGACGCCACGGTTCTACACCACCGATTTCGACGAGATGGATGCCATCAACGTAGAGGGTGTCCGCGAAGAGTGGGACACCTTGATCAACGCGATGAAAGCAGACCCGAACAAGGGGCATTTCAAGAAGAACGAGGACTGGGATGCGGTGGATTGGGACGGGATGGAACCGGCGCTCAAGGCGGAGTTCATTGATTTCCTGATCTCCAGCTGTACGGCCGAGTTTTCGGGCTGTGTGCTGTACAAAGAGATGAAGCGGCGTGGGTCGAATGCGGACATCACGCAGCTATTTCAGCTGATGGCACGGGACGAGGCGCGGCACGCAGGGTTCATCAATGATGCACTGCGCGAGGCGGGTATTGCGGTGAACCTTGGGTTTCTGACGCAGGCCAAGAAATACACCTATTTCCGGCCCAAGTTCATCTATTACGCCACCTATCTGTCCGAAAAGATCGGCTATGCGCGGTATATCACGATCTACCGGCATCTGGAGGCCAACCCTGACAAGCGGTTCCACCCGATCTTCAAGTGGTTCCGCGAGTGGTGCAATGACGAGTTTTCGCACGGCGAGGCTTTTGCCTTGCTGATGAAGACTGATCCGGCACTGACCGAGACGCGGGTCAATCGTTTGTGGATCAAGTTCTTTTTGACGGCGGTCTATTCGACCATGTGGGTGCGTGATCATCAGCGGCCAGCGTTCCACAAGGCATTGGGTGTCGATCCGGCGTGGTACGGGCAAGAGGTGTTCCGCAAGACATCGGAGATTTCCAAGCAGGTGTTCCCGATGACGCTGGATATTGATCATCCGCGTTGGATCCCGAACCTGAACCGGATGCAGGCGGCCAATGTGCAGATTGCGGATGGTCGCAAGCAAGGTGGGCTGGGTGGTTGGGTCAAGCGCATGGTGGGATCGGCGCGGGCGGGGTTTGCCTTTGTGTCGCTGTTGACCATTCCGGTGGAAAAGAATGCGGTGCCGCAAAGCCCACGGTTGGAGCCAGCTTATTGACCGGAGCGCGTGTGGATATTTTGGTGGGGGGCCCGCCCCCCCACCCCTTTTTGGGGGGCTTTGCCCCCCGTCGCGCAAGCGCGACTCCCCCCAGGATATTTATGGCCAGAAGAAGGATGAACGGTTGAGCTGGATCGCGGCCCTTTTTGCGCTGTTTGCTTGGTGGTTTTCCACCGGGGTGATCCTGTTTGTGGTGCGCCGTGCGGACCGCACCGGGCAGCATCGGCTGGTGGTGCTGGGAAGTGTGCCGGTGGCGGTGATGGGTGCTGCACTGGTTGTCGCTTCACTGGGGTTGAACAGCGTTTTGGGTGCCTATCTGGGCTTTGTGGGGGCCTTGCTGATCTGGGGCTGGATCGAACTTGCGTTTCTGGCGGGTATCGTCACCGGGCCCGTCACAGAGCCTTGTCCGCAAGACCTAACCGGGCTGCCGCGCTTTGTCCGCGCCTTTGGGACCGTATCCTATCACGAGCTGTTGCTGGTGTTGGGGTTGTGGGGGTTGATCGCGGTCAGCAGTGGTGCAGAGAACCGCATGGCGCTGGGCACGTTTTTGGTGCTGTTTCTGGCGCGCATCTGCGCCAAGTTGAACCTGTTCTTTGGGGTGCCCCGGATCAACACCGAATTTGTGCCTGATCGGTTGGTGCATCTGAAAACCTATTTCACCCAAGGGCCGATCACGTTTGCCTTTCCGGTGGCGATCACCGTGCTGACCGCTGTGCTGGCGGTCTGTGCCGAACGGTTGTGGCACGCGGGGAATGAAGTAACGATTGCGGGCTTTGGCCTGCTGACTGCGCTGACGGCACTTGCGCTATTGGAACATTGGCTGATGGTGGTGCCGCTGCCGGATGCAAAACTATGGCGCTGGATGTTGCCCGCGCCGAAGACCGAAGCCCAGAAGGACCAGACCCATGGATTTTGACGCGCTGTTTAACGCTCAGCTTGAAACGCTCAAAGATGAAGGCAATTACCGCTATTTTGCCGAGTTGGAGCGCAAGGCGGGCAAATTTCCAAGGGCTGCGAACCATGCCGCGGATGGCGTGCGGGATGTGACAGTCTGGTGTTCGAACGACTATCTGGGCATGGGGCAGCACCCGGCGGTGATCGAGGCGATGTGCGAGGCGGTCAAGCGCACTGGCACGGGCGCAGGCGGAACGCGCAATATCAGCGGAACCAACCACGATCATCTGTTGCTGGAGGCCGAGCTGGCCGATTTGCATCGCAAGGAAGCGGCTTTGCTGTTCACCAGCGGTTATGTGTCGAACTGGGCGGCGCTGAGCACGCTGGGGTCGCGGTTGCCGGATTGCGTGATCCTGTCGGATGCGGGCAACCACGCCAGCATGATCGAGGGCATCCGCCATTCCAAGGCGCAAAAGGTGATCTGGAAGCACAACGATGTCGCTGATCTGGAGGCGAAACTGGCCGCGTTACCTGCGAACTGCCCGAAGATCGTGGCCTTTGAGAGTGTCTATTCGATGGATGGCGACATTGCCCCGATCAAGGAAATTGTCGAGGTGGCCGAGAAATACGGGGCCATGACCTATCTTGATGAGGTCCATGCGGTTGGCCTTTATGGTCCGCGCGGCGGCGGCGTGTCAGAGGAACGCGGGCTGGCGGACCGGATCACCTTGATCGAGGGGACATTGGGCAAGGCTTATGGCGTGGTCGGCGGCTATATCACCGGGTCAGCGGCCTTGTGTGATTTCATCCGATCCTTTGCCAGCGGGTTCATCTTTACCACCGCGCTGCCGCCTGCGGTGGCGGCGGCGGCACGGGCGTCGATTGCGCATCTCAAGGCATCAGACATGGAGCGCGCCAAACAGCGCCGTCAGGTCGCCTATCTGCGGGGATTGCTGGACCGCGAAGGCATTCCGCACATGATGAACGAAAGCCATATCGTGCCGGTGCTGATTAAGGATCCGGTCAAGACACGGATGCTGGCCGACTATCTGATGGATGAATGGGCGATCTATGTGCAGCCGATCAATTATCCCACTGTGCCCAAGGGGACAGAGCGGTTGCGGTTCACGCCGTCACCGCTGCATTCGGATGCTGATATTGAATATCTTGTGCGGGCTTTGGCATCTTTGTGGAAGCAATGCGCCATTGCGCATGCGGTCGCATAGGCAGGGGGCTGCACCTTTTTGTCATTAGGGCTGGACCCCGTGCCGTGGCAGACTAGGTTGGGAAAAGACTGGGGCAAACGGTCCAAGATTTTGCTTCTAAGGGAGAAGACTATGAAGACGATTAAACTTGCCGCTGCATTGAGTGTGGTTGCGGCACCGGTATTTGCAGACGGCCATGCGGCCACGGGCGATGCTGCCGCCGGTGAAGAGCAGTTCAACCGCCAGTGTGTGGCCTGTCACGTGGTGATGGATGACGCGGGCGAGGTTCTCGCCGGGCGCAATGCCAAGACCGGCCCCAACCTTTATGGTCTGGCCGGGCGTCAGTTGGGCGTTGTCGAAGACTTCCGCTATGGCGACAGCATCGTTGAGCTGGGCGAAGCTGGTGAGGTGTGGACAGAAGAGAATTTCGTGGGCTACGTGCAGGACCCGACCGATTGGCTGCGCGAAAAGCTGGATAATCGCCGTGCGCGCGGCAAGATGGCCTATCAGGTGCGTAAGGAAGAAGAGGCGATTGACCTTTACGCCTTCCTGGCCACGTTCACCGCAGAGTAAATCTGGCGCCAGTCAGATCAAGGGGCCGTTCGGGATGCCGGGCGGCCCCATTTCTATGTGGATAGGATTAGCTGCGCGATCTGGCCGGGGGCTTCTTCATGGGCAAGGTGGCCAAGGTCTGGCAGCGCGGACAGGCGCGCGTTGGGCATTGCCGCTGCGGCGTCGGCGCTGGTTTGTGGCGGCACGGCGGTATCAAGCTTGCCGGTGATGAAATGGGTCGGCGTGGCAATTTGCGGCAGTTTCGACAGCAGCGGGTCAAGGTCCCACTGCGCCATCATCGACAGTGTTGCGTCCACATGGGCGGTGTCGCGGACAAGGCGAAGATAGAACGTTTCATCTTCTTTGGTCAGCACTGAGCCAGTGCCTTTGATCAGGCGGTGCACGGTGTCTGCTGTGGCGGTATTGGCAAAGACAGACGCGGTCAGGGGCGTCATCGCCAGCGCCTTGGCCAAGAGCGGGAACAGGAACCCGGCAACCCCTTTGAAATTCGACAGCGCGGCGTTGATGCCGGTGATCCGGGCGGGGTGCAGTTGTGCCGACGCTTGCAGTGCAATGGCGGCCCCTGCGGAATGGCCGACAATGTGATCTGGCGTCCAGCCTTGTGCGTGGCAAAGCGCGATCAGGTCTTGCGTCATTGGCGGCAGGCCAAAACGCTGCCCAGCGCCCGATTGGCTGAAACCCTGACCTGGCAGGTCGATCGCAACAACGTGGTTGGACTTGGCGAGGATCGGGAAAATACCTCGCCAGCTTTGGCTGGCACCGCCTGCGCCGTGGATCAACAGGATGGTGTCGCCGGTTCCGGCCTCTTGCACGTGCCAGCGGTGGGGCCGGCAAAACACCTGGCGGCTGTGATCCGCCATCGGCCATTCCGGCGGGGGCGGCCAGCGCATGGATCAATCACCTAGCGCGGTTGAGACGGCAGCAGACAGACGATTGGCATCGGCACGCGGCAGCGGCAGATAGGGCGCATTCAGTGTCTGTGCAAGGGATTTGAGCGCAGATGCCGGGCGGTTGCCAGTGTCGATGACCAAGGCATCAACGCCCTGTTCCCGGATCATACCGGCCACCGTTTGGGCGTCGTCGGCAGCCTGCGGGCGGTCGGCCCGACCATCGCGGGCGATGTTGGCGCGCCCGTCGGTGAGGATGCACAGCGTCGGGGTCAAGCCGCGGCGCTGGGCGTGCAGGGCCTGTGACAGCGCCACCTCGAGCCCGGTTGCAAGGGGGGTGCCGCCGCCGCCGGGGAGGCTGGCCAAACGGCGTTTGGTCTGCACCAGCGATCGGGTGGGGGGCAGCAGAACCTCTGCCGCAGTGCCACGAAAGGCCACAAGCGAGACGTGATCGCGGCGGGCATAGGCCTGCGCCAGCAGGAGCTCAACCGCGCCCTTCGCCTCGGCCAGTCGGGCGAGAGCGGCAGAGCCGGAGGCATCCACTGCGAAGATCAGCAAGCGGTCAGAGCGTTCCTCGAACCGTTTGGTGCGAATGTCGGCGGCGCGTACATGGAGGCCCGCGCGTCCGGTCGCGTTGCGGCGGATGGTTTGCCAGGGTGCAGCGGCGCGCAGGGTGCCGACAAGGTCAATGCGCGCGTTGTCAGAGGCGCGACCGGCCCGCGACGGCAGGGGGCGCCCGCGCCGGTTGCCTTTGCGCGCGGCACCCGATCCGTTGCCCTTGCCCGACCGCGCGCGGGTGGCGGCGATCCGGTCCAAAAGGTCGTCAGGCAGCATGGCGCGGATGGCGTCCAGCAGGATGTCTTGGGGCAGATCAAGTTCGCTATTCTGGCTCTTTTCGGCTGTATCAGTGCCTGTTTTTGGCGGTGGAGGCGGCTGATCATCGGGTTCGGGGATGCGGGTGGCGCGATGGGCAAGCGTCAGCTGACAGGCGATGGTGACGTCGGTGTCGTCCACCACGTCTCGCCCCTGCACGGCAGCGTGGGCCTGTGCGGCGCGCAGGGCAAAGGCCGGGGCGCGCAGGCTGTCGATGCCGCATTGCGCGGCGATGGTGACGATCTGGCTGAGGTGTTCGGCGGTGTGCGTGACGGGCCGTGATGTCGCTGGACTGGGGGGCTGCGGTGTTGTCTGTGACAAGGGGACGTCTGTCAGGTCAATGTGAAATGCGAGCCGTTCGGTGATGGTGGCCGGTGCTGCCTCTTCCACCGAGGCCCCTTCGTCAAGCGCGATCAGGGGGCCGCCGCCTGCATCGAGGTGTTGCGCGACGCGAGCGGCAAAGGCAGGAGTTGCGCGTTCGGCCATCGTCAGCAAAAGTGGCGCTTTTCCCAGTAATAGACCCTGTTTCTTTATCACCCTTCCGGCTGAAAGCGTGGATGACAAATCAATCCCGCCCAGCAGGACGTCGTCGGTCATTGATGGATGCAGCTTGACCAGATTGCGCCGCAGGACGGCGAGTTTAGCGACAATGGCATCGCGCACTGGGCCTGCGCGTGCGCGGATTGTGATTCCGCCCAATGCGGGGTCGATGGCAAGCAGGCGCACCGCCAGAACGGCCTGTGTCCAAGGGTCAACCAAGGACATCTTCGACCACACGGGTGACGCGGGTGCCGGAACCGGCCTCGTCCAGCGGGTCGCGGCGTAGGCGGTGCCGCAGGGCCATCGGTGCGACCGCGCGAACGTGTCCGCGTGTCAGGGCGGTGTCATCGCGAAAGGCGGCGTGGGCGCGGGCGGCTTTGAGCAATGTCAATTCACCGCGCAGCCCGTCAGAGCCGAGCGCGAGGCAGAGTTCTGCGACGTCACGCAGTGTCTGTTCCGGGGTTTTTAACCGTTTCAGGGCCTTGCGCGCGTTCAGTATCCGGTCGCGGATGGCGGCATCTTCGGCCTGCCAGCGCAGCATGAAGGCGGCATTGTCATTCTCATAGGCATCGCGGCGTTTGATAACCTCGATCCGGGTTTCGACGTCTTTGGGGCTGGTGACTTCGACCGAAAGACCGAACCGGTCGAGCAGCTGTGGCCGCAATTCGCCCTCTTCCGGGTTGCCGGATCCGACCAGCACAAAGCGGGCGGGGTGGCGGATCGAGAGGCCCTCACGCTCGACCACGTTTTCGCCGGATTGGGCTACGTCGAGCAGCAGATCAACGATGTGATCTTCGAGCAGGTTGACCTCATCAATATAAAGGTAGCCGCGGTTGGCGCGGGCCAGAAGGCCGGGCTCAAAGGCCTTTTCGCCATGCGCGAGTGCCTTTTCGATGTCGAGGGCGCCGGTGACGCGATCCTCTGTCGCGCCAAGGGGCAGATCGACGACGGGGGTGGGGCGCTCGGCGGTCCGTTTCGACCCTAAACCGGCCCATTCGGGCACTTCACCTGCTTTGGCAGAGTTCACGGGGCAGCCTTTGACAGCGCGGATGGGGGGCAAGAGGGCGGCCAGCGCGCGCACGGCAGTGGACTTGCCGGTGCCGCGATCGCCAAAGACCAGCACGCCGCCAATGGACGGGTCAATGGCGGTCAGGATCATCGCCTGTTTCATCTCTTCCTGGCCTACGATGGCAGAGAAGGGGAAGGGGTGGGTCATGCGGCCTCCAATCTTGCGAGGGGCGATGCGCCGCCCCATGTGCCGATGTCTGAATGGACGGTGAAACGGGCGAAAAGCTCTTCGGCGAACCAGTCGCCTTTGCGGACCGCCTTGATTGCAGCGCCGTGCGGGCCAGAGCGCGCGAAAGCGTCCATTGCGGATTTGTCGGGCCAGATCGAAAAGGTGATCTGGTCCAGCATGGGCAATTCACCGATGCCGATCTTGAAGGCGACGTTAGGGTCTTGCCCTATGCTGTCCGAGATGTCGGGGACCTGCCGCCAGAAACGTGGGATGATCCGCCGTTTGATCGCGGCACGGGTCAAGGCGACCATCGGGCCGCTGGTGTGTTCGGCGTGGGCAGCGAAAGGCATGCTGCCGTCCCATTGGCCGCGCACAGAGGTCGGCGACAGCAGGATTGACCAACTTTCGACCGCGCGTGTCCGGAAACGGGCAAAGACAGGCGCGGAAGAGACCCTATCACGGGCCGTTTCGGCATCGGGCCAGACGGCGACGATAGCGATCACCGCAGGGTTGAGCGTGACGTTGAACCCTTGTCCGGTGCCTGAGCCGCAGAGTTTCCAGAAGCCGATATCGGGCGTGCGCCCCAATGGTTTGCGCGCGGCACCCATCATCAAAAGCGCCCAGGCACGGGCGGAAAGCCCGGCAAAGCGGAAAAACGACAGGGTGACGATTTGGCCCAAAACAGCCCTTTCGGTGTAAACCTACACTGACATAGGACGCGATTCCGAGGGTATATGTCAACTAAGCCGACAAGGCGATTGTCAAGTAAAGATGACACACTTAGTCTGGGCACATGGAATCCCTGAATGATCCCTCGGCCATTGTGATTGGTGCCGGATTGGGCGGCTTAGCTGCGGCAATGCGGCTGGGCGCCAAAGGCTATGAGGTGACTGTGCTGGAACGGTTGGACAAAGCCGGGGGGCGCGGGTCGAGCATCGCCAAGGGCGGCCACCGGTTTGATCTGGGGCCAACAATTGTGACGGTGCCGCAGGTTTACGAAAAACTATGGGCGGCTTGCGGGCGGGATTTCCACAAGGATGTGGACCTGCGCCCGTTGCGCGACTTCTACGAAATCCGCTGGCCCGATGGGTCGGTCTTTACCGCGCGCGGCGATACCGACGCCATGGTGGAAGAGGTGCGCAAGTTCAGCCCCGGCGATGTGAAGGGCTATCTGAAGTTTCTGCGGGACTCGCAGCGGCGTTATGTCGTGGGGTTCGAGGGGATGCTGACCAAACCGATGCATCGGATTTGGGAGACGCTGAAGGTGCTGCCAGAATTTGCGCTGCTGCGCGCGGATCAGTCGATCCTTGGGCTGGCGCGCAGGCGGGTCAAGGACGAGCGTTTGCGCATGGCGCTGTCGTTTCATCCGCTGTTTATCGGGGGCGATCCGATGAACGTGACCAGCATGTACGCGCTGGTCAGCTATCTTGAGAAGGAATTTGGCGTTCATTATGCGATGGGCGGCGTGCAGGCGATTGCCGATGCGATGGCCGCTGTCGTGCGCAGCCAGGGCGGGCAGATCCGGTTTGGCGCAGAGGTGAACCGGATTGATGTCGCGAGGGGTGCAGTCACAGGTGTCACGCTGAAGGACGGGGCGCAGATCAAAGCCCCGCTGGTCATCAGCAATGCGGATGCGGGCCACACATATCAGGACCTGATGCGCGACGCGCCGCGCAAGCGCTGGAGCAACCGAAAGCTGAAGACGCGCAAGTGGTCGATGGGGCTGTTTGTCTGGTATTTCGGCACCAAGGGGACCGACGAATTATGGCCGGATGTAGGGCATCACACGATCATGGCCGGACCACGATACGAAGGGCTGCTGCGCGATATCTTTATCAAGGGCAAGCTGGCCGAGGATATGTCGCTTTATGTGCATCGTCCGGCTGTGACGGATCCCGGCGTGGCGCCAAAGGGTGGCGATACCTTTTATGCGCTCAGCCCCGTGCCGCATCTGGGCCATGATAACCCGGTGGATTGGGGACAAGAGGCCGCGACCTACAAGGCGAAGGTGGCAAAAGTGCTGGATAGGCTGATCCCCGGTTTTCAGGATCATCTGACCGAAGAGGTGGTGTTCACGCCCGAGGATTTTCGCGACAGGTATCTGTCGCCCAATGGCTCTGGCTTCTCGATCGAGCCGCGCATTCTGCAAAGCGCCTGGTTCCGGCCGCACAACATCAGTGAAGAGGCCAAGGGCCTGTTTCTGGTAGGGGCTGGCACGCATCCCGGCGCGGGGGTGCCGGGGGTGATTAGCAGTGCCGAAGTGCTGGAGACATTGATCCCCAACGCGCCCGCGCGTCCAGCGGTGAAGGTGGCGGCGGAATGATACGCAACGATGATCTGCAACATTGCCGCGAGGTGATCCGCACCGGGTCTCTGTCGTTTCATGCGGCCAGCAAGCTGTTGCCCGGTTCTGTCCGCGACCCGGCGTTGGCGCTTTATGCGTTTTGCCGTCTTGCGGATGACGAGGTGGATGAGGGGGAGCACAAGACCGCGGCAGTTCTGAAGCTGCGCGACAGGTTGGATTTGGCCTATGCGGGGCGGCCCCAGAATGCGCCCGAGGACCGGGCCTTTGCGGCGATTGTCGAGGATTTCGAGATGCCGCGCGCGCTGCCCGAAGCATTGCTGGAAGGGTTGGCGTGGGACGCCGCCGTGCGGCGCTATGCGACGCTGTCGGATGTGCGCAGCTATTCCGCAAGGGTGGCAAGTGCTGTGGGCGCGATGATGTGCGTGCTGATGCGGGTACGCGACCGGGATGCGCTGGCGCGGGCCTGCGATCTGGGTGTGGCGATGCAGTTGACCAATATCGCGCGCGATGTGGGGGAAGATGCACGCGCCGGGCGGATCTATCTGCCAACCGATTGGCTGGCGGATGATGGGTTTTCGCCTGAAACCTTTATGACCAACCCAATGCCCACGCCGCAGGTGCGACGGATGGTCAAGACGCTGTTGGCCGAGGCGGACCGCCTTTATCGCCGGTCAGAGGCGGGGATCAGCGCGCTGCCCGCGCGGGCGCGCATGGGGATATGGGCGGCACGGTTGATCTATGACGGGATCGGCGGGCAAATCCGCCAGCAGCATTTCAATTCGATCACGACGCGGGCGCACACGGCGACGTGGCAGAAACTGATCTGGATGGGGCAGGCTGGCGTAATGGCCGCTGTGTCCACTGCAATGCCGCGCCCGGCGTCGATCTATGCACCCCCTTTGCCCGAGGTCGCGTTTCTGGTGGATGCCGCCGCGCGGGGGCAGCGGAACGAGCCGCGTTCGGCCGCTGTCATCGGCATTCTGGCAGAGCTGTCGGCACGGGATGGGATTGGCAAGGGCACGCCGCAGGCGTAGGCAGGTCCAAACAAGGAGAGCCGCAAGATGGACCTGACACTGTTTGCCCTGTTTTTTCTGTGCTGCTGCGCGGCGGGTGCCACCGGCGGGCTGTTCCCCACGGGTGAGTGGTACAAGGGCCTGAACAAGCCCACATGGGTGCCGCCCAACTGGGTCTTTCCCATCACATGGACCAGCATTTACATCCTGATGTCGTTCGCCGGTGCACGGGTCGCGGTGATCGACGGCAGCGGCTATGCACTTGCGTTCTGGGCGTTGCAGATTGCCTTCAACACGTTGTGGACGCCGGTGTTCTTTGGCCTGCGGCATTGGAAGGCCTCGTTGATGGCCATGGCGGGGTTGTGGCTGGCGGTGCTGGGTTGTTTGATCACGTCTTTCATGCTGGATGTCTGGGCGGGGCTGGCCTTTGTACCTTACATGGCGTGGGTCACTGTGGCGGCTGCGTTGAATTATAGTGTTGTGCAGCTGAACCCCGATCAGAAGCCGTTGGAGATCCACAAGCTGTGACCCCCCTTGAAGCTGCCCGGAAAGGGTGACATTTTTGGGGATGGAACATCACATTACATCATGGGCCGAAACAGCGCCGCACCTTGTGGCGGTGGCGGCAGGGCGCGCGCCTGCCGATTTGGTGGTGCGCGGCGGCAAGCTGGTCAATGTGCAGAGCCGCGAGGTTTTGGACGGTTGGCAGGTTGCCGTGGCCGCGGGGCGGTTTGCCTATGTAGGTCCGGATGCCAGCCATTGCATTGGGCCGGACACACGGGTGATCGAGGCCGAAGGGCGGTTCCTGATCCCCGGCCTGTGCGACGGGCATATGCACATCGAAAGCGGGATGCTGACCCCGGCAGAGTTTGCCGCAGCCGTCATTCCGCATGGCACCACAACGATGTTCACCGACCCGCATGAGATTGCCAATGTGCTGGGTCTGCGCGGTGTGCGGATGATGCATGACGAGGCGCTCATGCAGCCTGTGAACATTTACACGCAGATGCCGTCCTGCGCACCGTCTGCGCCGGGGTTGGAAACGACCGGGTTTGAGATCAGCGCCGCGGATGTGACCGAAGCGATGGCCTGGCCCGGCATCATCGGGCTGGGCGAGATGATGAACTTTCCCGGTGTGATCAACGGTGATGCGCAGATGCTGGCCGAGATGGCCGCGACGATGAACGCAGGCAAGACCGTGGGCGGGCATTATGCCAGCCCCGACAAAGGTGTGGCCTTCAGCGCCTATGTTGCCGGTGGTGCGGCGGATGATCACGAGGGCACCGCAGAGGCGGATGCCATTGCGCGTGTGCGCAATGGTATGCGGTCGATGATGCGGCTGGGGTCTGCGTGGTATGACGTTGAAAGCCAGATCACGGCGGTGACTGAAAAGGGGTTGGACCCGCGGAATTTCATCCTGTGTACCGATGATTGTATGGCGGGGACGCTGGTGAATGACGGGCATATGAACCGCGTTGTGCGCCATGCGATTGCCCGCGGCTGTGACCCGGTGGTGGCGCTTCAGATGGCCACGATCAACACAGCGACGCACTTCGGGTTGGAGCGTGAGCTGGGGTCCATCGCACCGGGGCGGCGGGCCGATATGATCCTGACCTCTGATTTGGCGGAGCTGCCGATCGAAGAGGTGATCGCGCGCGGGCAGACCGTGGCGCGGGACGGTGTGATCACGGTGGACTGCCCGCATTTTGCGTGGCCGGATGATGCACGGGCGACGGTGCGCATGGGCAAGGCGTTGGCGGCCACGGATTTTGAGGTGAAAGCCCCTGAAGGCCGCAACCGCGTCACCGCGCGCGTTATTGGTGTGGTCGAAAACCAAGCCCCGACCAAGGCGCTGGAGGCGGATTTGCCCGTAGTGGACGGTGTGGTCGAAGGCGAAGGCGAGGTGTGCCAGATCGCGCTGGTCGAACGGCACCGCGCGACGGGCGATGTGGTCAACGGTTTTGTCAGCGGCTTTGGGTATGAGGGGCGGATGGCGATGGCCTCGACCGTGGCACATGACAGCCACCATATGATCGTGGTTGGTACCGACCGCGCGCTAATGGCGCAGGCGGCGAACCGGTTGGGTGAGGTTGGTGGGGGCATCAGCGTCTGGAAAGACGACGCCGAAATCTCGCTGGTCAAGCTGCCGATTGCGGGCCTGATGAGCGACAGCCCCGCCGCCGATGTGGCCGCAGCCGCGGACCGGATGGTGGCGGCGATGGCCACGTGTGGCTGCACGCTGAACAACGCGTATATGCAACATTCGTTGCTGGCCCTTGTGGTGATCCCGGAGTTACGGATCAGTGATCTTGGGCTGGTCGACGTCACGAAATTTGAACTGACAGATATCTTTAAGGATACGGAATGAACGTCGATCCGACATTGCGCTTGAAAACACCTGATGTGCCCGCACCAGAGGCATTTGATGACCCCGCAGCGGCGGTCGCCCGTCTGCAGGAGCTTTACACCGATGCGGTGGAATTTCTGTGCCAGAATTTTCAGAAGGTTCTGAGCGGCGGGGCTGCTACGGCACGGTATCGGGCCTTTTATCCCGAGATCAGGCTGACGACGACAAGCTATGCCGCAGCCGACAGCCGGTTGTCATTTGGTCACGTGATTGAACCGGGGGTCTATGCGACCACGGTGACGCGGCCAGATCTGTTTGCCCATTATCTGGAACAGCAGATCGACCTGCTGCTGCAAAACCATGACGTGTCGGTAGTGATTGGTGCCTCGACCACGCCGATGCCAGTGCATTTTGCCGTGGCCAACAACGAGAGCCTGACCGTGCCGCATGGTGGCGCGCTGGAGTTTCAGTTGCGCGACGTCTTTGACGTGCCGGATCTAAGCACGACCAATGATGACATCGTGAATGGCACCGGTTTTCATTATGATGACGGCGCGCGCCCACTGGCGCCATTTACGGCGCAGCGGGTGGATTATTCTCTGGCACGCTTATCGCATTACACCGCGACCCTGCCCGAGCATTTCCAGAACCACGTGCTGTTCACCAACTACCAGTTCTATGTGCAGGAATTCGAGGCGTATGCCCGGGAAGTCCTGGCCGACCCTGACAGTGGCTACACCAGTTTTGTCAGCACCGGGAACGTTGAGATAACGGAGCCCGATGCGGTGATCCCGGTGCCGGAAAAGATGCCGCAAATGCCGACCTATCACCTGAAACGCAAAGGTGGCGGGGGGATCACGCTGGTCAATATCGGGGTGGGGCCGTCGAATGCGAAGACGGCAACCGACCATATTGCGGTGCTGCGCCCGCACGCCTGGCTGATGGTTGGCCATTGCGCGGGTCTGCGGAATAGTCAGCGGTTGGGTGATTTCGTGCTGGCGCACGCCTATCTGCGCGAGGATGCTGTGTTGGATGCGGACCTGCCGGTCTGGGTGCCGATCCCGCCACTGGCCGAAATTCAGGTGGCGCTGGAAAGTGCAGTGGCCGATGTGACGAAGCTGGAAGGGTTCGAGCTGAAGCGGATCATGCGGACGGGTACGGTGGCGACGCTGGACAACCGCAACTGGGAGCTGCGCGAGCATGAGGGCCCGGTACAACGGTTAAGCCAATCCCGCGCGGTGGCACTGGACATGGAAAGTGCGACGATTGCGGCCAATGGGTTCCGGTTTCGGGTGCCATATGGAACGCTGCTGTGTGTGTCGGACAAGCCGCTGCACGGCGAGCTGAAGCTGCCGGGTATGGCGTCAGAGTTCTACAAAACGCAGGTTGCAGCGCATTTGATGATCGGAATTCGGGCGATGGAACGGCTGCGCGAGATGCCGCTGGAGCGGATTCACAGCCGGAAATTGCGGTCTTTTGAGGAAACCGCCTTCCTCTGACGTATGGAAATGCCGAAAAACAGCTGAAAACCCCTTATTTTCCCTTGCCAGAGGCCACAAAACGTTGTGGTGTGCCACCACATTCCGTTATCATCGCGGGCAGAGGCCCTAGAGATCGGGCAAAACGTAGGAGACCAGAAAATGGCGACGAAACCAATGACCAAAGCGCAGCTTGTCACTGCACTGGCCGAAGAAATGGGCGCAGACAAGAAAGCGGCCTCCGCCGCTCTGGACGCTGTCACCGGCATCATCACACGCGAAGTGTCCGGCGGCGGTGCTGTGACCCTGCCCGGCGTAGGCAAAATCTACTGCCGCGAGCGCCCCGAGCGCATGGTGCGCAACCCCGCCACCGGCGAGCAGTTCAAGAAAGAAGCCGACAAAGTGGTCAAAATGACCATTGCGAAGGCACTGAAGGACAGCGTGAACGACTAAGGTCGTGCCACAGCAATGTCTTGAAAGGTCGCCGTCTCGGCGGCCTTTTGCGTTGAGAATTGCCCATTTCCGGGGCAATCGGCAAAATCCGCCGCATTTCCGGGCATTAACCCTGTGAGTTGTGGCGAATCGTGGCGATTCGGACTATCCAAGTTGTGGAGAGACGCATTTTAGTCGAGTTCGTTTGATATTTTATTGGTGTGCCATTGGCTATTGAACGGCACGTGGCAAGTGAGGGTCAAGCAGGGATGAACCAAATTCGCGACATCGCAGCGGATGATGCGTCAACGATCCTGACCGCCTCTGGTCCGGTACGTGCATCACGATCCTCGCTTTATGCGCGCCACTTCAAGCGGCCCTTTGACATCGCCCTGAGCATTGTTTTGATCCCGCTTATCGGACCGCTTGTCGCGGTGCTTTGGCTGCTGGTGCGGTGCGATGGCGGTTCAGGATTTTACGGCCACCCCCGCGTGGGGCGCAACGGGCGCATGTTCCGCTGCTGGAAGCTGCGGTCGATGGTGCCGCAAGCAGAGAAGTGCCTGGCTGAATATCTGGTGCAAAACCCTGACGCGCGCGCCGAGTGGGAGCTGTCGCACAAGCTGAAATTTGATCCCCGGATCACCTGGCTGGGGCGCATCCTGCGCAAGACCAGTCTGGATGAGCTGCCGCAGATCTGGAACGTGCTGCGCGGCGAGATGAGCTTTGTCGGGCCACGCCCGGTGACCAACGAAGAACTGGCGCGCTACGGCAGCAACGCCTGGGCTTATGGGCAAGCGACACCGGGTGTGACGGGTCTTTGGCAGGTGTCAGGGCGCAACGCGGTGACCTATCAGCGCCGGGTGGCGCTGGACGTGCGCTATGTTGAGAACATGTCGTTCGCACAGGATCTGCGCATTCTGGCCAAAACCGGCGCCGCGGTACTGAACGGCACGGGCGCCTGAGCAGGCCGAACGCGGCTTGCGAACCGGGCGACATCAGGCATAACGGACCCTGCGTCGCGATGGGGTCGAGCCTTGGATATCAAAGCAATTCTGATGGGGTTGGCCTTTGCGGCGATGTGGTCGTCTGCGTTCACATCCGCCCGGGTGATTGTTGAATATGCGCCGCCGCTGACCGCGCTGGCGCTGCGGTTTCTGATTTCAGGGCTGATTGGTGTGGCTGTGGCGTTCTGGCTGGGGCAGTCGATGCGCTTGTCGCGCAGGCAGTGGCTGGGTGTGTTGATCTTCGGGGTTTGCCAAAACGCGCTGTACCTGGGTCTGAATTTTGTGGCAATGCAGACGGTCGAGGCGTCGCTGGCGGCGATCATTGCATCCACCATGCCATTGCTGGTGGCCGTCGCTGGTTGGCTGGTCTTTGGCACGCGGGTGCGTCCGTTGGGGATTGCGGGTTTGATGGCCGGTTTGATCGGCGTCAGCCTGATCATGGGCGCGCGTTTGCAGGGCGGCACGGACCTTTATGGGCTCGCGTTGTGCGTGGTGGGCGTCGTGGCGCTGACGGTGGCAACGCTGGCAGTGCTCGGCGCGTCGTCAGGCGGCAATGTGTTGATGATCGTGGGGTTGCAGATGCTGGTTGGCAGTGCGGTGCTTTGGGTCCCGGCGCTGGCGCTGGAAAGCTGGGTGGTGACGTGGAGTTGGCAGCTGATTGTCGCCTTTGTCTATACCACGCTGGTGCCGGGGCTGGCAGCCACGCTGGTCTGGTTCTTGCTGGTGGGCCGGATCGGGGCGGTCAAAGCTTCGACCTTTCATTTCCTGAACCCGTTTCTGGGGGTGCTGGTGGCCTGGGCGCTGCTGGGCGAGGCGCTGGGATGGTTGGACATTCTGGGTGTCGCGATTATTGCGGGCGGGATTCTGGCGGTGCAGGTCAGTAAGCAACCGGCGGTTTGATTGGGGGCTTTGCCCCCGGCCTGCGGCCTCCCCCAGGATATTTTTAGCCAGAAGAAGCGGGAAGTTCCTGCGCCAGATCAGCAAGGTAGCGGCGTAGGACATCGGCGCGCTGGTGGGCAAGGGCGCGACCGCGGGACGTTTGCATCGTGTCGGGGAGCGTCAGGAGCTTGGTTGCGAAATGGTCGATGGTGAAGCGGCTGTCATCAAGCGGTCGGTGATCGGCAAAGGGATCTTCGGGATCGAAAAGCGCGCGGCCCAGTGCGCCGGAGACGGCAAAGCAGCGGGCCAGGCCGATGGCGCCAAGGGCGTCGATGCGGTCGGCGTCTTGCAGGATTTGCGCCTCTGGCGTTGTGGGTGTGATGCGGGCCGAGAAGCTGTGCGCGGTGATCGCGTGTTGGGTGTTTTTGATTTGCGCAGGCGTCAGGTCGAGGGCGCGCAGGTGCGGCAGAGCTTCTTGCGCGGACAGGGTTGAGGCTTGCGCGCGGTCGGGGTGATCCTTGGGCAGGTTCACAAGGTCATGCAGGTAGCTGGCCGCCAGCAAGACGGTGTGGTCGGCGTCGGTGTCTGTGGCGATCAGTTGGGCGTTGAGCCAGACCCGGTCAAGGTGGCCGATGTCGTGCGCTGGATCGCCTTGCGCGAGGTCCGCGACAAGGGCGCGCAGCCGGTCGCGCATCAACCGATTTGACCGCGGATGCCACCGGTCTGGCCGCGATCCAGCAGGATGTGGTCGAGGATCACGCAGGCCATCATCGCCTCGCCCACGGGCACGGCGCGGATGCCGACGCAAGGATCGTGGCGGCCTTTGGTCACGACCTCGGTGGCGGTGCCGTCCATGCGGATGGAATTGCGGGGGGACAGGATCGAAGATGTGGGTTTGACAGCAAAACGCACCACGACGTCCTGCCCGGTGCTGATGCCGCCAAGGATGCCACCGGCGTGGTTAGAGGAGTACTCTGGTCCGTTTGGCCCCATGAAGATTTCGTCCGCGTTGTCGCGGCCTGTCAGTGCAGCGGCCGCCATGCCTTCGCCGATCTCGACGCCTTTGACGGCGTTGATCGACATCATCGAGGCGGCCAGATCGGTATCAAGCTTGCCATAGACCGGCGCGCCGATGCCAGCGGGGACGCCACGGGCCACCACTTCGATGATTGCGCCGACAGAGTTGTGATCGTCCTTGCGCAGCCATTGCAGGTAGTCTTCCCATTCCAAGGCGGCCTGCGCATCGGGGCACCAGAAGTCGTTCTGGTCGATCACGTCCCAGTCAAACCGGCTGCGGTCGATCTTTTTGGTGCCCATCTGGACCATGTAACCTTTGACCTGCACGTCCGGCATGGCGGCGCGCGCCACGCCACCGGCGGCGACACGCGCGGCGGTTTCACGGGCCGAGGACCGGCCACCGCCGCGATAATCGCGCAGCCCGTATTTCTGGTGGTAGGTAATGTCGGCGTGGCCGGGGCGGAAGGTATTGGCGATGTCGCCGTAATCCTTGGACCGCTGATCGGTGTTGCGGATCATCAGCTGGATCGGCGTGCCGGTGGTGCGTCCCTCGAACACACCGGACAGAATTTCAACGGCGTCAGGTTCGTTGCGCTGGGTGGTGTTCTTGTTCTGGCCGGGACGGCGTTTATCCAGCCAGTGCTGGATCATGGCCGCGTCGATTGCGATGCCCGGCGGGCAGCCGTCAATTGTCGCACCCAAGGCAGGCCCGTGGCTTTCGCCCCAGGTGGTGAAACGGAAGAGATGTCCAAAGCTGTTGATCGACATGGCTGCGCGTCCTTTGTTCGCGCCTCCGATATTGCAAAGGTGCGGGCGGGGGAAGCCCCCGGCGCGCTTGACGCGGGCAAGTGTTGCGCTTTGAGTGGGAGGATGCTGACAAATTCCGACATCACCGCGTTGACCGCGTTTCGCCGCGCACTGCACCAAAAGCCGGAAGTGTCGGGTGAAGAGGTGGAAACTGCCGCAACAATCGCGAAAGCGGTGGCCGCCTTGAACCCGACAAAGGTTTTGACGGGACTGGGCGGGCACGGTGTTGCGGCGGTGTTCGACAGCGGCACGCCCGGACCCACGGTCATGTTCCGGGCCGAGCTGGACGCGCTGCCGATCACCGAGTTGAACGATATGCCTTGGCTGTCGCAGGTGCCAGGTAAGGGGCACCTGTGCGGGCATGATGGGCATATGACCATGCTGATGGGGTTGGCGCGTCTGGTGCAGCGCCATCCGCCTCGCACCGGCCGGGTGGTGCTGATGTTTCAGCCCGCCGAAGAGGATGGCAGCGGCGCGCGGGCTGTGGTGGCTGACCCGCGATTTGCGCAGATCGCGCCGGACTGGGCCTTTGCCATTCACAACGAACCGGGGCGGCCCTTTGGGTTTGTGGCAACGCGGGTCGGGTTGATCAATTGCGCCTCTCGCGGGTTGGAGATCACGCTGACCGGCAAGACAGCTCATGCCGCTGAACCAGAGGCAGGCATATCGCCTGCGTTAACGATGTCTGCGCTGATCCCGGCGCTGGGTGCCTTGGGGCAAGGCGGGGCGCTGGATGATGACTTTCGCCTTGTGACCGTGACCCACGCCCAATTGGGAGAGCCGACGTTTGGCGTGGCCCCCGGTGCGGCAGTGATCAATGCCACGTTGCGGGCGGCGCAGGATACGGTGCTGGACCAGATGCACGTGGATGCGCGCGCGGTGGCAGAGGAAATGGCCACAGCAGATGGTCTGACGGTGGCGTTTGCCGATTGCGATGTCTTTGCCGCCTCGATCAATGATGCAGAGGCGACTGCCGTGGCGCAGGCGGCGATGGATGCGATTGGCGTGCCGCATGGGCCGCAGGGCTTACCGATGCGCGCGTCAGAGGATTTTGGCGTATTCGGCTGGGATGCCAAGGCTGCGATGTTGTGTCTTGGGCCTGGTGAAGACCATGCCGCGTTACACAACCCCGATTACGATTTTCCCGATGATCTGATCCCGGTTGGGGTGCGTATCTTTGACCAAATTCGCCGAGATATTCTGGATTAGGCCCTAGTAGCGCGGCGCATGATCCATATATCACGGCGAGATAGCGAAAATTTGAAGATATGCCCCGGAGGCCAAAAATGCCCGACACATTGACGTTTCAAGATGACAAGGGTGCGGGCAGGTCAACGGGGATTGCCGCGCTGATTGCCGTGGGCACAATCGGCTGGATGGCCAGCGGGATTTTCCTGCCGTCGGAGGAAGCCGAAGCTGCTGCAGCCGTGCAAGAGGTGGCCCCGGTGGCGGTTGCGGTGCGCCGGTCACAGGCCGAGGCGGTCACGCAGTTCTTTCAGGCGGAAGGGCAGGCCCTGCCAGATCGCGACAGTGCCTTGCGGGCAGAAACCACCGGCGAGGTGGCAGAGGTCTTTGTTCAAAAGGGTGAAAACGTTGAGCGTGGCGCGCCCATTGCGCGGATCTCTGTCACACGGGCAGAGGCGGACCTTGCGCGGGCCGAAGAGGATTTGACCCGCGCACGTGACGATCTTGAAGACGTGCAGGCACTGTTTGAACGTGGTGTCGCCACGGCAGACCGCGTGTCACAGGTGCAGGCCACGTTAGACGCGGCCCGCAGTCAGGAGATTGCGGCCCGTGATGCGGTTGAGAACGCGATGATCCTTGCCCCGTTCGACGGGCGGATTGAGACGCTTGATCTGGACGAGGGTGAATTCGTCTCTGCCGGGACAGAGGTCGGCCGGATCGTGGACAACACACCGCTGACGGTGTCCATTCAGGTGCCGCAACAGTCGTTGAATGCCATCTCGGACGGTCAACCCGCAACGGTGGCCTTTATCACCGGCGAGGTGCGCGAGGGTGAGGTCAGCTTTGTCGGGACGTCAGCGGCCGCTGAGACGCGAACCTTTTTGACAGAAATCGAAGTGCCCAATGCCGATGGGTCGATCCCGGCGGGTATCTCTGCCGAGATCAGCATCCCCACGGGCGATGTGGTGGCGCACTTCCTGTCGCCCAGCATCGTGTCGCTGGACACAGACGGGCGGTTGGGCGTGAAAACGGTGGATGCTGATAACCGGATCGTCTTTTTCCCGATTGATGTGGTCAGTGCGCAAATTGACGGCGTTTGGGTGACCGGGCTGCCAGACACGGCGGACGTGGTGACCGTAGGGCAGGGGTTTGTCAGCGAAGGTGAGGTGGTGTCGCCCCAGCCAGAGGAGCCGCAGGCATGAACGGGCTGATCGACGCCGCGTTTTCGCGGACCCGCGTTGTTGCGCTGGCCCTTGTCATGGTGCTGACCGTCGGCGCCTATGCCTATTCCGCGATCCCCAAAGAGGCGAACCCGGAAATTCCGATCCCGCTGTTTTATGCCTCGACCAGTTTGGACGGGATCAGCCCCGGCGACGCCGAGCGGTTGCTCATCGAACCGATGGAAACAGAGTTCGGGTCAATCACCGGTTTGGAATCGATGGAGGCTCATGCCTCTGAAGGGTTCGCCAGTTTGCAGCTGGAATTCAGCCCTGGTTTTGACGCGCAAGAGGGACTGGACAAGGTGCGCGAGGCCGCGGACCGCGCCAATGGTGAGCTGCCCGAAGGGGCGCAGGATATCACCATCACCGAGATTAACACCGCCCTTTTCCCGATCATTACTGCGATCCTGTCGGGCCCCGTGCCAGAGCGGACGCTGAACAATCTGGCGGATGACGTGAAGGACCAGCTGGAAGGTCTAAGCGGCGTGCTGGAGGTCGATATTGCCGGGCAACGGACCGAGTTCATGGAGGTCCTGATCGACCCCACGGTGTTCCAGACCTACAATCTGTCCTTTGACGAGCTGATCAGCCAGATTCAGCGCAATAACCGCCTGATCGCTGCGGGTGCGATTGAAACCGGCGCTGGGCGCATCGTGCTGAAAGTGCCGGGTTTGATCGAAGATCTGGACGACGTGATGGCGATGCCGATCAAGGTGCGCGGCAATGCGGTTGTGACCTTTGCCGATGTCGCCACGATCCGCCGCACGTTTGAGGACCCGACCAGTTTTGCCCGGATCAACGGCCAGCCTGCGCTGGCGCTTGAGGTCAAGAAGCGGTCGGGCGCGAATATCATTCAGACGGTCCAAGAGGTGCAGGCGCTGGTTGAAGAGATCCGCGTCGAATGGCCTGATACGGTCAAAGTGACCTATTTGCAGGACCAGTCCGAGCAGGTCGAGACGATGCTGGCGGACCTCGAGGCCAACGTGATTGCCGCCGTCATTTTGGTGATGATCGTGGTGGTTTTTGCGCTTGGGCCACGCTCTGCCGTGTTGGTGGGGCTGGCGATCCCGGGCGCGTTTCTGGCAGGTGTCACGGCGCTGTGGATCATGGGTTACACGATGAATATCGTGGTGCTGTTTTCACTGATCCTTGTGGTCGGGATGCTGGTGGATGGGGCGATTGTCACCACCGAACTGGCTGACAGGCGGCTGCAGGAAGGGGCCAGCGCCAAAGAGGCTTATGCCTTTGCCGCCAAGCGGATGGCCTGGCCGATCATCGCGTCCACGATGACCACGTTGAGCGTCTTCTTTCCGCTGCTGTTCTGGACCGGCATGGTGGGCGAATTCATGAAGTTCCTGCCGATCACTGTGATCCTGACGCTCTTTGCGTCGCTGTTCATGGCGCTGGTCTTTATCCCGGTTGTCGGTGGGTTGATTGGCAAACGCCAGCCGCAGACGGCGCGGGCCAAGGCCGCACTGCACGCCGCAGAGGCGGGTGATCCGCGCGAGATCGGCGGCTTTACGGGCGGATACATCAAGCTTCTGCAATGGGCCATTCTGCGGCCAACGGCGACCTTCCTGCTGGCCTTTGCTGCCTTGCTTTGGTCCTTTGCGCTTTATGCGGAATTCGGGCGAGGGGTGACGTTCTTCCCCGAAGTTGAGCCGGAGTTCATGCAGGTTCAGGTGCGGGCACGGGACAATTTCTCGATCTTCGAGCGGGACGCATTGGTGCGCGCGGTCGAGGACCGGCTGCTGGGCTATGAAGAAGTGGCAAGCGTCTATGCCAATTCGATGATGAGTGCAGGACAGGGCGACGAAGAGACCATTGGCATCCTGCAACTTGAGCTGACTGATTGGGACACACGGCGCACCGCGGCAGAGATTGGCGTGGATATCCGCGCCAGCGTGGCGGATATCGCGGGTATTGATGTGCAGGTGCAAACCGACAGTGGCGGGCCGTCAGACGGCAAGCCCATCAGCCTTGAGGTCCGCGCCAATTCGGCAGAGGCGCAGGCGGAAGCCGTCGAAACCGTGCGCCGCCTGATGGATGAGATCGGGGGCTTCACCGATGTCACCGACACCCGCCCGCTGCCGGGGGTAGAGGTGTCGATCAACGTGAACCGGGCTGAGGCGGCGCGCTTTGGCGCGGATGTCAGCCTGTTGGGGCAGGCGGTACAACTGCTGACCCAAGGGATCACGGTGGCCGATTACCGGCCCGATGACACCGATGGATCATTGGACATTCGGGTGCGGTTCCCGCGTGAAGAGCGGTCGCTGGCCGAGCTTGGGAACCTGCGGGTGCCCACGTCATCGGGGCTGGTGCCAATTTCCAACTTTGTGACGTTTGAGCCGTCAGAGCGGGTCGGAACGATCATCCGGCTGGATCAAAAGCGCGTGGTCACCATCGAATCCAACGTGGCCCCAGATGTGCTTGTCAACGATCAGGTGCTGGCGCTAACTGCTGCGCTGGATCAGGCGGGATTGCCGGAAGGTGCCGAATACAGCTTTGCCGGGGAAGCCGAGGATCAGGCCGAAACGATGGCCTTTCTGATCGGCGCGTTCATGTCGGCGATCTTCTTGATGTTCGTGATCCTCGTGTTGCAGTTCAACAGCTTCTATCAGGCCTTTGTGGTGATGAGCGCGATTGTCTTTTCGATTGCGGGTGTGCTGCTGGGGCTGATCGTGACCGGGCGGCCGTTTGGCATCGTGATGGTGGGGATCGGGATTATCGCGCTGGCGGGGATTGTGGTGAACAACAACATCATTCTGATCGACACCTACAACGACATGCGCAAGACCGGCATGTCCGCAAAAGAAGCGGCCCTGCGCACGGGCGCGCAACGTTTGCGGCCGGTGGTGCTGACTTCTGTCACCACGGCGCTGGGGCTTATGCCGATGGTCATTGGTGTGAATCTGAACTTCATCGAACGCACGGTGATTTTTGGCGCCCCGTCGACACAATGGTGGACGGAATTGTCCAGTGCGATCGCTGGCGGACTTGTCATTGCCACTGTCCTGACACTGGTGGTGACACCGGCCATGTTGATGCTGGGTGCAAACCTGTCCGCATGGTGGGCGACGCGCCGTGCGCGGCGCATGGTCGCGGCGGAATGATGCCCTTGCCCTTTGGTTAAGACGGTCCTAGGTTCCGCCCTACCTCGGGGGGGCCAATTGGCCTGAGATTGCGAAAGCTGACCCGTTGAACCTGAACCGGTTAGGACCGGCGGAGGGAAGGTCTTGCAATTCCGCAGTCCCCCATTCGCCTGCCCGCTTTTGGAGGACGACATGAAGATCACCTATTCCATCGGCGTTGCAGCAGCAGTGTTTGCAACAAGCGCATCGGCAGAGACGCCGGTGCTGAACGTGCTGACCTACGACAGCTTTGTCAGCGATTGGGGCCCCGGCCCCGCGGTAGAGGCCGCTTTTGAAGAGGTCTGCGGTTGCGATCTGGTGTTCACCGGGTCAGGCGACGGGGCTGCGTTGTTGGCGCGCTTGCAGCTCGAGGGCAAGGGCACCGACGCTGATGTGGTACTGGGGCTGGACACCAACCTGACCGCGGCGGCACGCGCCACGGGGCTATTTGCACCGCATGGTGTGGATGCAGACCTTGATCTGCCCATCGCATGGGACGATCCAGAGTTTCTGCCGTTTGACTGGGGCTACTTTGCTTTTGTCGGGAACGCGGGCGAAGATGCGGCCACATCGCTGAAGGCCCTGGCCGAAAGCGACACCAAGATCCTGATCCAGGACCCCCGGTCATCGACCCCCGGTCTGGGCCTGTTGATGTGGGTCAAGGCGGCCTATGGCGATGAGGCGGCGGATGTCTGGGCGGCACTGGCCGACAACGTGGTCACCGTGACACCGGGCTGGTCCGAGGCTTACGGCCTGTTTCTGGAAGGTGAGGCGGACGCTGTGCTGTCCTATACCACATCGCCTGCTTACCACCTGATCGCAGAGGAAGACGACAGCAAGGTCGCATGGGCGTTTGACGAAGGCCACTACATGCAAGTCGAAGTCGCAGGTAAGCTGGCCGGCACTGACCAATCCGAGTTGGCCGACCAATTCCTGGCCTTCATGGTCTCGGACGGGTTCCAGTCGATCATTCCGACGACCAACTGGATGTACCCCGCCAAGCTGCCCGAGGGTGGGTTGCCGGATGGCTTCGAGACGCTGGTGACGCCTGAGACGGCGCTGCTGTTGTCGGCCGAAGATGCTGCAGCGGCCCGCGATGCGGCACTGGAAGAGTGGCGCGCGGCGCTGTCGCAGTGATCCGGCGTCTGCCCGCATGGTTGGCGATGGCGCTGGTGCTGGGGTTGACCCTTGGCACGTTGGTCGCTGTCGCCACGCGGGCAGAACTGGGGCGCGGATTGTCGTCTGCGGATTGGGCGGCGGTGCGGTTTACCGTCGCGCAGGCGCTGATGTCAGCAGCCCTGAGTGTGGTGCTGGCGGTGCCTGCCGCCCGCGCGCTGGCGCGTCGTCAGTTTCGCGGGCGGCGCGCGTTGATCACCCTGCTGGGGGCACCTTTTTTGCTGCCCGTGATTGTGGCTGTTCTGGGTCTGCTTGCGGTCTTTGGCCGGGGCGGAGCGTTGAACGGCCTTCTGGCAGCAGCAGGCCTGCCACAGATCAGCATCTACGGTTTTTGGGGCGTGGTGCTGGCGCATGTCTTTTTCAACCTGCCGCTGGCGGTGCGTCTGATCCTGCAGGGCTGGCAGGCGATCCCGTCAGAGCGGTTTCGCCTTGCGGCGTCGCTGAACGGGTCGGTCTTTCGCCTGTTAGAGGTGCCGATGCTGGCCCGTGTGCTGCCCGGTGCGGCGCTTGTCGTCTTTTTGATTTGCCTGACGAGTTTTGCTGTGGCGTTGACCTTGGGCGGCGGGCCGCGCGCCACAACGGTAGAATTGGCGATCTACCAAGCCATCCAGTTTGATTTTGATCTTGGGCGAGCGGCGATGCTGGCCTGTATCCAGTTCGCGCTGGGGCTGAGTGCGGCCTTTGTGGCGTGGCGGGTGACGCCGTTGCAGGGCATGGGGCGTGGGCTGGACCGGGTGGTGCAACGCTGGGACGCGGGTAGCCTTTCGCTGGATGTGGCTGCGCTGACCCTGGTGGCGGCCTTTTTGATGTTGCCGTTGTTGATGGTTGTGCTGCGCGGTGTGCCGGGCTTGTTCGAGATGCCCGGAGCGGTTTGGGCGGCGGCGGGCCGGTCGATCAGCGTCGCCGTGGCCTCTGCCGCATTGTGCGTGGCCTTGGCGCTGGCACTGGCAATGCGCGGTGGACTGGCCGCGTCGGTCATCGGGGTCTTGCCGCTGGCGGCCTCTGGGCTGGTGATGGGGACGGGGTTGTTCCTGATGGTCTATCCTTTCGTGTCGCCGCGTAGCGTGGCGCTGCCGGTCACGGTAGTCGTAAATGCGGCACTCGCGCTGCCCTTTGCGGTGCGCGCCATTGGCCCTGCGGTGGCAGACGCGCGGCGCGACTATGGGCGTTTGGCCGACAGTTTGGGCCTGCGCGGGCTGGACCTTTTGCGGTTGGTCGTGATCCCGCGCGCCCGCGCGCCGCTGGGGTTTGCGGCGGGGCTGGCTGCGGCCTTGTCGATGGGGGATTTGGGTGTCATCACGCTCTTCGCCGGAAACGCGCAAGAAACGCTGCCGTTGGCGATGTATCGCTTGATGGGCAGTTACCAGATGGAGGCCGCTGCCGGTGCGGGGTTGGTGTTATTGATGCTGTCGTTGGTGGTGTTTTGGATCTGCGATCAGGGTGGACGACGCAATGCTGACGCTTGAGGGGCTGCGCATTTTTGTGGGCGCTTTCCAACTGCACGCTGACTTAACGGTCACGCCCGGCATCACCGCAATTATTGGCGCGTCAGGTGGCGGAAAATCGACGTTGCTGACGGCCATCGCCGGGTTTCAGGACTGCGCCGCAGGTCGGGTGACATGGGAGGGGCAGGACATCACGCGGGCCAAACCCCATGCGCGCCCGGTGTCGATGCTGTTTCAGGACAACAACCTGTTTCCGCATCTGACCATCGCGCAGAACGTGGGTCTGGGCCTGCGCCCGAACCTGCGGCTATCGGACGCCGATGCCGAAAAGATCTCGGGCGCGTTGCGATCAGTTGGGTTGGACGGGATGGAGGGGCGCAAGCCCGCCGCGCTATCGGGTGGTCAGCAAAGCCGCGCCGCACTGGCGCGCGTCTTGGTGGCGGACCGTCCGATTGTGCTGTTGGATGAACCCTTTGCCGCCCTTGGCCCGGGTCTGCGGGCCGAAATGCTGGATCTGGTGCGCGATCAACTGGCCGGGCGCGTCGTGCTGATGGTCACCCACGATCCGGGTGATGCCCGGCAAATCGCGCAAGAGGTCATTTTTGTCAGTGGGGGCGTGGCGGGGGCCCCGACTGCAACCGGCCCGCTTTTTGCGAATCCCCCAGCCGCGCTGAGCGCCTATCTGGGCTAGGCGCAAGGGCGTCAGAGAATTGCTTGCAGAAACGGTCCCCGATGCACGGCATCGATACGCCAACGTATTGAAAACAGTGGTGAGCCGTGCAGGATTCGAACCTGCGACCCACTGATTAAAAGTCAGTTGCTCTACCAACTGAGCTAACGGCCCACTAGGGCGGCTAATTAGGAACACCGGGGCACCGGGTCAACCCCTCAAATGGTGATGCGACTGGATAACTTTGCGGGCCTCGCATATATGCCCGCTCATGACTGATGCAGCCCCAACCTCTTTGTCGTTCATGAAGATGCACGGCCTTGGCAACGATTTCGTTGTCGTGGACCAGCGTGCCGGCGGTCCGGTTGTGGATGCAGGGCTGGCGCGTGCGATTGCGGACCGGCATCGTGGGGTTGGTTTTGACCAGCTGGCGGTGATTACCGACGGCGATGACCTGCATCTGACGTTTTACAACAGCGACGGGTCCACTTCTGCCGCTTGCGGCAATGCGACCCGTTGTATCGCGCGCTATGAAATGAACCGTACCGGGCGTACCGCACTGACAATCACCACAGAACGCGGTGTTTTGCAGGCGGTGGATGCGGGCAGTGGGCTGACCTCGGTCAACATGGGCCAGCCGCAGTTGGACTGGGCTGAGGTGCCGCTGGCGCATGAAATGGACACGCTGGCGTTGCCGATTGAGGGGGCGCCAACGGCCACCGGCATGGGCAATCCGCATTGCACCTTTTTTGTCGATGATGCCGAGGCGATTGATCTGGCCGCGCGGGGGGCCGAGATCGAGCATCACCCGCTTTATCCGGCACGCACCAACGTGCAGTTCGCCCATGTTGTAGGGCCGGATCATTTGCGGATGCGGGTTTGGGAGCGGGGCGTGGGGATCACGCTTGCCTCTGGCTCGTCCTCCTGCGCCACGGCGGTGGCCGCCGCGCGGCGCGGGTTGACCGGGCGCAAAGTGCAGATTGATCTGGATGGCGGCACGATCTGGGTCGATTGGCGTGACGATGGGGTCTGGATGACCGGACCCACGGCGCATGTGTTTGACGGGGTCTGGCATGGCTAAGCCGCCGGTCTTTTCCAACCACGGCTGCAGGTTGAACGCCTATGAAACCGAAGCCATGAAGGAACTTGCCACCGCTTCGGGTCTGCAGGACGCGGTGGTTGTAAACACCTGCGCTGTGACGGCAGAGGCGGTGCGCAAGGCCAAGCAGGACATCCGCAAGCTGCGCCGTGCCAACCCCGGCGCGCGGGTGATTGTAACAGGCTGTGCGGCCCAGACTGAACCCGCGACCTTTTCCGCGATGGAAGAGGTTGATGTGGTCATCGGCAATACCGAAAAAATGCAGCCCGCCACGTGGAATGGTCTGATCGGAAAGACAGAGCCGGTGCAGGTGGATGACATCATGTCGGTGACCGAAACGGCAGGGCATCTGATTGACGGGTTCGGCACCCGCAGCCGTGCCTATGTGCAGGTGCAGAACGGCTGCGACCACCGCTGTACGTTTTGCATTATCCCCTTTGGGCGCGGTAATTCGCGGTCAGTGCCAGCGGGTGTGGTCGTCGATCAGATTAAGCGATTGGTTGATCGCGGTTACAATGAGGTGGTGCTGACCGGTGTTGATCTCACCTCTTGGGGTGCCGATTTACCGAGCGCGCCCAAGTTGGGTGATCTGGTGATGCGTATCCTGCGGCTGGTGCCTGACCTGTCGCGTCTGCGTATTTCGTCGATCGATTCGATCGAGGTGGATGAGAACTTGATGCAGGCGATCGCGACTGAGCCGCGCCTGATGCCGCATCTGCACCTGTCTTTGCAGCATGGCGATACGCTGATCCTGAAGCGGATGAAGCGGCGGCATACGCGCGACGATGCGATCCGCTTTGCACAAGAGGCGCGGGCGCTGCGACCTGACATGACCTTTGGTGCTGATATCATCGCCGGATTCCCGACGGAGACGGAGGCGCATTTTGAGAATTCGCTGGCACTCGTCGAAGATTGCAACCTGACATGGCTACACGTCTTCCCCTATTCCGCGCGGCAAGGCACGCCTGCGGCGCGGATGCCTGCGGTGGACGGTGCGGTAATCAAGGCGCGTGCGGCGCGGTTGCGGGCAGCGGGGCAAGCGGCTGTGGAACGACATCTGGCGGCGCAGGTGGGTCAGACCCATGCGGTGCTGATGGAAAACCCGCGCATGGGGCGCACACCGCAATTTGCAGAGGTGCATTTTGCGAGTGATCAACCCGAAAGCCAGATTGTATCCGCCCGGATCACCGGTGCGGCGGACGGCAAGCTGGTGGCTTGATGCAAGACATCGGCCTGCCGATCCTGTGGTCGTTTCGGCGCTGTCCCTATGCAATGCGGGCAAGGTTGGCGGTGCTGGCCGCGGGCGTGCGGGTCGAACTGCGCGAGATTCTGTTACGGGACAAGCCAGAAGCGTTTCTGGCGGCATCGCCGTCGGGGACGGTGCCGTGTCTGGAGGCGAACGAGGTTATCGACGAATCGCGCGACGTGATGATCTGGGCGTTGTCGCAGCAGGATCCAAGGGGATGGTTGGCTGGACGGGACGCGGCAGAGGCGCTGATTGATCAATGTGACGGGCCGTTCAAGACGGCGCTGGATCACACCAAATATGCGGTGCGCTATCCTGATCTGGATGCCGCGGCAGAACGTGAAAAAGCCGCTGCGATCTTGCGCGAATGGGATGCGCGGTTAGACGGGCAGGCCTTTCTGAACGGAAAGGACTTTACGCTGGCTGATGCCGCCCTGCTGCCCTTTGTCCGGCAGTTTGCCAATATTGATCGCAGCTGGTTTGACGCGCAGGGCTGGCCGCACTTGATCCGCTGGCTGGATCAGTTTCTCGCCTCGCCCGAGTTTGCGGCGATCATGGGGAAATATCCCCCTTGGCAACCGGGACAGGATCAGGTCAGCTTTCCCTGAATGTGAAAGGACCCGTCATGAAACTGTTGATCTCTCCCGCTTCGCCGTTCGTGCGCAAATGCCGCGTTCTGATCCGCATGGCGAACCTGATGGACACGGTGGAAGAGGTCGAAGTGATCACCACGCCATTGAATTCCGCACCAGAGGTCGTGGCCACCAACCCCTTGGGCAAGATCCCCGCGCTGATCCGCAATGATGGCCCCGCGATTTACGACAGCCGGGTCATTACGCGCTATCTGGATGACCATGCGGGTAGCGGGCTGTATCCCGCGTCGCGCCTGTGGGAGGTGCTGACCCTTGAAGCGACGGCAGATGCGATCATGGATGCGACCGTTGCGATGTCTTACGAGGCGCGTTTGCGACCCGAGAACGAGCAATCCGCCACATGGGTCGAGGCGCAATGGGCCAAGGCGGACCGGGCGATCACGGCAATCAATGACCGCTGGATGAGCCATCTGTCAGGCCCACTGAACATGGCGCAGATCGGGGTGGCCTGTGCGCTGTCCTACATTGATCTGCGGCACGACAATCGCGGCTGGCGCGAGGGCCACAAGGCGCTGACGGATTGGCATGCGCAGTTCTGCCAGCATCAGGCGATGATGGACACCAAACCGGAATAGCGGTGATGAAGGCGGCGCGATCCGCCCGGGCGGTCAGAACGAAAAGCTGATCCCGACATTCACCGCATTGGTGATCACGTCAGTTTCTAGTGTGCCGCCGCCGTCAAGGTCGGCGGTGTTCTGGCTATATGTGCCCTTGTATTCGCCAAAGACCGACCAAGTATCATTGATCGGATAGCTGGCACCAGCGATCCATGTCGCGGCAGGGCCTGTGACCTGATAGCCAAAGGTTTCGGTGATGCCATTCGACACCTCGACATGTGGAACAGAAAGGCCCAGGCCGCCGCCGACATAGGGCGTCGCCACGCCAAAGGCCCCGGGCCAGCGGCGATAGGCGTTTACGGTCAGGGTGTTCAGCCCATCGGTAAACTCAAGTGTTTCAAACGGTGTTCCGTCCAACTCACCCGCCTGCGGGTAAATTTTGTTGTGGGTGAAGTCGATCCCGTAGCCAAAGGTCTGCGACTGCCAGATCGTTGCGCGCCAGCCATAGTAAGGTGGCGCCTCAAACGAGCGGCCTTCCCAGCCGATAAATGTTTTTGCCGGATAGTTGGAATCACCTGTGATGAACACGTCAGAATGGGGCGCATTCTGCGCGCCGCCATAAAAGCTCAACTCAATCTCGGCAGCTGCGGGGGCTGCGAGAAGAAGCAATATGATCGTGCCAAAGCGGGCCAACATGAGAATCGTCCGATCCCTAATCAGGTCTGTTTTGTGTAGAACGCACTTTTGACTGTCACAAGTCTTTATGAATCCAACATTAATCAACATACGGTTATCTGTCAGCCCCGACGTTTATTGTACGATAACTTTGGCGAAATTGTGCAACGACGTAGCAGTTTGTTAAGCATTGTCGTTGAAATGCCGACCTCATTGGGCTGTGGTCACACACTTCATATGATCATGCGGAGGCCCTGCGCTGGATTGTCCGCTGGACTGGGGCACAGAACAGGGCTACATACCGCGCGAACGGACGGCTGGGCCCTTTGGCCTATGTCTTTGCTATGGGTCGAAATACCCGCAACAATCGGAGATGTATCCCTTGTCACATGCAGACGAACATCAGGGCACACGTCGCGACTTTCTTTACTATGCAACGGCGGGAGCTGGCGCAGTGGTGACGGGCGCGGCAGTCTGGCCGCTTGTCAATCAGATGAACCCATCGGCGGATGTGCAGGCTTTGGCCTCGATCCGGGTTGATATCAGTGTGATTGATCCGGGCACGCAGATTACCGTGCTGTGGCAGGGCAAACCGGTCTTTATTCGGTCACGCACCGAAGACGAGATCGCAGAAGCGCGCGCCGTCGACGTCTCTGACCTGCCTGACCCGGACGCCAACAACGAAAACCTTGGCCCGGTCCCTGCCACGGACGAAAACCGTTCGCTGGATGAAGAGGGTATCTGGCTAGTGCAGATGGGTGTTTGTACGCACCTTGGCTGTGTGCCATTGGCCGAGCAGGGCGATTTCCACGGGTGGTTCTGCCCGTGCCACGGGTCGCACTACGACACCTCGGGACGTATTCGCAAAGGGCCAGCGCCGCGCAACCTGCCGGTGCCTGTCGCGTCCTTTGTTGACGAAACAACGATTCAACTGGGTTAAGGAGAGAGCATCATGGCTGGTATCCCCCACGACCACTACGAACCGAAGTCTGGCGGCGAAAAGTGGCTTCACACTCGCCTTCCGATTCTGGGCCTCGCCTATGACACCCTGATGATCCCGACGCCCAAGAACCTGAACTGGATGTGGATCTGGGGCATCGTGCTGGCGTTTACGCTGGTGCTGCAGATTGTGACCGGCATTGTGCTGGTGATGCATTACGTGCCCCACGTCGATATGGCGTTTAACTCGGTCGAGCACATCATGCGCGACGTGAACGGCGGCCATATGATCCGTTATTTCCACCAGAATGGCGCATCGCTGTTCTTTGTGGCGGTCTATGCGCACATGTTCCGAGGGCTCTACTATGGGTCTTACAAGGCCCCGCGTGAAGTGACGTGGATCATCGGCATGCTGATGTATTTGGTCATGATGGGCACGGCCTTTATGGGCTACGTGTTGCCATGGGGTCAGATGTCGTTCCACGGCACTGCAGTGATCACCGGCCTGTTTGGCGCGATTCCGTTCATCGGTGAAAGCATTCAGACATGGCTGCTTGGGGCCTCGGCTGTGGGTCAGCCTGCGCTGAACCGCTTCTTCTCGCTCCACTATCTGCTGCCGTTCGTCCTGTTGGGGCTGACAATTGTTCACGTCTGGGCGTTCCACACCACGGGCAACAACAACCCGACCGGTGTTGAGGTCCGCCGCACGAGCAAAGAGGATGCCGCAAAGGACACACTGCCATTTTGGCCGTACTTTGTGATCAAAGACCTGTTCGCGCTGGCTGTGATCCTGGTCATTTTCGTGGCGATCGTGGGCTTTATGCCGAACTATCTGGGCCACCCGGACAACTATATTCCGGCCAACCCGCTGGCGACGCCATCGCACATTGTGCCTGAATGGTACTTCCTGCCGTTCTACGCGATCCTGCGGGCCTTTACCGCTGACGTCTGGGTCGTGCAGATCGTGAACTTCCTCAGCTTCGGCATTATCGACGCCAAGTTCTTTGGAGTGCTGGCCATGTTCGGCGCGATTGCGGTGATGGCGCTGGCCCCGTGGCTGGATACATCCCGCGTCCGGTCCGGTCGGTATCGTCCGATGTTCAAGTGGTGGTTTGCCCTGCTGGTGATCGACTTCATCGTGCTGATGTGGGTGGGCGCACGCCCGGCAGAGTTCCCCTATGACTGGATCTCGCTGATCGCCTCGGCCTACTGGTTTGCCTACTTCCTGCTGATCCTGCCGCTTCTGGGTGTGATCGAGAAACCGTTGCCGCAACCGGCCACAATCGAAGACGACTTCAATGCGCACTACCCGGCAAAATCGGATGGCAAAGCTTCTGCCGCTCCGGCCGAGTAAGAAAGGACACATGACAATGATCCGTCACCTGACACTTTCCGCTGTTGCGGCGCTGACCCTGACGGTTAGCCCCGCGCTGGCCGCAGAAGTCGAAACTGAGATTGAGGATTTCGCATTCTCGTTCGAGGGGCCGTTCGGCAGCTATGATCAAAACCAGCTGCAACGCGGTCTGAAGATCTACACCGAGATTTGTTCAGCCTGTCACGGGCTGGAATTGGTCGCGTTCCGCAACCTGCATGATGAAGGCGGCCCCGGTCTGCCAGAGGATCAGATGCGCGCCTTTGCCGAGCAATACGAAGTGTTCGATCAGGCGCTGTTTGATGGTGAAGGCGATTTCCGCCCCGCCACACCGGCCGACAAGTTCCCCGGGTCCTCGCTGTCCAATGCGCCTGACCTGTCCTTGATGGCCAAGGCACGCGCCGGGTTCCACGGGCCCTACGGCACTGGTCTTGCGCAACTCTTCAAAGGCATGGGTGGAGCGGAATACATCGCCTCGCTGATGACCGGCTATCACGAAGAGCCTGAATGCGCGCTGGAAATGGACCCGCCGATGGATGGTTTCTACAACGTGGCTTTTGCTGCGGGTGGTTTCCCTGAGACTTGCATCGACGAAAAGGGCAAGCACATGGTGCCCGGTTCGTGGATTTCCATGTCGCAGCCGCTGTGGGGTGAGGATGTCGATTTCGACGACGGCCATTCCAACAGCCTTGAGCATGAAGCCGAAGACATCGCCGCCTTCCTGATGTGGACGGCCGAGCCGAAGCTGGTCGCGCGCAAGCAGGCCGGTCTGACCGGCGTGATCTTCCTGACCGTGTTGTCGGTGCTGCTGTACCTGACCAACAAGAAGCTTTGGGCGCCGCACAAGCACAAAGACGACTAAGGTCCGAGAGAACATTCAAAGGCCCGCCCAACTGGCGGGCCTTTTCTTTGTGACCTCCCCCATTGGGCGTGTCGTGACTGCGCCGGGGCTTTACAATTTAACCCCTGCGCACTTTAAGCTGTTACGGGTAACATAAGGGAGAAGCCGCATGGCATTGGCAGAGATCGGCTTGATCGGACTTGGGACAATGGGGGCCGCACTGGCGTCGAACATTGCGGACAAGGGCTTTGACATTGCTGTTTGGAACCGCACCACATCTGTCACGCAGGACTTTGCCAAAAATGCCGGTGATCTGGCACCCAGGATCACCCCCACAGAAACGCTGGAAGACCTCGTCGCGTCAATTGCCACGCCCCGCGCGATCATCTTGATGGTCCCTGCCGGGCAGCCGGCAGATGATCAGATTGCGGCGCTGCGCCCATTGCTGGATGCCGATGACCTGATCATTGATGCGGGCAATGCGCTGTTTCATGACACTAACCGCCGCGCGCGCGAAGCGACCGGCCCATTCTTGGGGATCGGTGTGTCCGGCGGCGAAGAAGGCGCGCGGTTTGGGCCGTCCATCATGGGCGGAGGTGTCCGCGCCAATTGGGACCGCGTTGCCCATATTCTGGAAGCGATCAGCGCCAAATACGAAGGTACGCCCTGCGCCACCTGGATGGGTGAAGAGGGTGCGGGCCACTTTGTGAAAGCTGTGCACAACGGCATCGAATACGCCGACATGCAGATGATCGCCGAGGTCTATGGCATCATGCGCGATGGCATGGGCATGGATGCCGCCGCCATCGGAGAGGTCTTTGCGGGTTGGAACGAAGGTCCGTTGAAATCCTATCTGATCGAAATTTCGGGCGCGGTTGCCAAGGCCACAGATCCCGCCACCGGGCAGCCGATGCTGGATGTGATCGTGGATGCGGCCGGGCAAAAGGGCACGGGCCGCTGGACTGTGATCGAAGCGCAGCAACTTGCCGCCCCGATCCCCGCGATCGAGGCCGCGGTGGTTGCGCGCAACCTGTCGTCCCGACTGGCCGAGCGTGCCGCCGGGGAAAAGGTCTTTGGCGCGGCACCGGCACCGATGGGTGATGCCCTGACGCTGGCGCAACTGGAAAGCGCGATGATCGCCGGCAAGGTGCTATGCTATGCGCAAGGCTTTGCGATGATCGAAGCGGCGTCTGACGATTACGGTTGGGCCTTGCCCCTGCCCGAGATCGCCAAGGTCTGGCGCGAAGGCTGCATCATCCGCTCTGACATGCTGAACGATATGGCTGCAGCACTGGGCGAGGATGCCGACCGCAACCTGATGCTGGCGCCGACTTTTTCGGCCTATCTGCGCGACAATCACGCGGCCTTGCGCGCGGTGGTGGCGGCAGGCGCGCTGCATGGCATCGCGATGCCTGCGCTGGCCTCTGGTCTTGCCTATTTTGACGCGATGCGAACCGCGCGAGGCACTGCCAACATGATCCAAGGGCAGCGTGACTATTTCGGGCGCCACGGCTTTGCCCGGATGGATAACGGTGAGACAGGCCAGCATGGGCCTTGGGCTGAATAGGTCCATTGAGGTTACGTTGACTTGATTTTGTGAAAATTGTCTGCTCTGGCTTAAGGCTTGCTTCACAGTTGCAGGATTAGTGTCTGGCCGAACCTTTTAACGGTGCCAGATGCAAACTGATCCGGTCCAAATGGCTGAAATGACCGCCGCGCGAGAGTTGATCTCGCGCGATGTGCTGTTTCATTTGTACGATAGCGCGCCGTCGCAGCTATATACGTTCGACGCGGCATCGCTGAAACTGATCGCGGCCAACCAATCAGCGCGGGTTTTTCTGGACAAGACTATGCGGGACCTTGTCGGGGCTACGCCTTGGTCGCTGATGAACGGTCTGAACGCCGATCGCGTCCGCCGGGTCTTTGCGCGGGTTAAAGAGCGCAAGGCGGCCAAGTTCGATTTCTATCTGCATGATGTGCTCGGTTCTGGCCGGGTGTTGGCGTTCACCATCATGTACCAACGCGGGACTAAGCCGGTTTTTGTGGTGATGGCGCGGGATATTACCTTGCTGAACCGTTACAAGATGCACGCAGCCCAGGCAGAGGATCGGCTGGCGACCGCCATCAATGCGCTGTCAGATGGGTTTGTCGTCTACGACGCGGACGACCGGCTGGTGATGTGCAATCAGACCTATCGGTCGATGTACGGCCCGAGTGCGGCGGTTATGACCCCTGGTACGAAGTTCGAAGATATTCTGCGATATGGGCTTGAGCAAAAGCAATACGCAGCCGCTATCGGCCGGGAAGACGAATGGCTTCGCAAGCGAATGGAACAGCATGTCAAATGCGATGTCGATCTGGAACAGCAGCTAAGCGACGGGCGCTGGCTACGGATTGTTGAACAGGCGACCAGTGATGGTGGGCGCGTCGGATTGCGCATTGATATCACGGCACTCAAGGACCAGCAGGCGCGCTTGAGGAACCTGCTGCGCACCGATGATCTGACCGGTCTGCGCAACCGCTACAAGCTGAGCGAAGAGATTGACGCGCTGCTTGAGACGCTTGAACCGCGCGAGCGGATCGTGATCCTGCACCTTGACCTGGACCGGTTCAAAACGGTGAATGATGTCTTTGGCCATGATGCCGGTGATTTCGTGTTACGCACTGCCGCGGAAATCCTGTCGGGCGGCCGTGTCAGGCCGCGGATTGTGGCGCGGATCGATGGTGATGAATTCATCTCTGTTCTGGTGACGCGCAAGTCGCGCACCGAAGTCCTGCGTTATGCCGATCAGATCAGCGATAAGCTTTCTCAGCCGATCAGCTATGACGGACACCTGTGCCACGTCGGGGCCTCGATGGGCGCCGCCTTTGTGAACCCCTCTGCGACCAGACCGGGAGCAGAGGCGCTATCAGACGCGGACATCGCACTTGGGCAGGCCAAGCGGGGCGAAGCGCAAGATACGGTCCTGTTTGAGCCACACATGCGCGAAACCACGCTGCGCAACAGTGATCTGGCCCAACGGATGCAGGCGGGGATCAATCGGGGTGAATTCGTATCCTTTTTCCAACCCCAGCTGAACGCCCGGTCGGGTCGCATCATCGGGTTTGAGGCGTTGATCCGCTGGATTCCGTCAAGTGGCGATCCGGTCCCGGCAGGAGAGTTCCTGTCAGTGGCGCAGAACGCCGGACTGACAGAAATGCTGGACGATATCGTGATGGAGCAGTCCTGCCGCGCGCTGCGCAAGATGATGAACTGGGGCCTGCAAAGCCCCTGCATCAGCTTGAATATGTCGATGGCGCAAATCAGTGATACGCACCTGATCAAGCGGCTGAACACCTGTATGCGCAAGCATGGGCTGACCCATCAGAACCTGCGGATTGAATTGCTTGAATCGACATTGCTGGACGAACGTGCGGGGTTCATTGTTGAAAACGTGCACCGGTTGATCGACGCAGGCTTCCGGGTTGAGCTTGACGACTTTGGCACCGGCCACGCGGCCATCGCGACGCTACGCAAGTTCGACGTGAGCAAGATCAAGATCGACCGCAGCCTCGTGCGCAATATCGATGGCGATCAGGAGTTGCAGACAATCACCCGTGCGATCCTGGATTTGGCACAGAACCTTGGGATTGATGTGCTGGCCGAAGGGGTGGAAACCCAAGCCGAACAGGACATGCTTTTGCGTTTCAACTGCGACAGCGCGCAGGGCTATCTGCATGCCAAACCGATGCCATTGGCAGACCTCCGAAGCTACCTTGAACAGCGCGGGGACATCGCGGAAAGGGCGCCCGCTGCGTCAGGTGCGGCGGATCAGCGTATCGCCTAGCGCAATTGTGGGGCTGAGCGTGTTCATCGGTTCGATGTCGACGATCCCCTTGGTCCGGTCCGCGATGATTTGTGCCGCTTTCACACCAATCTCGTGCCGACAAGCATCCATCGTGGCAAGTTTTCGCGGCAAACCGTCCAGCAGTTCGACCCCGTTGAAGCCGGCCAGACCGATCTGACCAGGCACATCGATCCCCTGTTCGAGCAGGTACAAAAGCCCGCCTGCGCCAATCATATCGTTTGAGAAATACAGAAAATCGAGGTCGGGATTACGGCCAAGCATCTCTGCCGTCATTTCGCGCCCCTTGGCCAAGGCGGATCCGCCGGAATAGAAATCCTGATCAATGATCTCGATACCTGACTTCGCGAGCGTGCGGGTGAACCCTTCGAACCGTTTGCGGGCCCGGTGGTCCAGCGGCATCTTGGTGCCCATGAAACCGATCCGGCGGTAGCCCGCGTCCAGAATGGCCTCTGCCATTTTACGCCCGGCGCGACGGTGCGAAATGCCCACGCAGGTGTCGATTGGCTCGCCATCGGTGTCCATGATTTCGACCACGGGCACGCCTGCTTGGCTTAGCATCGCGCGCGATGGCTCTGAATGTTCAAGCCCCGCAATGATGATGCCTGCGGGGCGCCAGGACAGCATTTCAAACAGCACCTTTTCTTCTTTCTCGGGCAAGTAGTCGGTCACGCCCACGACCGGCTGCAGTACGGTGTCTTCAAGCGTTTCCGAGATGCCCGACAGCACCTCTGGAAACACCATGTTTTTCAGCGACGGGATGATGACGGCCACAAGATTCACCCGGCTTGATGCCAGTGATCCGGCGATCTTGTTTGGCACATAGCCCAAACGTTTGGCGGCTTCCTGAACCTTGGCGCGCGTTGCAGCGCTGACATCACCCTTGTTGCGCAATACGCGGCTGACGGTCATTTCGCTGACACCTGATGCCTCAGAAACATCGCGGAGTGTCAGCGGGCGGCGAGGGGGGATGGTCAAGTTGTCCGTCCTGATCGTTACCAGTTTGTTGCATAACACTTAGCGGGCCGGTGGGCCGATGTAAAAGGCTCAAGCGATCAGATCGGTTGACCGTTTGCGCAAACAAGGGGATATCTGCGGTGTGGTCCCGTGGCTCAACTGGATAGAGCAGCCCCCTCCTAAGGGGCAGGTTGCAGGTTCGAATCCTGCCGGGGTCGCCAAAAACGCCTTCAGAGACTGGGTTCCTTGCTTGTTTTGACCGCCGTTACTGTGCGGTATTTACAAGACGAACATCAGGGGCTTCGTGATTGCGTTCAGTCAAGACCCAATAGCGGAGTTGGGAAAGGTGGAGCCTTGCCACCAAGCCGTAGCTAATTATCTTGATCCTGCGCGATTGCGCCCCGGTGGCCCACGACAATCGAGGCGCGCGCATGGCCTGCGCGCATTGCATCGTTAAGATCGCCTTTGGTCAAAAAGGAAGCCAGAAACGCGCCGCCAAAGCTGTCACCGGCGGCGGTTGTATCGACGACCACTTGCGCAGGTGGGTATTCGATTGACGCATCAAGGGGTGCATTAATGGGCAAAGGGCCGCAGATGCCCCGCTTGAGCGCGCCAGTTGGAAGGCCATACCCTTTCAGCCTTTCAAGCATCTCATCGGTCGTTTTGTCGCCAAACAAGGCCCGTTCATCGTCTTCGGACGGAAGGCCAATGTCACAAAGTCTCCAGGCCCGCGCGACCACGCGACGTGCTTCGCCCAAGTCTTGCCAGAGCCGTGCTCTAAAGTTGGAATCGAAGACAAACTTGCCACCGCGATTTTGAAAGGTCGCGATCCAGTCAAGAAACCTGTCGCGTTGCAGCGGCGGTAGAATTGCCAGAGTGATGGCCGATGTGTAGATGACGTCAAACTCTTCCAGATCGTCAAAACAGGTGCTGCCATCGGGGCGTTGAAACAAGGTCCGGGCGGCAGAGTTGTCGCGCCAATAGGAAAATGCCCGTTCGCCGCCATCATCGATGCTGATCGCGTAGATGCCGGGCAAAAGGTCGGGATGGCGCTGGATGCTCTTGGTTGAAACCCCATGCTTGGCAATGAAATCCATTATCCGATCGGATAACTCATCACGGCCAAGAACAGAGACAAATGCGACGTCATGTTCCATCGGCAGGTCACGCCGCAGATAGATCGCGGTATTGAGCGTATCCCCTGCGACGCCAAGAAAAGCGGTGTCCTGCGCACTGTCGAGCGACAGTTCGATCATGGCCTCGCCGACACATGCAACTTTCATCGCGTTCAGCGACCCATCCAGCCGCCGTCCACGGTCAGCACGGTGCCGTGGACGTATTCGGATGCGTCCGACGCCAAAAAGACCACCGGCCCATCAAAATCCTCGGGCTTGCCCCAGCGGCCCGCTGGAATGCGTCCCAGGATCGCCGCGTTGCGATCGGGATCGTCTCTGAGGGCTTGCGTGTTGTCGGTGGCAATATAACCCGGCGCGATGGCATTCACATTGACGCCAGACCCGGCCCATTCATTGGCAAACGCCTTGGTCAACTGACCAATTCCGCCCTTGGACGCGGCATAGCCCGGCACATTGATGCCGCCTTGGAATGTAAGGAGCGACGCCGTGAAAATGATTTTGCCAGAGCCTTGCTTGACCATTGTCTTGCCGATTTCTCGGGTCAGACGGAACTGAGAGGAGAGGTTGACCTCGATCACTTCATCCCACAGATCATCGGCATGTTCAGCCGCAGGGGCGCGTTTGATGGTGCCGGCATTGTTGACGAGGATATCGATCTGTCCGGCATCCTGCGTAACTTGTTCCGCAAACGTCAGAATGGCGTCTTTGTTGGAAAAGTCGCAGGCATATCCGCGAAAGGACCGACCAAGCGCAACGACGTCTTTTTCAACGTCACTGCCAGATGTTTCAAGCGTTGCACTGACGCCGATGACATCGGCACCAGCCCGCGCCAAGGCAACTGCCATGCCACGTCCGATGCCGCGTTTGCAGCCGGTCACGAGTGCGGTCTTGCCGCTTAGATCAAACAGGTTTTCTGCAGTCATTTGTCTTCCAATTGTTCAGTGAGTGAGGCGTATCGGCCTGATGTGCTATCTGTAGATCATCTCTGGCAGCCACATTGACAGCGCGGGGATGAAGGTCAGCAACAACAAGACCAGCACAAGTGGCACAAGGAACGGTGCTGTTGCGACAACACAGCGTTCGAATGGCACATCAGATACTTTGGCCAGGACATAAAGCACCAAGCCCACAGGCGGCGTCAAAAGCCCGATCATCAGGTTCAGGATGAGGATGATTCCGAAGTGCACGGGGTCCACACCGATTTGCATCGCCACTGGCAACAAAACCGGCGTCAAAATCGTGATTGCCGCCAGTGTCTCCATGAAGCAGCCGACCACGAGAACGATCAGCATAATGATCAACAGGATCGCAACCGGGTTGTCGGTAAACCCAAGCATCAAGGCGGCGAACTTGGGAGCGACTTGGTTTGAGGTCAGGATCCAGGCAAAAATCGACGACGCCGCGACGATCATCATGATAGAGGCTGTTGTTTCAACCGTATCCATCGACACGCGTAGCAGACGTTTGGCATCGAGCGTGCGATAGACAAACATCCCCAGAAACATGGCATAGGCCACAGCCGCGATTGCGGCTTCTGTGGGTGTGAAGATACCGGTCAGAATGCCACCCACGATAATCATTGGGGTGAACAACGGCAGAATGGCGTGCCACAAGGTCGAGAAGAACAGACGCAGTGAAAACCGTTCGTCGCGCGGGTAGTTTCTGATCTTGGAAAAGATTGCGACCATGGTCATCAGTGCGAAAGCCATCAGCAGTCCCGGGATCAACCCCGCGGCGAACAACTGGCCGATCGATGTCTCTGCGATCACGCCATAGACCACCAGTGGCAGCGACGGCGGAATGATCGGGCCGATTGTCGAAGATGCAGCCGTGATGCCAACCGAAAAGTCGGTGTCGTAGCCTGCTTCGCGCATGGCCTTGATTTCGATATTGCCAAGCCCCCCGGCATCCGCCACCGCGGCACCTGACATGCCCGCAAAAATCACACTGGCGCCGACATTGACGTGGCCCAGGCCGCCGTACATCCATCCCACTGTGGCCCGTGCAAAAGCAAAGATCTTGGTGGTGATGCCGGCCGAGTTCATCAGGTGACCTGCCATAATGAAGAATGGCACGGCGATCAGTGGGAACGAATTGATCCCGTTGACCATGTTATGAAGCACGACCACATTCGGCAGTCCGTCCAATATGATGAAGACCAACGAGGCTACGCCCAAGGCAACTGCAACCGGCGCACCAGCGATCAGCAACAAAAACAATAGCAAGAAGAGAAGTGTAAGGGCCATTTGGAGGTGCCGCCAGTCAGTTTGATATGTCGTGAAGTGAATGCTCTTCCAGCTCTTGCAGAACAGCTTCGGGTGATTGGCGGATTTTGCGCAGGAGCCAGTAGATCGAGAATGCAGTCATGGCCAACAAGGCCGCTGCGACGCACCAATATAGAAGGCTTTTCGGTATCTCGACCGACGCCATCTTGGTTCGCGTTTTTTGCGCCAGTTCGACCGCCAAAATCGTCAGATAGCCATAGAAGACCAGCGAAAGCGCCTCCATCGTCACGGCAAGCCATTTGCCGGCGCGGGCTGACAGGTAGCGGTAGAAAAATTCCAAGAAGATATGCGTACCCTTGCGGGTGACTGAGATCGCGCCGAAGAAAGCGACGACGATCAGCAGATAACGCGCGATTTCTTCTGTCCATGCGAGGCTGTCGTTCAGGACATACCGTGTGAAGAACTGAAGAAAGACAATGAATGCAAGAATCCAGAGTGCGATAAGCCCTGGAAGATCGACGACCCCAAAGTCGGATACGTCGACATCAGAATCCTTGAAGGTGATTTCGGGGCGCGCACTGTCGGCGCGCCCCTCCGTTGGTTTCGGGTTATTTTGCACAACCGAACTCCCTACGTGATCTTAGAGTTCGCCCAGGCGCTGAAAGTGCTCCATCGTGTAGGGAACATCGTCACCCGTGAGCATCGGCTTAACGGCATCCTGGAACGGGGTCTTGTCGACTTCATTCACAGTGATGCCCTGCTCGCGGAACCATGCGACAAGCTCAAGTTCGGCCTGATAAATCTCTTCAGAGGCCTTCAGTGCAGCTGCATCAAGCACTTCGCGCACAACAGCTGCGTCGTCGCCAATGCGATCAAGCGCATCATCAGAGGCAATCACCAGCAACGAGTTCAGGATGTGACCTGTCAGGTTGATGTTGGACTGCACTTCGTAGAACCGCTTGAACTGGATGGTTGGCAGCGGGTTTTCCTGCGCGTCCACAACGCCCTGCTGAAGTGCAAGGTAGACTTCGGAGAAGGCCATCGGGGTCGGGTTTGCGCCAACGGCGTTCGGGAACATCAGCATGACAGGCGAATTCGGAACGCGAATTTTCAGGCCTTCCATATCTGCCGGCGTCAGGATCGGCTTGTTCGACGTCACGTGACGCTGGCCGTAGTAGACAAGGCCCAGAACCTGGTTGCCGGTTGCATCGTGATACCCGTCTGACAGTTCAGCGAACAGGTCGCTGCCACGATAGGACAGCCAATGATCCCAGCCGCGCATGATGAACGGATAGTCGGAAATCGCGATTGGGCCGTAGTAACGCTCAACAAAGCTCGGACCGGTGTAGATGATGTCAACTGCGCCAAGGCCAAGGCCTTCGTTGATTTCAACTTCCTTGCCCAGGCTTGATGCTGGGAAAATGTTGATCTCAACGCGACCTTCGGTGCGTTCGCTGATTTCCTCGGCGGCCCATTCGGCGACCTGATGATAAGCGGAACCGGTCTCATACACATGAGCCCACTTCAGTGTTTCTTGTGCAAATGCGGCCGTCGGGCCAGCCAGTGCAAAACAGCCTGCGGCTATTACAGATGCAAAATTTCGAATCGACATAGTTCTCTCCCTTGGTGCCCAGAAATAGGCGGTTTCGCCGCAACTCTTGACTTTCCTCCAAAGAGTTGACGACATCTGGTATATCTAATATACTAGTTGTTGCGAAACGCAAGCCATTTGCAGGACGGCGTGGCTAACCTACACTGGACAGCTGAAACCAATGACCAAAACAATGGGTGTGCATCAGTTGTCAAATGTAAGAAAACGCGCGCAAAACGCCTCGCCGACCAGTCAGGCGCGGTTCCGTTCCGGGGTTGCGCCCACGCTTGCGGAAAGCGAATACCAAAAGCTTCGTGATCGCATCGTCTCGATGGAGTTGCTGCCCGGTGCTGCCATCTCGGAATCTGAACTGGCAGCGCAATCTGGTGTCAGCCGCACGCCCGTCCGTGAGGCCGTCTTGCGGCTGGCCCGTGAAGATCTGCTTGAGGTCGCGCCAAAATCTGGAACGTTTGTTGCGCGCATTCCGGTGTCTGTTTTGCCTGAAGCTCTGATTGCGCGCCGCGCACTGGAAGGTGTGACAGCCGTTGCCGCCGCAAAAGAAGCGTCCCGTAGTCAGAAACTTGAACTGCATGCGTTGCTTGAGCGGCAGCGCGAGTTTGCCGATTTAGGCGATTTTGAGGGCTTCCACGCATCTGATGAGGCGCTTCACCAAAAGATAGCAGAGATCGGCCGCCTGCCGGGTCTGTGGGCGATGGTCCAACAGGTCAAGCTGCAGATTGACCGTTTCCGCCGCCTGACACTGCCTGAACCCGGCCGGATGCATATGGCGCTGGGCCAGCACACGGACGTCGTTACGGCCATCGAAAACAACGAACCCGAGGTTGCCCGCCAGAAAATGGACATCCACCTGAATGGCCTGCAACACCACATCAAGTATGTCGTCGATGCGAACCCGGATTTTTTCATTCACGATGCGGACCTCAACAATCTGGTCAACGTCTAACCCACCAATGCCCTGACGGGCGCGTCCAACCAAAAATTCGGAGACACAATGACCATCGCCATTCGCCAAGCCTGCAGCCCCTCAGAGACCAAGACGTTCGATACGCAGACGCTGCGTGAAAACTATCTGATCGAGGATATTTTCCGCGCGGGCGAAGTCACGATGACCTACAGCCACCTTGACCGGACCGTTGTGGGTGGGGCGGTTCCAACCGGCGCGGCGCTCGCACTGAAATCCAGCAAGCAAATTGGATCACCGAATTTTCTGGATCGCCGCGAAGTGGGCATCATCAATATCGGCGCCCCTGGGACGGTCACTGCAGATGGCGAAAGCCATGCCTTGAAAGGGCGCGATTGTCTTTATCTGCCGATGGGCATCATGGACGTGATCTTTGCCAGTGACGACGCCGCAAATCCGGCCCGGTATTACTTTGTCAGCACGCCTGCGCACCATGCTTACAAAGCGCAGAAGATTGCGCCAGAAGATGCCAACCTGCTTGAACTGGGCACGCAGTCGGACGCCAACGTCCGCGCCTTGCGGCAGTATATTCACCCCGATGTCTGCGAAAGTTGCCAGCTCGTGATGGGGATTACCACAATCATGGATGGCAGTGTCTGGAACACAATGCCCTGCCACACGCACGACCGCCGGTCAGAGGTCTATCTCTATTTCGATATGGCCGAAGAGACGCGGATGTTCCACTTCATGGGCGAACCAACTGAAACCCGGCACATGCTCGTGACGAATGAACAGGCTGTGTTGTCCCCCGGCTGGTCCATTCACAGCGGTGCGGGCACGGGGCGGTACAGCTTTGTTTGGTCGATGGCTGGAGACAACCAGGATTTCACTGATATGGATTTCGTCCCGATGGCCGAATTGCGCTGACTTCTTTGCGTGCCCAGAAATCAGCGTCGTGTGAAATCTGGCATCGGTCAGCCTAGCGCATGCGAATAACGTCTTTATCGATCGCCAGCATGTAGCCCTTGCGCGCAATGTTCTTGACCAACAGCTCGCTGACCATCTGGTTGCCCAGCGTGTCGCGCAAGCGTTTGATCCGGGTCGCGCCCGCTGCCTCGTCACAATCGGAGGCATCACGGCCCGAGATCACCCCTTCGATCTGTGCGCCGGACATGACTTCATCATCCATCCGCGCCTCTGCCAAGACCGACAGGGTTTCCATCGCGGCATCGGTCAGCTTGAACTGGAAGTCATTCAGATAGACCGCCTTTTCGTCGCGCGAGATATAAAGAGAATTCACCTCAATCCCCTTACGCTCAATCTGGCCCATGCGGCGGTTGAGCGCGATCAGCATCACCAGAAAGGCCACCGCCGCGATCAGCAGGGCAGTGGCAAAGACGAGCAGCACGAAGATAACAAAACGGTAGGATGACAGCGTGTCCGAAAACGCGGTGCCCGATCCGGCGAGGATTTCCAGCAGCTTGATTTCCGCGTTCGAAGTCAGGTTGTCGTTCTCGATGAACAGCTGTTCGACCCGCGCGTTAAAGGCGTTGGCATCCGGCAGGTTGATAAAGAGCAAGACAGCAGCCACACCCAAGATCACGACAATCGCAACAATCCCGCCAACGACAATCCGGTTGCCGATCTCGCGCGCTTCAGTAGCGGAGGAAGTAGTCACCAGCGCTGTCCTTTCGTTCCTCGAGCCCCGCGTCGTCAAAGACGCCCAGCACGTTCAACAGGGTCCAACCGTCGGCATTCAGACGGCGGGTCAGTTGGTTGCGGGCGCGATCCACGGTGCAGTCACCATTAATCTCGGCCACGCCATAGTGCAGCCGCAGCGGGTTGTCCTGCTTGGCCTTGTAGTCGGCATAGCAGGCCGCCTGCGCGCCAGTGGCTGCCATCAGCAGCACAGGGATGAGGAAAGTCAGCGTTTTCATGGCTCTCATGTCTCCCATTGTGGTGCTGATATTCAATATCGGGCCATGTTACCCCCGCCGAAATCCGATAACCAGAGCCAGATATTGTTTGGCGGAGGTTGCTGCCACCAAATTGGTTTCACCGGGCGTCCCGCACCTCTGCCAAGGGCGCGCAAACGAAAGGTGAAACGATGTTCAAGACACTGATTGCCGGGGTTGCTGCCCTGTCACTGACAATTACGCCGCTGCAGGCACAGGAATTCAACGAAGACGACTTTGGCAAGTTTCTGTTTGGTCTTGTGGCCGCAGGGATTGTGGCAAAGGCGCTGAGCGACCGCCGTGACGACACGGCGCAAACCTATCAGCCTTCCCGGTCACATGCCTTGAACCCGAACCATTATGAGCCGCCGGTGGTGCGGCACCGCGAAAATCGCAATCCGCCGCGGCTGAACCCCGGCGGCGGACGGGACCGTGGTGGTTTGCAACCGCGTGGCAACGGCCATCGCCAGAACGCCAATGTGCTGCCGCGTCGCTGCTACAAGACTGTTGAAACACGCTTTGGCACGCAGACGATGCTGGCGCGCAATTGCTTGAACCAGCACTACCGGTTTGCGGCGCGCCTGCCGCAGAAATGTGCGGTGCGCGTGTTGACGCGCAATGCGGCCCACAACGGGTTTGATCCGCTTTGCCTGCGCCGCGAAGGCTATACCACCGCGCACCGGCGCTGATCGGATCGGGCTGCGGTCATTGCCCCAGCGACTGCAGCCCGCAGAGGGTGTCAGGTTCGGACATGGCCTGACACCCTCTTTCTTTTTGGCTTGCGGTGCGGGTGTCCGTCCGGTCAAAACGGGCCATGTTGCCCCTGACCCCCAGCTTTGACTTTGAAACGGCCGCGCATCTGCGCGGCTATACCCGTATCGCCGGGGTGGATGAGGTCGGGCGTGGCCCCTTGGCAGGGCCGGTGACGGCCGCGGCTGTTGTTTTGGACCCTGACCGTATTCCTGAGGGTTTGAACGACAGCAAGAAGTTGAGCGCTAAGCGGCGCGATGCCCTTTATGATGCGATCATGGAGAGCGCGGATGTCTGCATTGTCGACGTCAGCGTGGCCGAGATTGACCAGCACAACATCCTGCGCGCCAGCCATATCGCGATGGTCCGTGCGCTGGGCGGGTTGCGCACACCGGCCGATTACGCGCTGATCGACGGCAATATGGTGCCGCGCGGTCTGAACCTGCCGTGCGAGACCGTTGTGAAGGGCGACGCACGATCATTCAGCATCGCGGCGGCCTCAATTGTGGCCAAAGTGTGGCGCGACCGTCTGATGGTGGATTTGGCGCAACAGCATCCCGGCTATGGCTGGGAGAAAAACGCAGGCTATCCGACGCCTGCGCACAAAGCGGGACTCAAAAGACACGGTGTCAGTCCACATCATCGCCGTTCTTTCGCACCAGTCCACAACATCTTGTGCCAAGAGAAAAATCCAAGTGATTGATTCAATTTATTTATTGCCAGCGAATCGCCTCTGACTCACATTAGGAGCAACCAACGAGCGGGAAAATCCGCCGGGGACGAAGAGGCAGATATGACGACCAAAACCAAGGTGCCGGAGGCGAAAACGCTTCCGCTGAACACTATTCTTGACGGTGACTGCATTGCAGTCATGAACAGCCTGCCCGCTGGTTCGGTTGACCTGATTTTTGCGGATCCGCCCTATAATTTGCAGCTGAAAGGCGATCTGCATCGCCCGGATAATTCCAAGGTCGATGCGGTTGATGATGCCTGGGACCAGTTTGACAGCTTCAAGGTCTATGACCGCTTCACCCGCGATTGGCTGGCCGCCGCGCGGCGTTTGCTGAAACCCAATGGCGCGATCTGGGTCATTGGCAGCTATCACAATGTTTTTCGCATGGGCGCTGAATTGCAGAACCAGGGGTTCTGGATTCTCAATGATGTGGTCTGGCGCAAGTCAAACCCGATGCCCAACTTCCGGGGCAAACGCCTGACCAACGCGCATGAAACGCTGATCTGGGCGTCCAAGCAAGAGGCCAGCAGATACACATTCAATTACGAGGCGCTGAAGGCCCTGAATGAAGGCGTGCAGATGCGCAGCGATTGGGTGCTGCCGATTTGTACCGGGCATGAACGCCTGAAGGATGACAACGGCGACAAGGCGCATCCGACGCAAAAACCGGAAAGCCTGCTGCACCGCGTGCTGGTTGGCACGACAAACCCCGGCGACGTGATCCTTGATCCCTTCTTTGGTACTGGCACCACCGGCGCTGTCGCCAAGATGCTGGGCCGCGATTTCATCGGGATCGAACGCGAAGCCGCGTACCGCAAGGTCGCAGAAAAGCGTCTGTCGAAAATCCGCAAGTTCGACAAGGCAGCGCTTGAGGTCAGTCAGTCAAAACGCGCCGAACCGCGCGTCGCCTTTGGTGTGCTGGTTGAACGCGGCATGCTGCGCCCGGGCGAAGAGCTGTGGTCCCTGAATGGCCGTCACAAGGCCAAGGTGCGCGCTGATGGCACGCTTGTGGGCGATGATATCAAGGGCTCAATCCATCAGGTCGGTGCCCATCTTGAAGGCGCGCCAAGCTGTAACGGCTGGACCTATTGGCAGTTCAAACGTGACGGACAAAAAGTTCCCATCGACCTGCTGCGCCAGCAGATCAGGTCAGAGATGGCCAAGCACAACTAATCGCATACCGCCGGTGCCTGTGGCCCGCTTGTCCAACGTGGCAAGTCCACAAGCACATAACTTCACCCCGCCCTCGTGGCGGGGTTTTTTCTGTTTCGTGCTATGATGTGCCGAAACAGGGGGCTTCACATGGAAACATCGGTTCTTGTCGGCACCACCAAAGGTGCGTTCATCTTGTTGTCGTCGGATCGCCGGAGTTGGGCGGTCAGCGGCCCGTTTTGTGACGGTATGCCTGTCAATCATGTGATCGGTGACGCGGACACCGGCGACATTTTTGCGGCTGCTGGCGGGGGGTGGTTTCCGCTTGGTGTTTGGCGCTGTGTTGATGGTGACTGGCAGTTTTTCAAGGACACCTTTGAGGAGGCAGCAGAGGGGTTATGGTCGCTGCGGCCAGCGGGTGACGTAATCTATGCAGGCACCAAGCCAGCGGAACTTTATCGCAGCCATGACCGGGCTGAGACATGGGAGCGGATGCCCGCCCTGACCGCGCAGGACGGCGCGGCAGAGTGGATGCCGGGCGCTGCAGGCCTGACGCTTCACACCATCCTGACCCACCCAACGGACCCGCAGAAAATCTGGGTTGGCATATCGGCGGCCGGGTTTTTCGCATCTGAAGACGGCGGCGCCACGTGGGAATCGCGTCTGCGGCGCAGCAACGAAGACCGCACCAATCTGCCTGATTTCCACGGCGAGCCCATGGGCACGACCGAGATTTTTACCTGTGTCCACAACGCCGTCCGCGCACCGGGCGACGGTGATCTGATTTATCAGCAGAACCACCACGGCACGTTCCGCAGCCCCGATGGCGGGCGGAACTGGACTGCAATCACCGAAGGGCTGCCGTCACTTTTTGGGTTTCCGATTGGGGTGCATCCGCGCGATCCGCAGACAATCTGGACCTTTCCGTTGAATGGCGACAGCATGGGCCGCTACCCGCCTGATGCCTCTGCCGCCGTCTGGCGGTCGCGCGACGGCGGGGCCAATTGGGAGGCGTGTCAAAATGGTCTGCCAACGCAGGATTGCTTTTTCACCGTCCTGCGGCAAGGCATGGCCGTTGATCAAGGGGATCAGGCGGGCGTCTATTTTGGCACCAATTCGGGGTCCATCTTTGCAAGTATCGACGAAGGCGACACTTGGTCTGAAATTGCGCGGCATTTGCCCACGGTTTTGTCGGTCGAAGTGATGCAGCGTTGACAGTTGCATATCTACCTACTAGTAGGTAGGCATGGAAACGCGCACCACACTTCTAAATCATGCCGAGGACCTGTCCCGCTCTGTCGGGTTCAACGGGTTCAGTTTTGCCGACCTTTCGGCAGGTGCGGGCATTCGCAAGGCCAGCGTACACTACCATTTCGCCACCAAATCGGACCTCGCCCAGGCGCTGATCGCGCGGTATCGGGGCGATGTGGCCCAAGCGCTTGGCGCGCTGTCAGGCACAGCGGCGACCCGGTTGCGCGGATTTCTGGCCGTCTACCGCACCGCATTGGGCAATGGCGAAACGGTCTGTTTGTGCGTCGCGATGAGCGCCAGCCGCGACAGTTTTGATGCCGCGACCCTGGGCGAACTCAACCGCTTTCAGGCCGATGTCATTGACTGGCTGGCGCAGGTCTTCAAAACCGCAATGACCGACCGAACCATTGCTGACGTTGCACTCCCATTGGCCGAGGCGCAGGCGGCAATGGCGCTTGTGGAAGGGGCGCAATTGATGGCGCGCGCCGCGTCAGAACCCGCACTTTTTGACGCGGCGACCGCCTTGCTTGTCGCGCGCACAGCAAAGGAAACACCATGAAATTAAACGCAGATTTCGCACAGCGTGTTGTGGTCCGGCCCGAGGATTACGATTGGGTCGCGTCGCCCGCAGCCGGGGTGGAACGTATGATGTTGGACCGGATCGGGGATGAAGTCGCCCGCGCCACAACGATTGTGCGCTTTGCGCCCAACACCAGCTTTGACGCGCATACCCATGGTGGCGGTGAAGAGTTTCTGGTGCTGGACGGCGTCTTCAGCGACGAACATCGCGACTATCCGGCGGGCACCTATGTCCGCAATCCCATCGGTACGCATCACACGCCGCACATTGGGCCGACCGGGGCCACGATCCTTGTCAAACTGCATCAGTTTGATGCGGATGACACGGCGCAATTCCATATCGACACCCGCACGGCCACTTTTCGCCCCGGCGTGGCCGAGGGGTTAAGCGTGCTGCCGCTGCACGCGGCGGCCTCTGAAAACGTGGCGCTTGTGCGCTGGGCGCCGGGAACCAAATTTGCCGCGCATCAGCATTGGGGCGGGGAGGAGATCTTCGTCATCGAAGGCACGTTCCAGGACGAGCATGGCGATTATCCAGCAGGGTCCTGGATCCGCAGCCCGCATCTGTCGCAACATCACCCGTGGTCGGATGACGGGTGTCTGATCTACGTCAAAACCGGGCATCTGCCGCAGACAACGTCGGTGGCCGCTTCAATCCCGGCGTGAAACCGCTAAGGTCACGGTGAACCATTTGGGGGACACCATGACCAACGCCCGTGCCATCACCCTTGCCAGTCGCCCACAGGGGCAGCCTGTGCCAGAGAATTTTCAACTGACCGATCTGTCGTTGTCCGATCCGGCAGAGGGGCAGTTTCTGGTGCGCAACATCTGGCTGTCGCTTGATCCCTATATGCGCGGGCGTATGGACGACGCGAAATCCTATGCTGATCCGGTCGCCATTGGTGGCGTGATGGAAGGCGGCGCCGTGGGCGAGGTGGTGGCTAGCGCGCATCCTGAATTCCCGACCGGCACCATCGTCACCGGGCAGTTCGGCTGGGCCACACATGCGCTAAGCGATGGGGTGGGCATTCGCCGTGTGGACCCGGCCCTTGCCCCGATTTCAACGGCGCTGGGTGTGCTGGGGATGCCGGGGATCACGGCCTATGTGGGGCTGACCGATATTCTGGCCGCACAACCGGGCGAAACAGTCGTCGTCTCTGCGGCCACGGGTGCGGTGGGGTCGCTGGCCGCGCAATTGGGCAAGGCGCGCGGTTGTCGGGTGATTGGCGTGGCGGGCGGCGCTAAAAAATGTGCCTATGCGGTCGACGAACTTGGCCTTGACGCCTGCCTTGACCACCGTGCGCATGACGTGAAATCGCTGGCGGCGGCGCTGAAAGAGGCAGCGCCTAAGGGTGTTGATTGCTACTTTGAAAACGTGGGCGGCAAGACCACAGAGGCGGTGCTGACACGGATGAACACGCAGGGGCGGATCGCGCTTTGTGGCATGATCGCGTGGTATTCTGGGAAGGGCATCGCAGACGCCGCCCCTTTGCCGATGGTCTGGCGCAATATCCTGACCCGCCGATTGCGGGTGCAGGGATTTATCATCTTTGATCACTTCGACCGCTACCCCGCGTTCCTGAAAGAGGTGGCGCCGATGGTGGCTGACGGGCGCATCCGGTTCCGCGAAACCGTGGCTGAGGGGCTGGAAAACGCGCCGAATGCCTTCCTTTCGCTGTTGAACGGTGGCAATTTCGGCAAGCAACTGGTGCGAGTGGGGCCCGACCCCTGATGGCCTGCTGATGGACAATCCGGTGCGCCAACTGACCGAAGTGGAGGCAGGGTTGCACGCCCTGACAACCCGGTTGGCCGCAGCGATTGCAGCACCGGATCATCCAGGCCGCGCTGATGACATCACCGCACTTTGGTCACAGATCGCAGCGCAGGCATGGCCCTATGCCGAATTGGTCCGCGCCATCCGTCGCGGTGCGGATGACTACGCGCTGGCCGATGCAGCGATGGCTGAACGGCGGCGCGGCTTTCAGCGGCTTGGGCCGATCCGCGCCAAGCAATGGGACCGGATCGGCGCGCTAGTTGCGCGGCAGGTTCAGCCGTTTCACGCGCCGCTGATCACTGAGACGAACAATCGCCGGCGCGGGCGCGAGGACGGCTATTTGCACAACATGATGCGCGCGCTCTTCACGCTTGCCAATCCGCTGGCAGAGGACCATGACCGGGTGCCAGACTTGAACCATCGCGACATCGGGCTGACGGGCGACTACTTTGTCAATCTGATGTCCGCGATTTACCGGATCACGCGCGCCCAAGGCCTGCCGCGCCCTGTGCGGTTCATTGATGTGGGCTGCGGCGGCGGCACCAAGGTCTTTGTTGCCTCATCGTTTTTTGAGGTTTGCGACGGGCTGGAGTATGATGCGGGTTACGTGACCCATGCGCGGGACTGGCTGGGTCGGGTCGGCGCACCGGGCTGTCGGATCATGCAGGGTGACGCGCTGAAATTCACTGATTTCGCCAGCTATGACGTGATCTACATGTACCGCCCGATCAAGGATCGTGCGCTGCAGGTTCAGCTGGAAGGGCAGATCCTGGATCAGGCCCGCCCCGGCACGATTATTGCCGCACCTTTGAATTACTCGCTGGGCCAACGGCCTGAAGATCAGGCAACGACGCTGCTCGACACCATCTACCTGGCCCACAGCACCCCGGCAGCGGCGGCGGCCCTGCATGATGCCGCCACAGCAATAGGGCCGGATCCGGGCCTTGATGACCCGCACGAGGCAGCAGAGATGGGGTTCTGGCAGCCGATTCTGTCCGCGTCTCGCGCGCGCGGTTTTGAACCCGCGCCCTAGCGGGGCGGCGGATTCGTAGCGTCTTTGTAGGGCGTCCAGTCGGTGATGTCGGGGTAATACTGCGCCCGCCAGTTCTGCACCTTTGGGTTCATGATCTTGCGCCACAGACGCGGCGAAAGGGCCGCAAGGGTCATCACGGGATAGCCATAGGGCAATTGCGGTGCGTCTTGCTGCGTGTAGTTCTGCAAAAGCGGAAACCGCCGATCGGGTTTGTAGTGGTGATCGGAGTGGCGCTGCAAATTGATCAGCAGCCAGTTTGACGCGCGCTGCGCGGAATTCCACGAATGCCGGGGCAGGACATGTTCATACTTGCCGTCGCCCAGATATTTGCGGGTCAGGCCGTAGTGTTCGATGTAATTCGTCAACTCAAGCTGGAAAAAGGCCCAGACGGCTTGCGTGCCAAAAAGGAACAGCCCCCAAAGCCCGCCAATCCAGATGGCAGCGATCAGGAAAATTGCCTGCAAGCCCCAATAGCGCCAGAACGGATTGCTCAGGTGCGTCCACGGCAGGTTTTTGCGCGCCAGCATCGCCTTTTCAGCATTGAAGGCCGAGACATAGCACGCGCGCAGGACGCGGGGAAAAAACCGCCAGAATCCTTCACCATAGCGCGCCGTTACGGGATCACGCGGGGTGCCGACATAGCGGTGGTGCACCAGCAGATGCTCGGACCGGAAATGCGAATACAGCACGGCAGCAAGCAAAATGTCGGCCATCCAGCGTTCCAGCTTTGGCTTTTGGTGCATCAATTCATGGCTGAAATTGATCCCCACCGTGCCAGAGATCACACCGGCCCCGGCAAAGAGCGCCCATTCCTCCCATGCGGCAAGGTGGTCGGTCTGGGTGACATAGATCAGCAGACCAAAGATCGTCACAAGCTGGAGCGGCGCCCAGATAATCGTGATCGCCTTGTACCAGAACAAGGCCGCGTCATCTGTGTCAGGGTCGGCGTTGTCGGTGTTCAACCCGATGAACAGATCGAGGATCGAAAACAGATACCACGTTGCCAGCGGCAACAGCAGCAAGGCCCAGCCGCCATAAATGGCTGCAATCCATGCCAGCGGGATCAGCCCAAGCGCCAGCCAAAAGGGCAGGACTGCAGGCAGGCGGCGCGCGTCAGGTGTGTCGGCGGTGGCGGTCATGTCAGCCTCTTTCATGCTCGCGCCGATGTTAGCCGCCCGCGCGCGCACGCTCAATCGTGGCGTAGCGTCGCTGCGGCCAAATCGAACACCTTGCGCATCACTGTTGGCAATGATGTGGGCGAAAACTGTGTATTGTCGATGAATACGCCCCGATGGGGTGTGGCGAGGTCATCAACCGTTGCAATCATGATCCGCAATTCCAGATGGAAATGGGTGAAGGTGTGGCGGGCAGTTGCGCCCAGTTCCTGCCAAGGCGCATCCAGCGGGGGGTGCGGCGTCGGCGCATCCGACCAATCGGACCCCGGCCAGCCCAGCATCCCGCCCAACAGCCCTTTTTCGGGCCGTGTTTCCAGCAACCACGCGCCGTCCCGGCGACGCGCAACATAAGCGATCCCATGGCGGGTTGGCGTCTTTTTCTTGGGTGTTTTCTTGGGCAGTTCTGCCGCCACGCCTGCGATCCGCGCCGCACAGTCTGCGCGCCACGGGCAAATGCCGCAGGCGGGGTTTTTGGGGGTGCAGATCGTGGCCCCAAGGTCCATCACCGCCTGCGCGTAATCACCGGCGCGGGTTCTGGGGGTCACGGCCTCTGCCAGGGTCATCAGATGCGGCTTAGACCCCGGTAATGGATCATGCACATTGTGCAGCCGCGCCATCACCCGTTCCACATTGCCATCCAGCACCGTTTCGGGCTGGTCAAAGGCGATCGCGGCCACCGCACTGGCGGTGTAGGGGCCGATGCCGGGCAGGGTCAGCAGTGTGACCCGGTCCTGTGGAAAGACGCCGCCGTGATCCGCCACCACCGCCCTTGCGCACTTAAGCAGGTTCCGTGCCCGCGCGTAGTAGCCAAGACCCGCCCATGCGGCCATGACATCGGCATCTTCCGCAGCGGCAAGGTCCTGGACCGTGGGCCAAGTGGCCATGAACTTGCGCCAATAGTCGCGCACCGCGGCGACGGTGGTTTGCTGCAACATGATCTCTGACAGCCAGACGCCATAGGGATCAGGCCGGGCACCTGCCTTGCGTGCAGTCGGACCGACGCGCCACGGCATGACGCGGGCATGCACATCATACCATTCCAGCAATTCACCTGCCCGGTCACGCACAAGTTATCCCCTGTTTCTTTCGCGCCGGTGTCTTGGCGCGTGTTTCGACATAGATTAGACCGGAATGATGAAACAGCCAGCTTCATATCCCAAACGGGGCCGGGGCTTTGCCCGTGCCGCCACGCTGGTCCAGTCCCGCGTACGCCATGCCAGCGAAGAACGTGGCTTTGCCCAGACCCGACTGCTGACCCATTGGGCCGAGATCGTGGGCCAACAAGTGGCCGACATGGCTCGCCCGGTGAATGTGTCCTATGGCAAGGGCGGCATGGGTGCGACGCTGACGTTGCTGACCACCGGGTCGATGGCGCCGATGCTAGAGATGCAAAAGGAACAGATCCGCGACAAGGTGAACGCCTGCTATGGCTACCGCGCCATTTCCCGGTTGCGGATCACTCAGACCGCACCCACCGGCTTTGCCGATGGCCGCGTCGCGTTTCAGCACAAACCTGCAGCGCCCGCCGCACCAGACCCGGCCATCCGGGCCGAGGCGGCGAAAGTATCAAGGGACATCGCCAGCGATGATCTGCGCTCTGCGCTTGAGGCGCTGGCGACAAATGTTCTATCCAAACGCAAAACGTAAACCTTAGAGGTATTTCATGGATCGCAGACTTTTCATTGGCGGCGGTGCCGTCGCAGTGGGCCTTGGTGCCGCTTGGGTCGTTCAGAATGGCCGGGGCGCGGGTCAGCCGTCTGAACTGCTGGTGGGCATGGCAAACGCGCAAGAGGCGTCAGCGGATACATCCATGATCACCGACATGGTGCTGGGCGATGAAAACGCAGCAGTCGAAGTCATCGAATACGCCAGCTACACCTGCCCACATTGCGCGAGTTTCCACGCAGGGGCCTTCAAGCAGCTCAAGTCCGACTATATCGACACCGGCAAGATCAAATTCGTCTACCGTGAAGTCTATTTTGATCGTTTCGGCCTGTGGGCCTCGATGATTGCGCGTTGTGGTGGGGATACCAACCGGTTCTTCGGTATCTCGGACATGATCTATGAAAAGCAGCGCGAATGGACCGCCAGTGGCGACCCTGCGCAGATCGTTGAAGAGCTGAAGAAAATTGGCAAGATTGCCGGTCTTGATGACGCGACACTTGATGCCTGTATGCAGGACGCTGACATGGCGCAAAGCCTTGTGACCTGGTTCCAGGAAAACCAAGAGCGTGACGGGATCAATTCCACCCCGTCTTTCGTGATCGACGGCACCAAATACTCCAACATGTCCTATGCTGATTTCTCGGCACTGCTGGACGACAAGATCGCGGGCTGATGCAGCCCCTCGCGGGCCTCAAGGTCATTGAAATGGCACGTATTCTGGCTGGACCCTGGGCCGGTCAGACACTTGCTGATCTAGGGGCAGAGGTGGTCAAGGTCGAAGCCCCCGCAGGCGACGACACCCGCCAATGGGGCCCACCCTTCATCGGCGATGATGCGGCCTATTTTCATGGCTGTAACCGGGGCAAAGCCTCTGTCATTGTGGATTTTCGTAACGCAGAGGGGCAGGCGCAGATCCGCGAATTGGTGGCCGACGCTGACATCCTGATCGAGAATTTCAAGGTCGGAGGGCTTGCCAAATACGGGCTTGATTATGCCAATTTGTCAGAGCTGAACCCGCGTCTGATCTATTGTAGCATCACCGGGTTTGGGCAGGATGGCCCCTATGCCAACCGGGCGGGGTACGACTACATCATACAAGGCATGTCAGGCTTGATGTCGGTGACCGGCGACCCTGCTGGCCAGCCGCAAAAGGTGGGCGTTGCAGTCACTGATATTTTCACCGGCATGTATGCCAGCACCGCCATTCTGGCCGCCGTGCATCAGCGTCAGACGACGGGGCGCGGCCAGCATATCGATTTGGCGTTGCTTGATGTGGCGACCGCCGTGATGGCCAATCAGGCGATGAATTACCTCGCCACCGGTGACGCGCCCGCGATGCTGGGCAACGCGCACCCGAATATCGTGCCTTATCAAGTCTTTGACTGTGCGGACGGGCATATCATCATCGCATCGGGGAACGACGGGCAATTCGCCAAGCTGTGTGCCTTGCTGGGTTGCCCGGAGCTGTCCACCACGTACCCGACTAACGCGGATCGATTGGCGGACCGTGATGCGCTGACGGATGCTTTGACGGAACGCACGCGAACCATGACCAAGGCCGCTTTGCTGGCTGCTTGCGAAGATCACGGTGTCCCCGCCGGGCCGATCAACAACATGGCAGAGGTCTTTGACGACCCGCAGATCAAGGCACGGGGTTTGCAGGTGGAACTGGGTGGTATTCCAGGTGTGCGGTCACCGATCCGCATGTCGGATGGTGATACTGATCCGCGCGGCCCGGCCCCGATGTTGGGGCAGGATCAAGGTTTATTGGACGGTTAAGTATTTGGTTTTAGGCCTAGTTCAGTCAAACGGGTATCGAGCGGTGCCCAGTCTGCAAGCTGTAATCTGACGGGCAAGGTGAGTACCTTGGCGCGAAAGCTGTCGGGCAGGCGGACGGCGTCTTTTTCAGTTGTGACAAGCTGTGCCACGCGGGTTTTCGCCTCAAGCTCCAGCCGGGTCATCAGCGCTTCGGTCAAGGGCTGGTGATCGTCCAGCGCCTCACTGCGGACCACGTCCGCCCCCATCGCGCGCAAAGTTTGAAAGAACTTTTCAGGCCGTCCGATCCCGGCAAAAGCCAAAAGGCGCAAGTCGTGCCACGGCATGCCGGTGACAAGGGGCACCAACTCTCCGCGCAGGTCGTGGGGGGTATCGGGCCAAGCGGCGGCGAACCGGGATTGGTCGGCGTCTGATCCAATGGTCAGCAGCAGATCAGCGCGATCCAAGCCTGCCTGGACGGGCTCGCGAAGGGGACCGGCAGGAATGACGCGACCGTTGCCAAACCCTTGAAATGCATCGGCAATCACAATGCTCAGGTCCTTTTTCACCTTGGGGTTCTGATGGCCGTCATCCATGATGATTGCCTGCGCACCGGCCAGTTGTGCGGCGCGTGCCCCGGCGGCGCGGTCGCGGGCGACCCAAGTTGGCGCAAAGGCTGCCAGCAGCAGTGGTTCGTCCCCGACATCCGCCGCATCGTGGCGCCTCGGGTCGACCTGCACCGGACCCGTCAGGGTGCCGCCGTACCCGCGCGACACCATGTGGACGTCAATGCCCCAGCCGATCATTCGTTCGGCCAAAGCAATCGCGGTGGGGGTTTTGCCGGTGCCACCGGCATTGATGTTCCCGATGCAAATGACCGGGATATTCGCTTTGAATTCAGAAGGTTGAGCGACACGTCGCCGCGTTGCCGCCGCATATATCGCGGCAATTGGTGCCAGCATCCGCGCTTGCCAGCCGGGGCGATCGGGCGGGTGTGACCAAAAGCCGGGGGGCCGCATACCTAGCGCCCCACCGTATCAAGGCGGTCCTGGATCAGGCCAATCAACCGGTTGCTGATTTCTGCCCCGCTTGAGGTCACCTCCCAGCCGGCGACGGCCATTTCGGCGGCGCGATCTGCCGACAGCAGTTGTTCCACCGTCAGGCCAAGCTTTGCCGGATCGGCGATCCCAAGGCTGGCTCCTGCACGCAGCAGGCGGCGAAAGCGTTCCGCGTAAGGGTCTGTTTTCATGCCGTGAATCACGACAGAGCCAAGTGCCGCGGCTTCGAACGGGTCGTGTGCGGCGCCGCGGGTGAGGGTGCCAACGGCGAAACAGATGGGCGCGAGGCGCAGCCAGAGCCCGTCTTCGCCGTCGAGATCGGCGATGTAAATCTGGCTGGCCTCATCGGGTTCATCACCGCGCGACCTGAGCCCAACGAAATAGCCCATGTCACTGAAAGTGTTTGCAAAATCCGCGCCAAAAATCGGGCGCTCGGGAATCACGACCAGCAAAAGCCGATGCGATTTGCGGCTGGCGTGGCGGTGGGCGACGGCCAAAACCTCTGCGTCAGAGAGCTGCGCCGCGCGGACAAGCCAGACCGGTCTGTTCCGTAAAAACTGAGCAATTTCATGACGTTCCGCGTCACTGTGCGGCAGGATGCGGGCGGCTTGTTCGAGGGGGCCGATGGCGTGGACCTGCCCAGAGGGCACGCCCAGTTTGCGCAGGGTATCCGCCGCGCGCGCGTCAGAGGCGAAGGCAGAGGCCACGCCTGACAACGCAGGCCGGGCGCTGGCACGGAACCAGCCGCCGGTCATCTCTCGCAGGGTATCGGGGCGAGATTCCACTGCAATTACAGGAGTTTGCGTCGCATCGCAGGCTGAGAGGATCTGCGTATCAATTACCCCGCCGACCAGAATCACAAGCACCGGGCGGTGGGTGGCAAGGAACACGCGCAGGGCCCGCCCGCCCTTGGGATGCGACATCGCGGGGTCATTGCGCTGGGTCGTCACAATCCGCACAGCGTCGCCATCATGGTTAAGGCGTCGCGTCAGATCATCTATGGCGGGCAAACGGGAGCTGTCTTCGCAGCGGATCCAAACGACCGGATCACCCGCATTTTGCCCCCCGAATGCAGTCATTTCAAAGGCTTAAACGCCAAGCTCTTCGGTCGGTGAGGCGGCTGTTTCCTCGTCCCGCAGACGGTGAATATGCGCGATGAAGTAGCGCATATGCGCATCATCAACGGTGCGCTGCGCAGCCGACTTCCAAGCGTTGTAGGCGCTGGCGTAGTCAGGAAACATGCCAACGATATCAATGGCATCGACGTCCTTGAAGGCGTTTTGGGTCGGGTCGATCAGCTCTCCGCCGAAGACAAGGTGCAGGCGTTGGGTCATGGGCATATCCGTGAAATTGCGTGTTGGTGTAGCGACAACTTAAGCCGCCGGACGGGGATGCACAATCCATGCACATACCATGCACAAAGTGGGCGGATGGAGGTGTTAAGATGCATTAAGGGGCGTGAGTGTTCACCAAGAACAGGAGCGAACGGCTGTTTTGTTCATCATACACGCCACGCGCATTGACCAAGTGTTAGGGCGTTTTGCGCGGATCAGGTGTGCGGCTTGTTGTCCGGGTGAAATCTTCAGAATGAAGGCGCTGGCTACATCAGTTTGTGACGGGAACTTCTGCGGCCATGGGCGTGGGATCGGCAAATCAGTTGCGGATGCTGGTGAGATGTTTGCGCCAAGCCCGCAGCCTGATGGGGCCAGCGAGAAGGTAGGGCAAACCGCGCGCGCCCGTCGGGTTACGCCTTGGTGGCCAAGACGCTGTTACGTTCGACAAGTTTGGTTCCGATGAGGGAGTGGGTTGTGTCTGTTCGTCCTTCTATGCGTTCAAACAGCACCCGCATTGCAGAGCGCCCCAGCGCAAAGCCGTCCTGATGAACGCTTGCCAAGCCGATCTGCGGAAGGGCGGCGACGGCGGAATCGTCAAAGCCGATCAGAGACAGACTTTGCGGGACGTCGATGCCCATCGATTGTGCGGCACTGAGCAGTGCGATGCCGTCGATGTCTGACCAACAGAAAATGGCGCATGGCAATTGGAGAGTCTCGAGGAACCGTTCTGCCCAATCCGCCGCGCGTCGGGTTGGGTCGGGAAAACGGTGGACCTGAGCCTCTGCGACCCGCCCGCAGCGGTCCATTTCTTTCAGATATGATTGTTCCCGCTGGTAGAAGACGTTGGTCTTCCAATTGTCGTATTGGTTCAGCGACACCATGTGGATGCGCGCCAAACCCGTGGCGATCAGCCGTCTTGTCGCCTGGCTTGCGCCATCCGCGTCGTCAGAGTTCACGGTATCGAAATGCGCAGCATCGGGGTGGTGATAGGCGTGGCACACAACGGGGATCTGCTTGCCGTAGGCCTCGATCTGTTCGGTGGAGAGCCGCGGACCCATCAGGATCAGCCCGTCCATCTGTTGGTCGATCATCGAATCCACAAGCGCCTGTTCATTCGCGTTTTCGGCCCGGCCGACACCGATCATGATGCGGTACTTGTTTTCGTCGGCGGCCTCTCGCACGCCGTCGATCAGATCGGGCACAAAGGGGTTGCGCAGGTCGGAGACGAGTAGCCCAATTGTCCGCGACCGTCCCCGCAGAGCTCTTGCCGCCGTGTTCGGGCGGTAGCCGAGTTTCTTGATTGATCTCTCGACTTTTTCCCGCAGTGAGTCGCTGACGCCGTAGGCGTTTCGCAGCACCTTGGACACCGCAGAGACCGACACGCCCGAATCCTCGGCGACATTCTTGATTGTGATCCGGGGACTTTTCTTCATGCGAACCAATCTGTTGTACCGCACTTCTGTGGGACAGATCGTCATCATCCCACAATTTTCCGGCCCAAACAATGCTACCGCTTGCGCAATGAAGGGGTTCGTGTAACGTTATACGTGCAACGATACACAAATACGGAACGCGACACCGCCATGGATGGACAGGCAACGATAGATTCTTTGGGCATTTCGCGTCGCGAGAGTTGGTCTGCACAGATGATTTCCCCCGATTGTGACGCGGGGCAGGGCACGCAGGCGTGTTTTTTGGCCACCGAATTTGAAGCGGATCAGGCACCGGCGGGTGCGGTGCTGCATATCTCTGCGCAGGGGCTGTACCGGTGCTTTGTCAATGGAACGCGCGTCGGCGGTGATGTTCTGACCCCTGGGTGGGTTTGCTACGATACCCGGCTGCCATTTCAAAGCTACGACATTGGGGAGCTGTTGGTTGCGGGGACCAACACGATTGAGATCTGGCTTGGCGATGGTTGGCACAGGTCTCAATTGATGTGGGGCCGCGACCCGATTTTTGACTGTTGGGGTGCGCAGATCGGCGCGATTGCAGAGGTCGTGCAAGACGGCAAGGTCGTGGTCAAGACCGACGAAAGCTGGCGGAGCGGTCTGCTGCCAATCCTGCAATCGGGCATTTACCATGGTGAGGATTATGATGCGCGACTTGCGCAGATCGCACCAACCCATGCTGTTTCGCTTTGCGATTTCGACAACGGGTTGCTGACGGCCCAGGAGTGTCCTCCCGTCCGAGAGCTGCCACGCATACCCGTTGTCGAAACATTTAGCGATGACCAAGGACGCCGGGTTTATGATTTCGGTCAAAACACGGCAGGATATGTGGCGTTCACGGTAGAGGGTGAGGCTGGCGCACGGGTGCGGGTCGAACATGCCGAAGTCCTTGGGCCGAACAAGCATTTCGACAACCGGAATTACCGGTCTGCCCGGGCGGAGCTGCAATATGTTCTGGCTGGAAATGGCCCCGAACACTATGCACCCTCTTTCACCTTCCAAGGGTTTCGTTATGCGCGGGTGACTGTTGAGGGTCGGGCGGACGTAACCGAGATTTGCATGGTTCCGATTTCTTCGGTGCATGAGGCCAAGGGCAGCTTTTCCTGCGCTGAGCCGTTGGTCAATCGCCTTGTGGAAAATACCCTTTGGTCGCAGCGCGCCAATTTCATCGAAGTACCAACCGATTGTCCGCAGCGGGACGAGCGGCTGGGCTGGACCGGAGATGCGCAGGTGTTTTGCGGGACCGCCTGCTATTTTGCCGACAGCCATGCGTTCCTGCGCAAGTATCTGCGTGATGTCATGGCAGATCAGCGCCCCAACGGGGCGATTGCGCATTTCTCACCAGACCCGTCGCGGCTTCACCCCGGCGCATTCAGGGGCTATTTCGGGTCGACCGGGTGGGGGGACGCGATCACCATTATTCCTTGGACATTGTATGTCCACTATGGGGATCGCGCGGTTCTGGCTGAATGCTATGAGGCGATGAAACGCTGGTCGGGGTTTGTGTGGAACATCTCGGATGGGCCAATCGTGCGGCCACCGGTGGGTTGGCATGACGATGGCTTTACCTTTGGTGACTGGGTTCAGCCGGTGGGCGACAACCGCAAGCCGCGGCCAACCATTGGTGATGATTGTGCGGCTACGATCTATCATTTCATCACGACGGATTTGATTGCGAAAATCGCAAAGGTTTTGGGCCACGAAGACGATGCGGATGCGTATCGGCAGAGGGCCGAATTGATCCGTGCGTCTTTTGCTGAGGAGTTCATCACGCCGTCTGGACGGTTGGCCTATTCCGATCAGACATCTTATGCGCTGGCGTTTCTGCATGACCTGATCCCGTCGCAACACAGCGCCGCGGCAAAGCGATACTTCAAAGAGGCGGTTGCTATTTCCGAGGGCACAATCGGCACGGGCTTTATCGGCACGCCCGCGCTGTTGCCCGCGCTTGTCAAGATTGGTGAAAACGAATTGGCGGCGCAGCTGTTTCTGCAGACCGATGTGCCCGGCTGGCTGTATCAGGTCACGCAGGGTGCAACGTCGATCTGGGAACGGTGGGATGCAATGGCGCCTGACGGCAGCATCCATGATCCCGAAATGAACAGCTTTAACCATTATGCCTTTGGGGCGGTGTGCCAGTGGTTGTTTGAAAGCGTGGCTGGGTTTCAGCCCGATCCAGAAGCGCCCGGTTTTGCGCATATCCGATTTCAGCCGGTGATCATCCCAGAGTTGGGACATGTGCAGGCCCACCATGAAAGTGCAGCGGGCTGGGTCGCGGCGGAGTGGTCGATTGATGCGGGTGCGGTCACTTACGTCGTGACGATCCCTGAGGGTGCCACAGGAACCTTTGTAGGCACGTCAAACCAAACCGATCTGGTGGTTGATGGTGCGCCATTCAAAGCAGACGAAGAGGTGCCGCTGTCCGCAGGTCAACACACCCTGACGTTCAAACTGACAGATTGAATTCGAAGGCGTCGCAATAAGACGCAAACAACAAACGGAGGAGAAGAAAATGAAATATCGGAAAAGTCCCTTGCTGATTGGGACGCTTGCCGCCTCGATGGTCTCGACCGCGGCTGTCGCAGACACTGAACTTACATTTCTGCTGGACGTGGCCCCTGACACGATTGCAGTCTTCGAGGCGATCATCGAAGCCTTTGAAGAGGCGAATCCAGGTATCACGGTTGAAATTGAAACCCGTCCAAGCGGTGGCGAAGGCGACAACATGGTCAAGACCCGCCTTGCGACCGGCGAGATGACGGATGTGTTCCTGTATAACACCGGCTCGCTGTTTCAGGCGATCAACCCGGAAAACTTCCTCGTCCCGATTACCGGTCAGGATTATGCGGAGAACATCAACCAAAGCTTCCTGCAGACCGTGACTGCGGGCGACGATATTTTTGGGGTTCCGACCTCGACCGCGATGGGGGGTGGCATTTTCTATAACGTGCCGATCTACGAAAAGCTTGGCCTTGAAGTACCTACAACCTGGGCTGAATTCATGGCCAACAATCAGGCCATCAAGGACGCAGGCATGGTGGCCGTCGCGCAGACCTATCGTGATACGTGGACGTCACAGCTGTTCGTTTTGTCTGACTACTACAACGTGCAAGCCGCTGTGCCCGACTTTGCCGAAAGCTACACCCAGAACGAAGCCAAGTTTGCGACGACCCCCGCAGCCCTGCGCGGTTTTGAAAAGCTGCAAGAGGTGTTTGACGGTGGCTTTCTGAACGAAGATTTCGGCGCTGCGAATTTTGACGCGGGCCTGCGCATGGTCGCAACCGGCGAGGCTGCGCATTATCCGATGCTGACCTTTGCGGTGGGGGCCATCAAGGCAACATATCCCGAGCATATTGACGACATCGGCTTTTTTGCCCAGCCCGGTGATGACGCCGACAACAATGGTCTGACCGTCTGGATGCCTTCGGGCCTTTATATCCCGAAGACGTCCGAGCACATTGAAGAGGCCCACAAGTTCCTTGGTTTCGTGGCAAGTGTTGAAAGCTGCGACATCCAGAACGCAACAGTTGGCGCGCAAGGGCCGTATCTGATTGATGGGTGCACCCTTCCCGAGGACGTGCCGGGGGCCGTTGCGGATCTGTTGCCCTACTTCCAAGAGGGTGGCAACACCGCCCCTGCGCTGGAATTCCTGTCGCCGATCAAAGGTCCGGCGCTGGAGCAGATCACCGTCGAAGTTGGATCCGGCATTCGCCCTGCTGCTGATGGTGCCGCGCTTTATGACAACGACGTCAAGAAACAAGCGCAACAACTTGGGTTGCCGAACTGGTAAGCATATTCAACGCTGCTGTATCACTGCCCGGTCTTAGGTGACCGGGCAGTGATGGCATAATCGGAGCCCAAGTTGTGATGACACCCGCAAGACAAACGGCCCGCAAGAAGCGGTCGCCCTATCCGGCATGGTTCTTTCTGCCTGCGGGCGTGATCTATGGGGTGTTGTTCCTGGTTCCCACGTTCGCGTCTGTCTATTTCAGCCTGACCCGTTGGAACCTGTTTAACTCGACGTTTATCGGTCTTGATAACTTTGTGTCGTTCTTTCAGGAGCCCTTTCTGGTCAAGGGTCTGATCAACACGATCATCTTTGCTGTGCTGACGGCCGTTCTGAAGTGCATCATTGGCCTGGGCCTTGGCATTCTGCTGACATCGAACATCTGGATGCGTGGCCTGCTGCGCACCATCGCCTTTTTTCCCGTCCTCGTCTCGGTAATCGGGATCGGGATTACATTCACAATCATGATGCATCCGACCCAAGGCATCATCAATGTTGCGCTGGAAGTGATCGGGATAGATGGGCCGGGTTGGCTGACGACGCCGTCGCTGGCGCTGTATTCTGTGGCCTTTGTCGAGGTCTGGCGCGGTGTGGGGCTTGCCAGCGTCATTTTCATCGCGGGGCTGGTGTCGATCCCACGGGACTACTATGAGGCCGCGCGCATTGATGGGGCCACCAAGTGGCAGCAATTCTGGCGCATCACACTGCCGCTGGTACGTCCCGCAACTGCCACGGTGATGATCCTTTCGGTTGTCTACGGGCTGCGGTCGTTTGAGCTGATCTGGACGATGACAAAGGGCGGGCCGGGGTTCTCTTCGGATGTGATCGCTTCGGTCATTTACAAGCAGTATCAGGCCGGATTCTATGGGTTGTCGACGGCGGGTAATGTGATCCTGTTCGTTCTCATCACGGTGCTGGTCATGCCCTTGGTATCTTACTTCAACCGGCGGGAGCTTGACCTATGAAATCGCTTCGCCCTGCCTTGCTTGGCATTTCGACGTTACTGGTTTTTGGCGTCGTCTTTGTGATCCCGTTCTGGTTCATCGCGTTGCAGGCCGTGAAAGATCGGCAGGAATCGTCCTTGCTTGATTTTTCGTGGCCGTCGCAGACCTATTTCATTCAGAACTTGATCGAGGTCGTGCAAGCCCGCGACTACCAGTTGTTGTTGGCCTATTTCAATTCGACGGTCATCACCGTGGGTGCGGTGACGGGGTTGGTGATCTTTTCCGCGATGGTCGGCTATGTCCTGCAGCGACGACCGGGCAAGTGGAACAAATGGGTCAATTTTGCCGTCCTTGCCGGGCTGATGATGCCCCCGGCTGTGGTTCCCACCATTTGGCTGCTGCAACAGATCGGGCTGTTCAAGACTATTCACGGCATGATCCTGATCGAGATCGCCTATAATCTGTCCTTTTCGATCCTGCTGTACCGGGCGTTTGTTGCGACGGTCCCGCGTGATCTGGACGAAGCCGCACGGATTGATGGCGCATCGCCGCTGCAACTGTTCTTCAAGGTGATCTTGCCGCTGCTGAAACCGGTGACCGTGACCAATATCGTGGTGCAGTCGATTGCCATTTTCAACGATTTCACAAACCCGCTGTACTACCTGCCGGGCAAGGACAACGTCACCGTGCAGCTGACGCTTTACAATTTCCAGAGCCAGTTCGCGACGCAATACCACCTACTGTTCATGAACATCCTTTTGGTGACGATCCCACCGCTGATCGTGTTCATCTTCTTCAACAAGCAAATCGTCGAAGGCATGACCGCCGGCGCAGTGAAAGGTTAGGGACGCGATGTCGGGTCTTACACTTCAAAACGTGACCAAATCCTATGGCGCGGTCGAGGTTATCAAGGGGGTCGACCTTGAGGTCTCGGAGGGTGAATTCGTCGTGTTTGTTGGCCCTTCGGGCTGCGGAAAATCGACGCTTTTGCGGATGATTGCGGGGTTGGAGGACTGCACCAGCGGTCAGGTCGAGATTGGCGGAAAAGACGTTACCGATGCCGAACCGTCGGAACGCGGCATTGCGATGGTGTTCCAGTCTTACGCGCTTTATCCGCATATGTCGGTGCGGGAAAACATCGGGTTTGGCCTGAGCCTGAACCGGACCCCGAAGTCAGAGATAAAGGCGCGTGTTGAGGAAACAGCCCGTATTCTGCAGCTCGAGGATTATCTGGATCGAAAGCCGAAGGCCTTGTCTGGCGGGCAGCGCCAGCGCGTGGCCATCGGCAGGGCGATTGTGCGCAATCCCAAGGTGTTTCTATTTGACGAACCGCTGTCCAATCTGGACGCGGCCCTGCGAGCCAACATGCGGCTTGAGCTGACGGACCTGCATGCCCGCCTCAAATCCACAATGGTCTACGTCACCCACGATCAGGTTGAAGCGATGACAATGGCCGACAAGATCGTCATCCTGAAAGACGGAAAGATCGAGCAGGTCGGAAGCCCGATGGATCTATACGAATCCCCCGCGACGCCATTTGTCGCAGGCTTCATCGGCTCACCGCAGATGAACCTGTTTGAGGGGCATGAAACGCTTGGCGGACCGGGGAAGACATACGGCATCCGGCCTGAGCATATTGATGTCTCGACCACGGACGGGAAGTGGCAAGGCACGATCCGCCATATCGAGCGTCTGGGCGCCAATACCATCCTGCATCTGGATGTGCCCGGATTGGGGACTGTGACGATTGTCTGTGACGGAGGCTTGCGCTTTGCGATTGGCCAAGAGCTTTGGGCGACGCCACAGCAAGAAAAAGAGCATTGGTTTCAAAGCTCGCATTGAACCGTCTTTTCGTGCTGGACTTCTGCCAATGTGAGCGCACTGAATGCGCCCAACGCGGCCGCGCTGCCCCTCGTCTTTGAGCATCCGCAAAAGGTGGTGTCTGCTGACGCAAAGCGAGGTCGCCCGGATCAAGGCTGATCCAAGTAATGCAAATGCGACAAACGAGACGAAAGAGAGAGTGCAAATGACACAGATCAAGACACGCAAACTGGGGGGCGAAGGCTTTGACGTGAGTGAAGTCGGCCTTGGGTGCTGGCAGATCGGTGGGGATTGGGGCGACACGTCGGACGCCACGAGCCAGGAGATCCTGCAGGCTGCACATGCCGCGGGTGTGACGTTCTTTGATACTGCGGACGTCTATGGCGGCGGTCAAAGTGAGCGGGCCTTGGGGCAGTTCCTGCGCAATCTGCCAGATCCCGACCGCCCGAAAGTGGCCACCAAGTTTGGCAGGGGCGGTGGCGTTTTTCCTGATGGATACACCAAGGACGCGATGCGCGAAGGGGTGGAAAGCTCGCTTGAACGCCTTGGCCTTAGCAAGCTTGATCTGGTGCAATTGCATTGCATTCCGACGGATGTCCTGCGGCAAGGCGATGTGTTTGATTGGTTGCGAGACCTTCAATCTGAAGGCCTGGTTGCACACTTTGGGGCAAGTGTTGAAACCATCGAAGAGGGCCTGATTGCCATTCAGCAGGACGGGCTGTTGTCGCTTCAAGTGATCTTCAATGCCTTTCGTCAACGGCTGGTGCAAGAGCTGCTACCGCAGGCCGAGGCAAAGGGTGTGGGCATTATCGCGCGGCTGCCGCTGGCAAGTGGGGTTCTGTCAGGCAAATTCACCAAGGACACGACGTTCCCGGAGAACGATCACCGCAACTACAATCGCGATGGCGCAGCCTTTAACGTCGGAGAGACATTTGCGGGCATCCCGTTTGAAAAGGCTGTGGAACTTGTTGATGGTCTGAAGGGCGATCTTCCGCAGGGCCTGACCATGGCGGAGGTGGCGAACCGCTGGATTCTGGATCATCGGGCCGTCAGCACGATTATTCCGGGGGCGTCACATCCTGCGCAAATTCAGCGGAATGCGGCGGTGTCTGCGCTTGCCCCTCTTGATCCGGCCTATACGGCGGCGTTGCGTGACTACTATGACGCCAACGTCGCGCCGCATATTCGCGGGCCGTACTAGCGCCGGGGGCGAAAGAGACCCAAAACGGACCCGCAACGCAGGTTTGGCGATCGGATCATCTGTTGGTCAGGTCGCGCTTGCGTGGCGGGGCAGCGGTGCCGCCCCGCCTGCCGGATCAGAACCCGGCTTTGATGTTTTCGAATTCGTTGACCATGCCTTCGCGGACGCGCACATCCATCGGAGCCTGTGCCAGGATCGGGGTTTCGGTGGCACCCAGGCCGACACCTTCCAGCGCTTCGGTCCCGAGCGCGTCAACGGCGGTCTGGTTGCCGTGGCCGTAGCCCCATTCGTTGACGATGTATTCAGCCGAATCCGGTTCCATCCATGCATTCAGGAAGTCGTACATTTTCTGTTCGTCGTTGGGCCCGTCCACAAGGTTCACGTAGCCGCAGAACCAGGATGATGATCCTTCAACGGTGTTGCGGTTGACGGCAACGGGGTGACCTTCGGCCAGCAGGGTGGTGGGCACTTCGTTCCACGCCCATGCAACGGTGACTTCGCCCGAGGCCATGAGCTGCTGAAGTTCAGCGCCATCGGCCCAATAGGTCCGCACGTTCTGATGGGCCTTGCGCAGCCAGTCAGAGGCGGCGGCGACCTGTTCGGGGGTCACTTCGGTCCAGTCGGTGACGCCAGTGGCTAGGAAAGCCAGCGCATAGACATCATCAACATTGTCGGGCAACGAAGTGCGACCGGCAAAGGCGGGGTCAAGGAAGACCTGCAGCGAGGTCATGTCAGCGGCGTCCACCATGTCAGAGCGGTAGGTCAGCGCGGTGGTGCCCCAGTCCATCGGGAGCATGTAGTATTCGCCGTCGTGGACAAAGCTTTCCTTGACCGCGTTGACGTCATCCCAGCGGTCGATCCGGGATGTATCCAGTGGTTCGATCAGCCCGGCAAGCCGCCACTTTTCCACCGACTGAGAGCAGGGGTGGGACACATCGGCCTTGAAACCAGAGCGGAGTTTCTGGAAGGCTTCGTCTTCGTCACCGAAGAAGGAATAAGAGGGCACATCGCCGTGCGTCTCAATATAAGCGCCGATAAAGCCGGGGTCTTCGTAGCCGGACCAGTCGAGCACGATCAGGCCGGGATCTTGCGCCAGCGCTGTCAGCGGGGCGGCGATGGCGATGGCCGCGCAGGTGCCTTTCAAAAGGTGTTTCATCAGGTTCTCCTTGTTGAGTGGTTTTGTTCAGGTGTCATTGAGCAGGAGCAGCGCGTCGCGCGTCCATTGGATGCGGGCCGGTTCGCCGGTTTTCAGGATACGGCGGCCAGAGGTGTTGCGCATGGACAGCCAGATCGGCTGATCGAGACCCGAGAGCGTGATATCGTAGTAGGTCATATCACCGCGATAGGTCACTTCTGCGATGGTGCCTGACAGCACGTCGCCCTGTGCGGGCTGGTCGTCATAAAGCAGGGTCATCTGTTCGGGGCGGATGCCGGCGGTCAGCGGGCCGGTGGGCACGGCAGAGGCGGGGAAGGCGCAGGGGCCAAAGCCTGCGACATCAACGGTGGCGGTGTCGCCGTCCTGCGCGGTCAGTTTGGCGGGAAGCAGGTTCATCATGCCGAAGAATTCTGCAACGAACCGGCGTTCAGGTTTCTGGTAAAGTTGTTGAGGGGTCGAGATCTGCTGTATCTCGCCTTCGTGCAGCACGGCGACGCGGTCAGACATGGTGAGTGCTTCGTCTTGGTCGTGGGTGACCATGATGAAGGTGATGCCCAGATCGCGTTGCAGGCGGCGCAACTCGGATTGCATGTCTTCGCGCAACTTGCGGTCAAGCGCAGAGAGCGGTTCATCCAAAAGCAGCACTTTGGGTTTCAGGATCAGGGCGCGGGCAAGTGCCACGCGCTGGCGTTGGCCGCCGGACAACTGGTGTGCGGCGCGTTCGCCGTAGCCTGACAAGCCAACCTTTTCGAGCGCCTCGCCCACCTTGGCGGGCCATTCGGTTTTCGGCACTTTTTGCGCGCGCAGCCCGTAGGCCACGTTCTGCGAAATCGTCAGGTGCGGGAAGATCGCGTAGCTTTGGAACACCATATTGGTGGGGCGCTTGTCGGGGGATCGGCCCTGCATATCGACGCCGTCGATAGTCAGGGTGCCGGATTTGAAATCCTCAAACCCGGCGATCACCCGCAGAAGCGTGGTCTTGCCACAGCCCGAGGGGCCGAGCAGCGAAAAGAATTCGCCTGCGCCGATGGAACAGCTGACATCCCGCAAGGCGTGGAAGGTGCCGTAGTACTTTTCGATGTGGGCGATGTCGATCATGTGGCGGTTTCCAGAAATGAAGCGCCTGTCTTGCGCGCGCCGCGGCGACGGAAAAATTCCGACAGGCTAAGCAGCAGAACCGAGAGCACCAGAAGGATGGTGCCCAGCGCCATGACAGAGGGGATTTTCTGCGGGAAACGCAGTTGCGACCAGATGTAGACTGGCAGTGTGGGTTCGGTGCCGGACAAAAAGAATGCGATCACAAACTCATCCAGAGAGATGATGAAGGCGATCAGCAAGCTGGAAATCACGCTTGGCATCAACAGCGGCAAGGTCACCAGAAAGAAGGTGTTGATCCGCGACTGTCCCAGATCAAGCGAGGCCTCTTCCAGGCTGGGGTCAAGCTGTTGGAAGGACGCGCGCAGGATCGCGATGCAAAAAGGGGTGCAGATCAGCACATGGCCCAGGATGATCGTCCAGATCGAAAGGGGCAGGCCCAATTGCAAGATGACCACCAAAAGCGAGACGCCAACGATGATTTCGGGCAGCACCATCGGCACCATGATCAGCCCCATTGCCGCACCCTGACCGCGAAACCGGTAGGCGGTTGAGGCGCGCGAGGCGAACATCGCAAGGCAGGTCGAGACGACCGCCACAACGCTTGCGATCAGGAGCGAATTGAAGGCCGCGTCCTTGAGCGCCTGCGTGTTCCACAGCTCGACGAACCACTGATAGGTGAAGCCACCCAGCGGGAAGGCGACGATGCTGCTGTCGTTGAACGCAAAGATCGGCAGAAGGAACGTGGGGCCATAAAGCACGATGAAGAAAAGCACGACAAAGGCGGTGAAGAGGATGCGCATGGTCTAGCCCCTTCGCGTCATGTGGCGGCGGTTGAGCCAGACAAAGATCAGGGCCACGGCGGTGACAAGCATCATCGACGACACCGCAAGGGCCGCCCCCAAGGGTGCATTGTTCGATTTCTTGAATTGCACTTCGATCATATTGGCGATCATCAGCCCATCAGGCCCACCCACAAGGCGCGGGGTGATATAGTCACCAATCGTCGGCACAAAGACGATCAGCGTGGCGGCCACAACGCCCGGCATACTGAGCGGCAGGGTCACGCGGATCAGCCGCCAAAAGGGTGAATCGCCCAGATCACGCGCCGCTTCAAGCAGGCTGCGGTCGATCCGTTCCATTGTCACAAAGATCGGCAGCACCGCAAAAGGCACCCAGGCATGGCTGAGCGTGATGACCACAGCGGCTTGATTATAAAGGATAAAGTCCAGCGGTTCCGCGATCAGGCCCAGTTCCATAAGCGACCCGTTTACCACGCCGTTAAAGCCCAGGATCACCTTCCACAGGAAAATCCGCATCAGGTAGCTGGTCCAGAACGGAATCGTAATCAGGAAGATCCAGATCGGTTTCTGCCGGTCGGGCACCACAAAGGAGATGTAGTAGGCGATGGGATAAGCGATCAGCACGGTGACCAGCGTGGTGATGAGCGCGATCTTGAGCGAGCGCAGCATCAGCGTCTGGTAAAGCGGATTGGTCCAAGCCTCGATGTAGTTGGCCATCGAAAAGCCGCGCTGAATATCCAGAAAATCCTGTGTCCAGACACTCATCGCGAGGACAAGCGCCAGCGGTACGGCCAACAGCAGGATCGCATAGACAAATGGCGGAGAGATCATCAGGTAACCGCGACCGGTTTCTGAACTCAACCACCTTTTCATACGCGCGCGCCCTAACCCCGTAACGATTCCACCCCAGCGGTGGTGACCACCAATAGCAACACAAAACGGGTCGTGTCGTCCATACTTGGATCACGACGGGCTGCTTGACAAAACCGGGGGTTCTTTCGACGTTGCCCACAGTCGGGCATCGGTGGCAGAGGGAATGGACATGACCACGCCGGAAAGCAACACAGCGCAGGCCACAGTGATCGCCGACCAGCGGCATGCATTGCGGCCGTGGATCAACCTGCACGCCGACGAAGGAGATGCGCCGCTGGTCATCGCGCGCGGTGAGGGTGCCTGGCTTTATGACAGTGCGGGCAAGCGGTATCTGGATGCGGTTGGCGGGCTGTGGTGCACCAACATCGGGCTGGGCCGGGACGAGATGGCCGATGCGATTGCCGATCAGGTGCGGACGCTTGCCTATTCCTCGACCTTTACGGACATGACCAATGCGGTGTCGACGCAATTGGCCGAAAAGATCGCAAGCCTGACGCCGGGTGATCTGAACCGGGTGCATTTCACCACCGGCGGGTCCACGGCGATTGATAGCGCCTATCGGTTGATGCAGTTTTATCAGCGTTGCATGGGGCGGCCCGAGAAGGTGCAGATTGTTGCCCGCAAGCGCGCCTATCACGGGTCCACCTTTGCCGCGATGTCGATTGGCAACCGCGATGGGGACAGGCCACCAGAGTTTTCCTATATCGAGGACGGTCACCACCATCTGAGCGCACCGGATGTTTATCGCAGGCCCGCGGGACTGAGCGAGGCGGACTATGCCGCGCAACTGGTGCAGGAATTCAGCGACTTGGTGGACCGCGTTGGGGCGGACAAGATTGGTGCGTTTTTCGCAGAGCCGATCATGGGGTCGGGCGGGGTATTGGTGCCGCCAGAGGGGTATCTGACCGGTATTCACGCCATTTGTCGCGCGCATGACATTCTGTTTGTCGCAGACGAGGTTGTCACCGCATGGGGGCGGTTGGGTCAGTGGTTCGCGTCAGAGGCGGTGTTTGGCGTGGTGCCGGATATCATCGCCTCGGCCAAGGGGCTGACTTCTGGTTATTTGCCGTTGGGGGCGATGATCTATTCCGACCGCATCCATGACGTGATCGCAGCGAAGAACGCCGAAGGGTATTATGCCAGCGGCTACACCTATGCCGGTCATCCGGTGAGCTGTGCGGCAGCGCTGAAGAACATTGAAATTATCGAGCGCGAGGATTTGCTGGGCAATGCCGACACGGTGGGTCGCTATTTCGAGGAGCAACTGGCCACGCTCAAAGAGCTGCCGACAGTGGGCGATGTGCGCGGGATGCGGATGATGATGTGTGTGGAAAGCGTGGCGGACAAGGCGACCAAGGCGCTGTTCCCCGATAAGCTGAACATTGGCAAGCGGATTTCGAATGCCGCCGAAAAGCTGGGGCTGATCGTGCGGCCAATCGGGCATCTGAACATCATGTCGCCGCCGCTAATGATCACTCGCGACGATGTTGATCTGATCGTGGATCGGTTGCGGCGGGCGATCATTGCCGCCACACCAAAGTAACAGTTAGGCCAGTGCGGCGTTTATCGGCGCGTGGACAGCGCCTGCCGCCAGCACGCTGGCGACTTGCGGGTGCGGGTTGTTGAACCGCAGTGCGGCCCCGGTGTGGTCGGTGACGGTGCCGCCTGCCTCTGTCACCAGCAACGTGCCAGCGGCGATGTCCCATTCCCATGTCGGGCGCAGGGTCAACATGGCGTCAAACCGGCCCGATGCCACCAGCGCCATGCGGTAAGCGAGCGAGGACCGAAAGCTGCGCTTGAACGGCGGCGGCCCGGCGGGGGTCCAGTAGCAGGGTGCGAGATTGGGCTTGGCAGTCAGCACAGTGGTCGCGGCGGGGTCGGTCTGGGTGCTGGCGCGGATGGGGGCGTCGTTGAGGAACGCGCCGGTGCCGGTGGCTGCGGTGTAGATCTGGCCGCGCATCGGCATGGCGATGGCGGCGGCCACGGGCACGCCGTTTTCGACCACGGCGATGGAATGGCCCCAATCCTTGTCGCCTGCGATAAAGGCGCGGGTGCCGTCGATGGGGTCAACGACAAACAGGCGTTTGGACGACAGCCGCGCTGCGCTGTCGGGGTCTTCTTCGGACAGCCAGCCATAGTCGGGCCGGGCGGCGCGCAGCGTGTCGTGCAGCATGGCGTTAACCGCCAGATCAGCGGCAGTCACCGGACCTGCGCCATCGCCTTTGTCCCAAGTTTCGGGGTTCTGACCAAAGTGCGATTTGGCAATCTCGCCGGCGCGGCGCGCGGCTGCGGCCAACAGGGCGACGTCAGTCTCCGGCAAGGGTGAGCCCTTCGACCAGCAGCGATGGCACAACGCGTGACAGATGGGTGCGCGCGTCATTGGCGGGGGTGATCCGCATCAGCATGTCGCGCAGGTTGCCCGCCACGGTGATTTCGTTCACCGGGTGGGTGATTTCCCCGTTTTCGACCCAAAAGCCCGACGCACCACGGGAATAATCCCCGGTGTTGGGGTTGATGGTGGAGCCGATCATGGATGTCACCAGCAGGCCGGTGCCCATGTCGCGCAGCATCTCGGCCTGGGTTTGGGTGCCTTGGGTCAGGGCCACGTTGGTCAGGCTGGGCGAAGGCGGGGCAGTGGTGCCGCGGGACGCATTCGCGGTGGAGGCCATGTCAAGCTTGCGCCCGGTGGCAAGGTCCAGCGTCCAGCCAGTCAGCACGCCGTCATCCACGATGGCGCGGCGGGTGGTGGGCAGGCCTTCGGCGTCAAAGAGTTTGGAACCAGAGGTGCGCACGCGGTGCGGGTCTTCGATCACCGAAAGGCCCTTGGGCAGGACCTGTTCGCCCAGCGCACCCAAAAGCCAGCTGGACCCGCGCGCAATCGCCCCGCCAGACACTGCTTGCAGCAAGTGACCGATCAGCGAAGATGCGATACGTTCGTCGAACATGACCGGATAGGCACCGGTTTTGGGTCGCGTGGCCCCGGCGCGGGCAACAGCGCGTTCGGCGGCGATGCGGCCAATCTCGGCGGCGTCGCGCAAATCGGCCTGAAAGATCCGGCTGTCGTAGTCATAGTCGCGTTCCATCGCCGTGCCGGTGCCGGTGATCGCAAGGCAGGAAATGCCCCGGTCGGTGCGGGCGTAACCGGCGTCAAAGCCGTTGGAGGCAGACAGATGGATGCGCCGGTGCGAATAGCCCGCGCTGGATTGTTGCACCTGACTAATGCCGGGGTTTTTCAGCGCTTCGGCCTCGGCCCGTGCGGCGTCATCCTGCAGGGCGGCGGGATCGGGTTCGGGGGTCGCGTCATAAAGTTCGAGGTCTTCGGTGGCTGTGTTCGTTGCCAACTGACTGGGATCGGCGAGGCCCGCATAGGGGTCTTCCGGCGCGATCCGGGCCATCGCGACGGCGCGTTCGGCCATGGTGCGCAATGTCTCTGGCTTGGTGTCGGACGAGGACACGCAGGCCTGCCGGTTGCCAATCAGCACGCGCAGCCCGACGTCAATCCCTTCGGAGCGGTCGGCATTTTCCAACGCCCCGCCGCGCACGTCGATGGAAACGGAGGTGCCGTCGACTGCTATGGCGTCAGAGGCATCGGCCCCGGCTTTGCGGGCTTCGTCCAGCAGGCGCTGGGTCAGGTCGGAAAGTGCGGTCATGGGTGATCCTTTGCTACGTCCTGAGGTAGTCCGAAGGCGGCCCACCCGCAAGGGCGCGCGATTATGGCGCACCTGCCCCGAACCACCCTGAGTTGAACACCAAGTAGTTTCATGAAAGGTCTTAATGCCGATGCCAAGCTTTAAGCGGTTGTTTGCATTGTCAGAAAGGCGGGCTGAACCATGAAGGCATACGACGGAAATGATCCCAAATTGCCGCTGATCCTGATGGATTGGGCATTTGGCGGCCGCGTGGTCGATGCCGTGCAGGCGCATGTCAACTATGTCAACGCGCTCTATGGGGCGGGTTACGACCCACACAGCATTCTTGAAAGCTATGCGGATCTGTATCTTTTGGATTTCTACGTTGGGCAGGTCAACAACGGCGGTCACAGTCAATACATCGGAAATTCGGGCGCGCGTCTGAAGTCGGAATTGCCGCGGGCCCTGCGCGCGGCGCGCATGATCGGCAGTGATGGATTGGCTGCGGTTCTTGAACGCTGCGCTGGCTGGATCGACGGGAACCCGAATGAGGCGGTCAAACAAAACGGCTTTTCTGAACGTGCCGAAGCGCTGGAAGAATGTGACAAGGCATTCTTTGCACTGCAGCTGTCCGACAATGAGATGCGCGCGTTTCTGAATCAGCAAACGCAGGAGGTGCGCGACCGGCTGACCCCGCATGTCTTTGTCCCTGACGCCGCGCAGACGTGGAAAGAGGCCTTTGTCAGCCGCATTGCGGATCGCCCGGCAGATGAAACTGTTCAGGACGCGATGGATGACGCGATTGCCGCATTTGGCCCGCTGAAAGAGTGGTTGGAGGTTTCCCAAGGCGCATGGTCGGCCGAGCGGAGTATCGAGCGGCTTGCAATGGGCCTTGACCGACTTGGGGAAGATTTACGCGAAGAGATGGGCAAACGTTTCGATATGTTGCTCAATCTCTATTCCGGCAGTCGGTCGGCGTATTACCTGGATGCCTGGGTCTGGCTTTTTCAGCATCCGAATCTGGTGATTGCCAGTTCCGAGGACTGGACAGCGCAAATCGAAGAGGTCGCTCGGCAAAGCCCGTTTGCTGCAACAGATTTGCAAGCGCGGCAGCTTCTCGAAGTGTATAAGGCCTTGCCGTCTGATGACGCGCTACACCGGTCTTATGCGCTGGGGCAGGCGATCGGAACAGAGGCGCGGTCGGGCCTTTACCTGAATGGCAAAATGCCAATGCAGGACTGGCCCGATGGGAGGTCCGCGCTGATCCGAGGGCAAAGCGCCCATTTTGCCCTGCAAGAGGACGACACAGCCGCCACGCTGTATCGGCTGGCAATGCGTCGCGGGATATTCAGCTATCCGTCCCTGAAGATGCTTCTTGATCGCTGGGGTTTGCCGGGCGAGGCGCTGGCGGGTGCAATCTTTCGCGACAAGCGGTCCTGGAAATTGGGTCAGATCGCGGGACGGTCAAAAAAGGATCAGGGCCTGCGGGCCTTGGCCATTGCGTGTTATCTGCCAGAGGCTGCGCAATTGGGTTGGTCTGGTGAAGAGCTGGCTGAGCATAATCCGGCAAACCCAGCGTTTGCGCGTGCGAAGAAAGACTATTTCGAGCAAGGCCGGATTACCTTGATGGATCGCGCGCGCCCCGAGATCCACTGGTTTGTGGAAACGCCTGCCGGCCCGGTTCTGTTCAAGGCTACACCCGAATCCGTTGCCGTTGTGAAAGGCGGTGCAGAGGTCACTTATCCGCGCGGCGTGCTGGAGCAGGCGCGATGGGAGATGCATGAGTTCCTGGATGCACGCGCGATTGACCGGCCCTGAGGAGCTGCTAGACCCGTTGCAATGGACCGCATCATCATCACCGGTGCCAATGGGGCCGGAAAGTCGTATTGGGCCGCAAGGCTGGGCGGTGTGGTGTCGTTTGATGCCATCAAACTGACGACCCATTGGGTGCAAAGGCCGCGCGCCGAGATCCTCGCTGATCTGGCCGGGCTGGTCGCGGAAGAACGCTGGGTGATCGAGGGCGGGCCGAGCCTGCTGCCGCTGGCCTTGCCCCGGGCGCAGGTGGTGATCTGGCTGGACCCGCCGCTGTGGCAACGGGCGTGGCGGTTGCTGAAACGGCCCTTGCGGCATCGCGGAACGACGCGGCCCGAATTGCCGCCGGGCAATGTGGATCGGCTTGCAGAGCAGTGGCGGTTTGGCTGGCGCAGCTTGCGGGCAGATGCGGCGTTTCGGGCGAACATAAAAGGGGCGCTGGCCGGAACCAGCGCCCAGATCTTTCATTGCCGGTCCAACAGGGACGCGGCGCGCGCGATCAGCGCATGCGCTGACCGTTGACGATGACGTGGCCTTCGGCGTTGACCTCGACCTCTGTCTCAAGTTGATCCTCACCCACGGTGCGGGCGAACATGCCCATCATCATGCGCGGCATCATCGCCTCTTCTTCGGGGATGAACCCGGCGCCGACCAGTTGGTCAATCGCAGCGTTCAAGCCGGTGGCGGTGATCTTGGCGCTGCCTTCGGGGCGCGGCATGCCGGGGATCGTGTCCATATCGGCATTGTCAAAGGTGAAGGCACCGGTGGCATTGGCGGCGGCCCCCAGCGCGGCCAGTCCGATGTCGTTGATCGACAGGGAATTGATCGTCACCGGCGAGGTTTGCGCATCTTCAAGCGCGATCAATTCCTCGACGTTGAGCAGGTTCACACCCCAGTTCAGGCTGCCGGAAACGTCGATGGTCAGGTCAGCAGGGCTTTGATCCAGTGATCCCGCGGGGTCGAACATGCCCCAAAGGCTTTCATCAATGCTGAGGTCCTGAAAGCTGACGCCGTATTTGAAGTCTTGCGGCGTGTCGCGGGCCACAAGGGGCACGGCCACGTCAACGGCAAGTTCCCCACCTGCGACAGAGACCGGGAAAGGCAGCAGGTTCTGGTCTGTGAAGGTCAGGGCAAAGCCATCTGCCGTGCCATCAACGGCAAAGCCATCCGCGTTCAGCGTCATGTTGGCGGTTGTGGCCCCGGTGGATTGGATTTGTTCGTTGGTCAGCGCGCCGTCCATGAAGGTTTTGCTGGTGCCTTCGGAGGCGGCGGCCTGTGTGGTCAGCGTCATCGACAGGCCCGACAGCAAGGCAGGTGTCAGGTCCATGATGTTCATCTCTGGCGGCAACACGATGGTGCCCAGCATCCGCAACTCTCCGCCTGCGCTGGTGCTTTCCTGCCGCATCGGGCCCGCGGCCATCACAAAGTTGGATGTGGCTGCGCCATTGAGGTTGTCGAGCGTGATGGTCAGGTTTTCGCCTTCGGTCACGCGGGTGGTCGAGGTGTAGCCGTCGCCGGACACTTCGAGCGAAAAATCGAGCTCTTCGCCGGGGATCGAAACGTTGTTGATCAGCACGTCCACCTTGTCGGCAGAGCTGGTGTAGGTCACGTCGCCCGGATTGCCCGAGGCCACGGCGCTGACATTGGTTTGGGCGATGGTGATATTGCCGGTCAGAAGGCCGGTGTCAGGCACGTCGACCGCAAGTTCCATCAAATAGGTGGGGTCGGTCACGATCCCCACGGTGCCGTCGCCCATCGCGGTCAGTGTTGTATTGGGGAAGGTCAGCGTCGCACTGCCCAGCCCTTGGGGATAGTCCACGCGCAGGACCCCGCCCGAAAGGGTCAGGTTGTCGCCATCGGGTGTGACAGTGCCATCAAGCGTCAGCCCGGCGGCACCATAGGCCGCGGTCAGATTGTTCCAGACATCCTGTGGCGTGACGTCAGCCAGGGCGGCACCAGGGATCAGGGCGAAGGGCAGGGCAAAGCGGGTCAGTTTCATGAAAGGTCCAATCATGCAGAAAAACAAAAGCCCCGCGCCAGCATCTGTGGCGCGGGGCATTATCGGAAGATCAGCGGATGCGCTGGCCGTTGGCGATCACGTGGCCTTCGGCGTTGACCTCAACGGTCGAGGACAGTTGATCATCGCCGGTGGTTCGAGCGAACATGCCCATCATCATCCGCGCGCCCATCGCCTGATCCTCTGGCAGCAGACCCATCCGGATCAGCGTGTCGATCAGCGCATTGGCCCCGGCAAGGTTCAGCGTCACCGAGCCTTCGGGGCGGGGGATGTCGGGGATGGTTTCAAAGTCGGTGTTGTCAAAGGTGAAATCACCGGTGCCGTCCAGCTTGGCCCCCACCGCACTGACCAGAAGTTCGTTCAGCTTCAGGCTGTGCAGTTCGCCCGGCACTTCGGCCATGGCCATCGCGTCGGCCTGCGCAGGGTCAAGGATGTCAAAGAACAGCTGGGTCGTGCCGGCAAGGTCCAGCTTGATCGTGACCGGATCGCGGGGCAGGGCACCGGCGGGATCACCCATGGCCCAGATCTCATCATTGATGGTGAGGTCGGTCAGGTTGAGGCCAAAGGCGAAATCGGTCGGTTCGTCTGTTTTGGAGAGCGGCATCGCAACGCCGATGCCGTATTCCGCCAGCGACAATTTCAGCGGCAGTTGCATGCCCGGAACCGGCACATTGGGCACCACCATATCCATCGCAATGTCCGTGGTCAGCACGTTGTAGGTCAGCGCATCGCTGTCAAAGCCCAGGTCAATCGCAGCCGATCCGGTGCTGACGCTGCCAGCCACCTGTTCGCCGCCTTCGGAGATGTCGAAGATATAGCTGCCGTCGTTCAGGCCATAGTTCGCCGCCACCGCAAAGCCGGTGAGGTCAACGTTGTCGGGATCGTCAAAGGACAAATCCTCTGGCAGGTCCATGTCGGCATCCACAAAGAGGCCGTTCACCTTGCCGGAAATCAGCGCCACGGTGTTGGTGTCGGGGTCGGTCACATCAACCAGCAGGTCCACCGATCCCATGGTCAGCGCATAGGTCAGGTTGCGGATGTCACCGTTGGTGACGGTATAGCGGCCTGCCACGTCGTTGCCCGCAAAGAGGACATCGGCGTCGATGGTCTGGCCGTTTTCGGTGATGTTATCGACCTGAAAGCTGTATTTGTCCGCGCTGAGGTCATAGTTGATTGCATCCGGGTCGCCAGAGGCGGTCATCGACAGGCCACTGTTGGTCACCGACATATCCGCCGTAGACCCGTCGCTGCTGGTGATGCTGATCGGAACGGACTCGGCCATGGTGATCGCCACTGTGCCGTCGCCGTTTTCGGTAAACGTCAGTGTGCCCATGTCGGCGGTTACGGCTGTGTCGCCATCATCCATCGACAAGCCCAGACCGGTGATGGTGACGGTGCCATCGCCGATCTCTTCGTTGCCGATGGTCACTCCGGCATCGCCGTAGATATCGAGGCTGGATTTCCAGTTTTCCCAGACTTGCGCTGCGGTCACATCGGCAAGCGCCGCTTGTCCGCTGAACAGGGCGGCAAGGCACACGCCGGTCTTGAATGTTTGCAGTTTGGTCATCAGAGTTACCTTTCGGAAATACGGGTCTGGTCTATGATTTGCCGCGCTGCTGCGCGGGTCAAGGTCGGGGCATCCTGACCCAGAGAATATGACCGCATGGTGGCAACCGAAAGGGAAAGCGATGAAAAATGTGGATTTTGAGGGCAAAACCGTCCTGATTTCGGGGGCAAGTCGCGGAATTGGGGCCGCAGCCGCGCAGAGCTTTGCAGCCGCCGGGGCCAATGTGGCGCTGCTCGCCCGCTCGCGCGAGGCGATTGCGGAACTGGCCGGACAGATCGGGGACAATGCCCTGGCGATCCCCTGTGACGTGTCGCGCTACTGGGAAGTGGATCAGGCGATGACCGCGGCCCGCGATGCCTTTGGCGGGTTGGATGTGGTGATTAACAACGCCGGAGTGATTGATCCGATCGGGCATTTGTCCACCATTGATCCAGAGGCGTACAGCCACACCATCGACATCAATCTCAAAGGCGTGATGCACGGGATGCGCGCGGCCCTGCCGGGAATGATTGCACAAGGGTCGGGGACGATCATCAACATCTCATCCGGCGCGGCCCACGGCCCGGTTGAGGGGTGGGCCGCCTATTGCAGCGGCAAGGCGGGGGCGCTCATGCTGACCCGCGTGGGCGACAAGGAAGCGCGCGAGAACGGCGTGCGGGTGTTGGGGTTAAGCCCCGGCACCGTGGCCACAGAGATGCAGCGCGAGATCAAGGCCAGCGGCATCAACCCGGTTAGTCAACTCGCGTGGGAGGATCATATCCCGCCCGAGTGGCCCGCGCAGGCGCTGATGTGGATGTGTTCGGCGGATGCCGATGGCTATCTGGGCGGCGACGTATCGCTGCGCGATGAAGACGTGCGCCGCAAGGTGGGTCTGATTTGATCCGGGTCGCGCGCGAAGGCGATCTGTGGATTGTCACGCTGGATCGGGCGGACAAGGCCAATGCGCTGACGGCGGATATGCTTACCGAGCTGATTGGCATCTACAAGATCGCCGGCGGGGCGAAGGCGGTGATCCTGACCGGCGAAGGCACAGTGTTCAGCGCGGGCGCTGATCTGGACGAAGCCCCCAAGGGATTGGCGAAAAGCCCGCTGTGGGAAGAGCTGTCATCCGCCATAGCGGCCGCACCGGGGCTGACAGTTGCGGCGTTGAACGGGACGCTGGCAGGCGGGGCCTTTGGCATGGCATTGGCCTGTGATCTGCGGGTTGCGGTGCCGGGGGCCAAGTTTTTCTATCCGGTGATGAAGATGGGGTTCCTGCCGCAGCCGTCCGATCCGGGGCGCCTGAAGGCGCTGGTCGGGCCGTCGCGAGCGAAGCTGTTGCTGATGGCGGGCCAGAAGTGGACGGCGGATCAGGCGCTGGATGCAGGGCTGGTGGATGGCGTCTTTGACGATGTGATGCCAGTGGCGCGCGATCTGTGTGCGGCGGCCCTGAGCGCAGAGCACAGTCATGTCGGTGCAATCAAGGCTTTGATTTAGCTTATATTTCGCAAGGTAAACGCGCGCAGACCGAGGCCCAACATCACGGCCCCTCCGAGCACAAAAGCGGCCCCGATGGTCGTTGCGGTCGCCAGCCATGCGCCGATGAAGGGCGCAGTGAGAAGGGCGAGCGTATTTGCCGCCTCGCTCAGCGCGGTGATTTGACCGATGCTGCTGCTGTCGGTGTTGTTCTGGATAACCGTGCGGATCGGCACGACCATGAGCGCGGTGGTCACGCCCAGCACGAAAAATGCCAGCAGATAGGTGGCAAGGGCGAGGGGGAAGCCCGTGACCTCTGCCAGTCCGACCGCAACCACGGTGCTGCCGCCGATCAGCGCACCGCAGGTGATCAGCAAGAACGGGCGCGGCGTGCTACGAAGACGCGACATGACCGCAGCGCAGATCACGCCACCCGCACCCACAGCGGCCAGCAGCAGCCCAAGGTGGGTCTGGCTAAAGCCAAGGTCGCGGGTCAGGGGCGCGATCAGGTTGTCATAGAAGAACATCGCGAAATACCCGGCCGCCATCATCAGTAGCACCGCGCGCAATACCGCGCTGTCCCGCAAGAGTGCTGGGCCGCTTTTGAGGCTTGCCAGCAGGCCGGGGCTGTCCGCATCGCGGGGCGCGGCGGGCAGTTTGGACAGGCGCAGCAACAGGGCCACTGCCAGAAAGGACGCGCAGGCATTGGCCAGAAAGACCGTCTGTGGCGTGAACCAGATCAAAAGCACGCCACCAACCGAGGGGGCCACGATCTTGGACGCCTGATTGATGCCGTGGCTGATCGCGTTGGCGCGGATACGGGTGGCGGGGTCGGACAGGGCCTGGATCGCGGATTGGTTGGCGGGGGAATAGAAAGTGTCGACCACGCTGCGCAGGGCAATGAGTGCCAGCAAGGCGGGCCATTCACCGGCCAGAAAGAAGGCAATGGTGGCAAAGCCCCGCCCCAGATTGGCGAAGATCAGCACCCGTCGCGTATCGACCCTGTCAACCAGAGCGCCCGCCAAGGGACCAATAATCAGGTAGGGCAGTCCCATGGCCACGGCGAGCAGGGCAAAAACATAGGTGTCAACCTGCCAGACGAAGGCGAGCAGCGCGCTGATCGCCACCACATCCAGCCAATCGGCAAAATCAGCGGGGATCTGAGCGGTCAAGAGCTTGCGCAGACCCGGTTGCAAGGCGGTCATCGGCAACAGGCGTCAGCCATAGCGGCGCATCGCCTCGACCTCGATCGCGAGGCGGGTTTGCAGATCAGCGATGACTTTCATCTGCGCCTTGCGCGCGGCCGGATCGGTGAGGGTCTTGAGGTGGGCTTGTGCCTTTGCGATCTGTTCTTTGAGGGTGATGGCGGGTGGTTTTGCCTGCGCCTCTGTCATCATGCGGTTCAAGAGCGGGTTCTTGGGATCGCCCGACAGGTCAAGCGGTTTGCCCGCGCCCGGCAGGTTGTCAAAGTCGCCTCGGGCGGCGGCCCCGGCCATCATCTTGTTAATCAGATCTTCCAGCGGATGGGTCATGCCACCTTTTACCGGGTGGTGGGCCTATTGCCCAGCCTCTGGGCAGATCCGCCGATCCTGCGTCATAAGGGTTGAGTCCACGGCCCATGCGCGGCAAGACGGAAGGCGGGACGTTCGGGGACATCAAACTATGGACAGTGACCTTATCGAAACGGCGCGCGGCTATCTGGATCAGGGGCTGGTGATCGCGCAGGATTGGCTGTTGTCGCCTGCGGCATGGTCGCAGTTTGGCCTGCTGATCGTTGCCTATCTGCTGGCGCGGCTGATCAACCGGATCATGTCGCGGCGGATCACCACAGTACTGACCCCGCCTGAGGGGTCTACGTCGATCCTGTCCAAGGGGCGGCTGTATCTGCTTATGTTCCTGCCGCTGTTGCTGCCGCTGCTGGCTTATGGGCTGACGGCGGTCGGCGAACAGGTCACGCGGTCGATCTTTGGCTCTGGTGCGGTGATCGCCTTTGGCAAACGGGTGTTCATCTTTCTGGCGGCGCGGGCGCTGGCCGACAAGATCATCAAGGAACCGTTCCTGAAGACGCTGGCGCGGTATGTCGTTGTGCCGATTGCTGCCCTTTATGCGCTGGGCATTCTGGACGATGTGTCATTGTTCCTGACCGAGACGACCGTTGGTGTGGGCAATATCAAGTTTTCGATCATGGCGATTGTCCGGGGGATTATTGCGGGCAGCATCCTGTTCTGGCTTGGCACCTGGTCCAACAGCCAGACCGCCACCTATATCGAGAAGCAACCGATGCGGCCCGCGATCCGGCAACTGCTTGTGAAGGCTGCTGAATTTGCGATCTTTGGCTTTGCTTTCCTGCTGCTGATGAACATCATGGGCATCAGCCTGTCGTCGCTGGCCATCATCGGTGGTGCGGTGGGTGTCGGCCTTGGTTTTGGTCTGCAAAAGATCGCATCGAACTTTATCTCGGGCGTGATCCTGCTGGTCGAGGGGCAGGCCACGGTTGGGGATTATGTTGAGCTGGACGGCGGTGAGGCGGGCACGATCATCAAGATGACCGCGCGGGCCACCATTCTGGAGACCTATGACGGGCGCTGGATTGTGGTGCCGAACGAGGATTTCATCACAACGCGGGTGGTCAATTATTCTGACAGCGGCAGCGCCAACCGGTTGGAGGTGGAGTTCAGCGTCAGCTACGACACAGACATCAATCGCATTCCAGAGCTGATAAATGCTGCGGTGTCCAAGCACCCCGGTGTGTTGCAGGAACCCGAAGCACCGGATGTTGAGCTGAAGGCCTTTGGCGACAGCGGGATCGAGTTTGGCGTGGAATTCTGGGTCGAGGGGATCGACGACGGCAAGAACAAATATGCCAGCGACGTGATGTTCCTGATCTGGAATGCGCTGAAGGCTGAGGGCATCGAAATCCCGTTCCCGCAGCGCGTGGTCGAGATCAAGGGCGCTTTGCCGGTGTCTGAGAAGGCGTGACCACCGCATTGGTGATCGGGGCCGGGCCTGCGGGGCTGATGGCGGCAGAGGTGCTGTCGGGCGCAGGCGTGTCGGTGACTGTGGCCGACCAGATGCCCAGTGTCGGGCGCAAGTTTCTGATGGCGGGCAAGTCGGGGCTAAACCTGACCAAAGAAGAAGAGTGTTTTGACGCAGGATACGGGGCGATGCCGCCCGCCCTTGCGCAGGCACTGGCCGGGTTTGGGCCGGACGCGGTGATCGGTTGGGCCGAGGGGCTGGGTCAGCCGCTTTTCACCGGATCCACGGGGCGGGTATTTCCCAAGGCGATGAAAGCCTCGCCGCTTTTGCGGGCATGGCTGCAGCGGTTGGATGCGCAGAATGTGCAGTTGCGGACCCGGCACCGTTGGACCGGCTGGCAGGACGGGGCGGCCGCATTTGAAGGTCAGCCCGCGATTGCCGCTGATCTGACCGTGCTGGCGCTGGGCGGGGCCAGTTGGGCGCGGTTGGGGTCCGATGGGGCTTGGGCCGGTCTGATGGACGGTGTCGCGCCCTTTCGGCCGGCGAACTGCGGGTTTATCGTGGATTGGTCGGATCACATGGCCCGGCATCTGGGCGCACCGGTCAAGGGGATTGCGCTGCACGCCGGTGATCTGGTGTCACGTGGCGAAATTGTGATCTCGGCCCGCGGGGTCGAGGGCGGCGGAATCTACGCGGTCTCTGCGGCTGTACGCGACGGCGCGCCCTTGCTGCTGGACCTTGCCCCGGACCTGACTGAGGCCGAAGTGCGCGCGCGTCTGGCGCGCCCGCGCGGCAAGGCGAGCCTGTCCAACCACCTGCGCAAAGTTCTGCGGCTGGACCCGGTGCAGATCGCGCTTTTGAACGAATGGGGCCGCCCGTTTCCCGGCGATTTCGCGCGTCTTATCAAGCGGTTGCCTGTAGCGCATCAGGGTCCGCGCCCGCTGGATGAGGCGATTTCCACGGCGGGGGGTCTGCGGTTTGAGGCGCTGGACGATCACCTGATGCTGCGGGACAGGCCGGGGGTTTTTGCGGCAGGCGAGATGCTGGATTGGGAGGCCCCGACAGGCGGCTATCTGATCACCGCTTGCCTTGCGACGGGCCGGCACGCGGCCCAGGGCGCGCTGCGCTGGGCGGGCAACACCTTGCCCGTGTCCTAAATTGCCGATTCCAATCCCGCCCGCACCGGGTTAGACAATTGTCTAAGAAATGCGAGGCGGGGGTTGCGAAATGCGCAGCGGGTTTGTGTGGACGGTTGGATATGCGGCGATGATGCTGGCCATGGGGTCTGCGGCGCAGGCGCAGGACACCGGGCCGTCGTATACGATTTTCGGAACACCCGGTCTTTTGGAGATGCCGACCGCAGAAAGCGCGAGCCGCAGCGACATCGCAGCGACGTTAAGCTATGCAGGATCGGGGGGGTACAAGACCTCTTTCAATTATCAGCTGACGGATCGCTTGTCCGGCGCATTCCGTTACTCGACATTCGATAACTGGCAGATCGTTGATCCCGATGATCCGGATGCCGCACGTAAGAAGCAAACCTTCGACCGCAGCTTTGATCTGCAGTACCGGTTGACGGACGAAAGCCGGTACCTTCCGGCGATTGCGATTGGCTTGCGCGACTTTCTTGGCACCGGGCGGTTTGGGTCAGAGTACATTGTCGGATCCAAGAGCGTTGGGTCAGACCTGATTGTCACCGGCGGCATTGGCTGGGGGCGATTGGCAAGTCGAAATGGATTTACCAACCCGTTGAGCGTCCTTTCCTCCTCGCTTGAGACGCGTCCCGTCTATGTGGATCGCGTACAAAACAACGATGATGACGCGGGCAATGGCGGGACGATTTCGATCAACCAGTTCTTCCGCGGCGATGCGGCCTTTTTTGGTGGTTTCGAGTATCAGGTGACGCCCAATCTGGGCATTAAGGCCGAATATTCCTCAAACGCCTATCTGAAGGAGACTTTTACGCCCGCAGTTAACGTCAGTTCGCCGCTGAATTTTGGTCTGACCTATCGGCCACGGCCGGGCATTGAATTGAATGCGGCCTATCTGAACGGCGAAGACCTGTCAGCCAGTGCGACCTTTGTGATCAACCCTGAGAAGCGCCCCACCTTCAGTGGGCTTGATCCTGCCCCGGCGCCAGTGCGGGTGCGCACCGCCGACCAGCGGGCCGCGCAGACCTGGGACCAGGTCAAGCAACCAGAACCGGCCGTACGTGCTGGATTGACCCAGCTTTTGAAGATTGAGGGTATCGAGCTTGTCGGGCTTGAGATCACGGACAGGACTGCGCGGCTTCGCTATGAGAACACGCGTTTTCGGTCGGAGGCACAGGCGATGGGCCGCGCGGCCCGGATGATGACCCAGATCATTCCGCCGTCGGTCGAGACCTTTATTCTTGAACCAACACAAGCTGGACTGCCACTGTCATCGACCACTTTGCCACGGCGGCAGATCGAGGCCCTTGAGAACCGGGTTGGCGGCACTGATGCCATCTATCAGGCTGCGCGATTTGGACAGGCCGGGCCGGTCGAGGGGCTGGTTTTGCAGCCATCTGACACGCCACGACTTTCATGGGGGATTGGTCCTTACCTGAATCTGGTGATCTTCAGCGGCACAAGCTCGCTAGAGGCTGATGTGGGAATTCAGGCCGACATTGAATACAAGCTGAACCGAAATTTTGTCATCTCTGGGCAGGTCCGCCAAAGCGCGCTTGGTCCACAGGAAGCGTTGCGCTTTTTCGACAATCCCAACGACTACGCCAATGTGCGGACCGATCAGGCGTTCTTTGGTCGTGATGGCGATCTGAACCTGCGTTTCTTGCAGGCGGCCTATTATACAAGGCTAGCACCGGAAGTTTACGGTCGTGTGACGGCTGGATACCTCGAGCAAATGTACGGTGGCGTTTCGACCGAAGTGCTGTATGCGCCGGTTGGAAGTCGGCTCGCCTTTGGGGCCGAGCTTAACTATCTTGCGATGCGCGATCAGGATATGGGTCTTGGGTTTGCGCAATACCGGACAGAGCGCGACCCGGTCACCGGCTTTCGCAATCGAGTCGAGGATGGTGATTACACGGTACTTTCCGGGCATTTGTCGGCCTACTACGACGTCGGGAACGGTTTTCAGGCCCGGATGGATGTCGGACGTTACTTGGCAGGCGATTGGGGCGCGACATTCGCGCTGGATCATGAATTCGAAAACGGTTGGAAAATCGGCGGGTATTTTACGCTGACTGACATGCCATTTGACCAGTTCGGTGAGGGGTCGTTTGACAAGGGTATTCGGATAACGATCCCGTATGATTACTTTATCGGAACCCCATCGCGCCGCACCACCAGCACGACACTTCAGTCCCTTTCCCGAGATGGCGGGGCACGTGTTCAGGTGCAGGGACGGCTGTATGACACCGTGCGCGGTGGTCAGCTGGCTGACATTGATGATACCTGGGGACGCTTTTGGCGATGAAAAGAACAACCATTTTCGGGGTAACTCTGGCGTTGCTGACGGCCTGTGGCCCGATCTACGACAATTCTGCAGCCAAAGGATTTTTGGCCGTCGTGCAACAACGCGTAGCCGGGCTGAGCGGCGCGCCGGCACAGCCCGCAGCACCGGTGCTGACACGGGCGCAGGCGGATGCCAATCCGGGGGCCTTTTTGCTGGTAACGGCCTATGGCGGCAATTCGGTTGCATCGCTGGTGGTGGCGGCGGCCAATGGCAACCGAGTGACATGGCTAAGTGCCGACAATGTCACCGTGACGCTGGAAAATGGAATCATCGTGGCCACGCGGGGATTCCCCCGTGATCTGATCGCAGCGCAGGCAAATGGTGTGCGCGCGGCCATAGCGGCGGGCGGCGGAAAAGCGCAAAGAATCCATGAAACCATCACCGACCTCGACCAAATTTCGCAAGAGGTGTTGCAGTGCAGCATCGTTTTGGATGGTGCGGAAACCGTTGAAATTTTGGGCAAATCAACGCCGACACGACGCTATAGTGAAGCGTGCGAGGGGCAAAGTACAGCCTTTTCAAACACTTACTGGGTTGCCGCTGGTGGCGCTATCATAAAAAGCAGCCAGGCTGTGTCGCCTGCGACCGGATTCCTGGTTCTTGAGCGTCCGTAATGTGGCCGATGCGCGGGCGGAATCGAATTAGTGGCTTGTTTTGACACCAAAACGCCGATAGACAATTCGTGATCGTCAATCAAAGTGCATCTAATTGGAGTACCGACATGCGCCTTACCACTACTCTCGCCGCCGCAGCTGCAATCGCTGTTACTGGTGCCGCTGCCAACGCTGGTGGCCTGGCCCCTGAAGTCATGGAAGCACCAGTTGTCGTCGTTGACACGCCTGCTCCTGCTGGCTCTATCAACAGCGGCTACGTTGTTCTTGGCCTGCTGGCAGCTCTGGTTGCTGCTTCCGGCTCTTTCTAATCACCCGATTAGAAGCTTGAATAGGAAAGGCTGGCCTCGTGCCAGCCTTTCTCACATCTAAACCTACGGAGATTTGACAATGCGTATTACTACTACTCTTGCTGCCGCCGCTGCCATCGCAGTTGCTGGTTCTGCCGCCACCGCCGGTGGTCTGGCCCCTGAGATCATGGAGCCGGTTGTCGTCGTTGACGCGCCTGCACCTGCTGGCTCGATCAACTCTGGCTACGTTGTGCTGGGCCTGCTGGCCGCACTGGTTGCCGCTTCGGGTTCTTTCTAAGACCTGAACGCCACAGAATTCGGTCAAAAGGACGTGCCTGATCGGCGCGTCCTTTTGCGTTTGAAGTGACCGATACGTTATATTTCATTGGCTTTGACCCTTGCCATCGGTTTGGGCGGATGAGCAACCACGCCTGCTGCCGCGGGAATGCCTGAACCATCGAGGATCATGGCTGTGGATATGGATAAGACCGCCCTTCTTGGGCTGGGGCGTTTCGTTGGCCGTGGTCGGCCAACTCCTGTCACTAGGCCGTTAGCGCCGCGCCATCATCGCCAGTCGAATCAGGGTCCGTTCCATTAGCGCATGGGTCGGCGCGGTGTTGGCGGATCGCATTTGCAGGTCGGTATCGGTCAGCGCGGTCAGCGCGCGTTCCAGCCTGTCGCGACCCCATTGCCCCGCCTGACGAGTGATCTGATCGCGGCGCGGACCAAAGACCGGGGGCCGCAAGCTGCCGACGCCTTGGCCCGGCCCGCCGGGGTGGGCCGCGACCTGATGTAACCGCCGGAAATGCCGCATCGCGCCGATGCACAGTGTGACGGGGGCGACACCTTGGGCATAAAGTTCCTGCAAGGTCGGTCCGATCGCCTGCGCATCCCCGGTTGCCACGACATTGATGATGTCGTCCACGTCGACTTCTGCCGATTGCGGTGCCATGGCCTGCAGCTCTGCCACGGTCAAAGGGGCCGAATCGCCCCTTTTGTAGAGGCCGAGTTTTTCCAGCGTTTGGCGGAAATCACCCGGTTGCAGGGACTGTGACAAGGCTGTCACCGCCTCCATCACGTCGCGGGGGACATCATTTATGCCTGCGGTTGCCAGTGCTTCTTCGATGTCGGCGCGACTGGGCGGGTCGTCATAGACGCCGATGGCGACAGCGGCGCGGTGGCCTTCGAAGACCTTGCGCAGGGCGGATTTGGCGGTGAGCTGCCCGGCAGCGGCGACGATCTGGGCATCACCGGGCTGCCAGTCGGCGAGGGCGGCGGCAAAGACCTTGGACAGCCCGTCGGTGGCCCCTTCGACAAAGGCGACACGCGGGCCGGGAAAGAATCCCTGCGCCTTGAGCGCGTCGTTGAGAATTGCGGGATCCTTGCGCAGGTCTGCGGCGGCGATGCGGGTCAGGCGCATCTCTTCCTCGGCGCCTGGACCGGTCAGGGCGGCAATCGCGGCCTGTCGCTTGTCGGCCACGCGCATGGCATCGGCGCCAAAGATCAGCAGGCCGGCATGGGCGGGGTCCGGTTTCTTCAGGTAGGCGGCGGCGTCGCGACCAGTCAGCTTCATTGGGGCAGATCCCCGGCAGTTGCGGTGAGGTCCGCGACGATCATATCAGCAAGTGCCGTGGCCAGCCGCGCCTGCGCATCGGTTGCGGCGGCTTGTGTCGCCACAGTGGACCCGGTGGCCGAATAGCTGGTGAAGGTCTGAGTGCTACCCGAGGTCAGCACCGCGCCTGCGGTGTCGGTCAGGGTCCAATCGGCAAATCCGCGCAGGTTGATCCGCGTGGTGTCACCTTCGGTGGTGATCGCGGCGGCGGTCTGGTCCTGCCGGAGCGTGACATTGAGCGCAAATCGCGGCGTGTCTGCCGCGCCAAGACGGTCGGTGATGCGGGTGCGCAGGCGGAACCCGGCGACCGTATCGGGGGCGGTGACAGCTACGGCATTCCGCAGTGGTGTCGCCACCCCATCGGTGCCAAAGGCCGGGGAAAACCCGCAGCCTGCCAGCGCCAAGAGCCCCAGAAGGGCGAGGCGGCGGGCAGGCAAGGCGGGTTTAGATGACAATGTTCACGATCCGGCCGGGGACAACGATGATCTTTTTCGGTGTGGCCCCGTCAAGTTGCCGCGCCACCGTTTCCAGCGCAAGCGCCTCGACATCGGCCTTGTCGGCGTCGGCGGCGACTTGCACCTCTGCCTTGCGTTTTCCGTTGATCTGGATCGGCAGGGTTACCGTGTCTTCGACCAGCATGGCGGGGTCGGCCTGTGGCCAGGGGGCGTTGACGATCAGGCCCTCACCGCCCAGAAGCGCCCAGATTTCTTCGGACAGGTGCGGGGTCATGGGGGCCATGAGTTGCGCAAGAGTCTGGGTGGCCCAGCGTTTGGTGTCAGCGCCCGCCTTGGATTTCGACAGCGTGTTGGTGAAGCCGTAAAGCTTTGCAATTGCTGCGTTAAAGCCAAAGGTTTCCACGCCGGAGGTGACGTCGTGGATCGCCTTGTGGGTGGCTTTTTTCAGGTCCTCATCGGTTGCTGACGCGCCCTCTTCGGAGGTGGCGGCGTCCTGCGCGATGCGCCAGACGCGGGCGAGGTGTTTGGAGGCGGCCTCTGCCCCCGACGCGGTCCATTCCACGTCGCGTTCCGGCGGGCTGTCAGACAGCACGAACCAGCGCGCGGTGTCAGCCCCGTATTCCGCAACGATGCGGTCGGGGTCGACCACGTTGTTTTTGGACTTGGACATCTTGGCGGAGGGGACGACTTCAACTTCAGCGCCGCCCTCGATCAGGTAGGCCTTGCCGTCGCGTTCTTCGACCGCTTCGGGATAGTGATAGGTCGGCTTGCCGCCGGTGGTTGACGGCGTTTGATAGATCGCGTGGGTGACCATGCCTTGGGTGAAAAGCGCGTCGAAGGGTTCTGCCGTGCCTTGCGGCAAATGCCCGGTCATGTTCATCGCGCGGGCGAAGAAGCGGGAATAAAGCAGGTGCAAAATCGCGTGCTCGATGCCACCGATGTACTGGTCGACGTTCATCCAATAGGCGGCATCCTCGGGCACGGTTGGCGTGTCGGCGCGGGGGGCGGTGAAGCGGGCGAAATACCAGCTGGAGTCCACGAAGGTATCCATCGTGTCGGTTTCGCGCTGCGCGGGTTTGCCACAGGTCGGGCAGGCGCAGTCGCGCCAGGTCGGGTGGCGGTCAAGCGGGTTGCCGGGGATGTCGAAACTGACGTCATAGGGCAGTTCGATCGGCAAATTCTCTTTCGTTTCAGGCACTACGCCGCAGTCGTCGCAATGGACAACCGGGATCGGGCAACCCCAGTAACGCTGGCGCGACAGGCCCCAGTCGCGCAGGCGGAATTGGGTTTTGCCGGTGCCCCAGCCCTGTTTTTCGGCGTAGTCGATTGTGGTGTCGATCGCCTCTTGGCCCGTCGCCACTGTCAGGCCGGCAAAGTGGTTCACCCATGTGACTTTTTCGGTCTTGGGGGGCACGAAAGCGGTGTCGGTGACGGGGGTTTCATCGCCCGTGGCAAAGAAAGTGTCGATCACTGGCAGGTCGTATTTGCGGCAGAAATCAAGATCGCGCTGGTCATGCGCGGGGCAGGCAAAGATCGCGCCGGTGCCGTAATCCATCAGGATAAAGTTGGCGATCCAGACCGGCAGGTGCCAGTCGGGGTTCAGCGGGTGCTGGACGGTGAGGCCGGTGTCAAACCCCAGCTTTTCACCCTTTTCCAGCGCCTCTTCGGTGGTGCCGCCCTTGGCGCATTCGGCGCGGAAGGCTTCGACTTTGGGGTCGTTGGTGGCAAGTTCGCGGGCCAGCGGGTGGTCGGGTGAGATGCCGACGAAGGACGCGCCCATCAGCGTGTCGGGGCGGGTGGTGTAGACGGTGATCGGATCACCGCCATCGGTGCGGGCGAAGCTAAATTCAAGGCCGCGGGATTTGCCGATCCAATTGGCTTGCATCAGCTTGACCTTGGCAGGCCAATTGTCGAGCCGGTCAATGGCGTCGAGCAGTTCCTCGGAATAGTCGCTGATCTTGAAGAACCACTGCGTCAGCTCGCGGCGTTCCACGTCCGCACCAGAGCGCCAGCCCTTGCCGTCGATCACCTGTTCATTTGCGAGCACGGTCATATCAACCGGGTCCCAGTTGACGGTAGCTTTCTTACGGTAAATCAGTCCCTTGGCGAGGAAATCGATGAACATGGCCTGTTGCTGGCCGTAGTATTCGGGGTCACAGGTTGCCAGTTCGCGCGACCAGTCCAGCGACCAGCCCATCGGCTTCATCTGGGCCTTCATGTCTGCGATGTTCTGATAGGTCCAATCCTTGGGGTGGCCGCCCGAGGCCATCGCGGCGTTTTCGGCAGGCATGCCAAAGGCGTCCCAGCCCATTGGGTGCAGCACGTTGTGGCCGGTGGCGATCTTGTAGCGCGCGATGACGTCGCCCATCGTGTAGTTGCGCACGTGGCCCATGTGAATCCGGCCAGAAGGATAGGGGAACATTTCCAGCACGTAATACTTCGGCTTGTCGTCGGTGCGCGTGGCCTTGAACGCCTCGGCGGCGTCCCATGCGGCTTGCCACTTCGGCTCTATCTCGGACGGGGTGTAGCTGGACATGTCGGGTCTTTCTGAAACGGGAAACGCCGGGCGGTGGGCCCGGCGTGGATATAGGCCAATTGGGGGCGGCAGGCTATAGGCGGCCGTCCGCGATGCGTAGCTGGCGTGCGCGGGACAGGATCGCGTCTTCGACGGCGCGCTGGGTTTCGATCGAAGCCGCGCCGCTGCGGGTTTGCAGGGCGACGTTCAGGGAACGCGCATCCAGTGCGGGGTCGGTGATATAGATCGTGGCCTTATAGGCGCGGCTGCCGCCGGGGGGCGTGCCAAAGCCGGTGACGATGACGCCGGTGAAGGGGTCAACCGACTGGATTGGCAGGAAGTTCAGCACATCAAGCGATGCCGCCCAAAGGTAGCGGTTGACGGCGACGCTTTCCGCGCCGGTGGTGCGGGCAGCCTGGCGCACGGCCTGATCGGGCGGGGTGCTGCCGCCAAGCCCGAGGCTGCCAAAGGGGCTGCTGCTGCCGCAGGCGGCAAGGGCGGCGATAAGGCCAAGCGCCAGAAGCGGCTTTGTGGTGCGGATGGCTGGTATCACGATAGACCCCTCGTCCCATACAAGTCTTGCGGAAATGTGTAGCGAAGGGGCGGGGGTGTCACAAGCCTATTGCTTTGTTTCACAAGGCTTTGCGTGCAGTTGTGGCGCATCAGGATGGCGCAAAATGAAAGAGCGGCCCCGAAGGACCGCTCTGACTTAGATCGTTTGCATTCGATTAGAATGCGAAGGATGCCTCGATTGTGGCGCCTTCTTTGTACTCTGGGCCGCCCAGGTCTTCGCCCAGGACTGCGTCGTCGCCGTCGTCAGCGTAAGACACCAGAAGCTCTGCACCGCCACCCAGGTCGTAGGTTGCTGCGGCATAGAAGCCCATGTCGTCGCCATCAACGTCGGTGCCGAACACACCACCGAGAACGGTCAGGCCGTTGCCAACGTCGTAAGAAGCGTCGACTTCGAAGGAAGCAACATCGTCAGCACCGCCTTCGCCACCGTCTACGTCCCAAGCTGCGGAGACAGAGATCGGGCCGTTGTCGTAGTCAGCCGACAGACCGTAGTTGTCTTCTGCAACGTCGTTCATGCTGTAGTAGCCGCCGATGACCACTGGACCAACAGGGTAAGAAGCAGAGATGCCGGTCGAAGTCTCAGTGCCATCGTCGATGTAGGACACTGCGATGTCTGCACCAGCGAAGGAAGCAGAACCGCCGATACCCATGATCTCAGGTGTCGGGCCGAATTCTTCCTGGTAGGCCAGCTCAACGCCGAAGTCACCGAAGGTGCCTGCAACGTGGATCTGCATTGCGTCCAGCGTTTCGCCGGTCAGGTCGTTGCCTGCGCCAGAGTCAAGGCCGTAGGACACAGCAGCTGTGAAACCAGCAACTGTTGCTTCACCGACCAGCATGGCTTCGAAGCCAGCTACGTCGAAGTGCGTGTCTTGGTCGTTGAAGTCAGCAACGGTCGAACCGTCAACGCCGCCCCAACGATCTTCTGCGACTGGGTCCAGATCGCCAACAGACAAGCTTGCGATGTCAGAAGACAGCGACAAGACGTAGCCGCCGGATTCCAGATCGATGCCTGTGCCGCCGTCGACAGCGTCAAAATCGAAAGTTGCAGTTGCGGTCAGACCGTTGTCGAGAACAGCAGTCATGGTCACTGCGACGTTTGCGTCCCAGTAGAAGCCGTCACCAGCTGCGCCGCCACCAAGGTCGCCAGCGTCGTTGTAACCCAGAGTTGCTTCACCGCCGAAGGTGATGCCAGACTCTGCGTGGCCTTCGGCCGCAGCGGCGCCAGCGAAGGCAACCAGGGCGGTCGATGTAAGAAGGATGCTTTTCATGGATGATTCCCTCGTGTTTGCATTCCCAAGATGCCAGAACGTCCGGCATTGCCTGTGTAATTGCGCCTAACGGGCTGCACACTCAAGTAAATTGGGGCCTGATCGGGTGGGTACGGGGAAAATGGTGCATCTGTGTCACACACACAATTTGCAACAATCTGACATGACAAGGGTGGTCATCGGGCATATTGAGGGGGAAACATGGAAACCTTCAATGGATTCAGGAGCATGGCATGTCACTTGCCGAGATCACAGCACGCGCAGATGCCGCAGCCACGCGCGCCGGGCGGAACCCGAAGGACGTCACGCTGATTGCCGTATCCAAGGTGCAACCGGATGCGCGGGTGCAAAAGGTGCTGGAATCAGGTCACAGAAGCTTTGGTGAGAACAAGGTGCAGGAAGCGGCGGGCAAATGGCCGGGTTTTCGCGAGGCATTTGATGGAATCACCCTGCATTTGATTGGACCGCTGCAGACCAACAAGGCGCGGCAGGCGATGGCGTTGGCGGATGTGATCCACACGCTGGACCGGCCAAAGCTGGCAAAGACGATGGCACGGATTGCGCAAGAAGAAGGTGCCTGCCCTGATCTGTTCGTTCAGGTGAACACCGGGGAAGAGGCGCAAAAGGCCGGGGTGATGCCCAGAGATGCGGATGGGTTCATCGCAGATTGTCTGGCGCTTGATCTGCCGGTCAAAGGGCTGATGTCCATTCCGCCGGTGGATGAAGAGCCGTCATTACACTTTGCCCTGCTGGCCAAGATTGCCGCACGCAACGGGCTGAAGGGCCTGTCGATGGGCATGAGTGCGGATTTTGAAAGCGCGATTGCGCTGGGGGCCACGCATATCCGCGTCGGTTCTGCCATTTTTGGTGCGCGGGACTACGGGTGAGCGACGATTACGCCCCGCCGCAGGATCCGCTGGACATTCTGCATGATGATCACGAGGTGGTGCTGGTCAATAAGCCGTCCGGGTTGTTGTCGGTGCCGGGCAAGGGGCCGCATCTGGCTGATTGCCTGATCGCGCGGGTGCAAAAGGTGTTTCCCACGGCTTTGCTGGTCCACCGGTTGGACCGGGATACGTCAGGTGTGATGATCTTTGCGCTGACGTCCCATGCGCAGCGGCATCTGGGGCTGCAGTTTGAAAAGCGACAGACCAAGAAGGTCTATGTGGCGCGGGTCTGGGGTGAGATGGCCGAGAAGACTGGGACGGTGGACTTGCCGCTGTGCGTGGATTGGCCGAACCGGCCGCGGCAGCATGTGGACTTTGACAATGGCAAGGCGGCGCAGACCGATTGGCGCGTGGTGCGGGCGCGGGATGGCGAAAGCCGGGTGCGGTTGATGCCCAAGACCGGGCGGTCGCATCAGTTGCGGGTACATATGAAGGAAATCGGGCATCCGATTCTGGGGGACCCGTTTTATGCCACTGGGGCCGCGCGAGCGTTTCCGCGGTTGATGCTGCATTCAGAGGCGCTGCAATTTCGGCATCCGGACGGTGGCGCAGGGATGAAGGTCAGCGCAAAAACGCCGTTTTGAGGTTACGCCTGCGGCGCCCCTGCGGGGCGGGGCCGCGATTATTCGACGAATAATCGGGGTGCGAGTGGCGAGTGTGTGCCTTTGGGTTTGGCGTGTCCGCGCGTGGCCGGTGTTGGAGCCTCCGGCGGGGATTATTCTGGCCAGAAGAAGCGGGACGCCCGCGTAAGGTGGCGGGCGTCCGGTTTGTTCATTCCGCGGCGATGTCCCAGCCGGAGACGGCTTTAACCTCGAGGAATTCTTCGATCCCCCACAGACCGCCTTCGCGGGCGCGGCCTGACATTTTCATGCCGCCAAAGGGTGAACCTGCGCCGCGGTCCATGCCGTTCATTTCGACCATGCCGGATTTCAATGCGCGGGCCATGCGGTTGCGGCGCGCGCCGTCGGTTGTCTGGACATAGTTCGTCAGGCCGTAGGCGGTGTCATTGGCGATGGTGATGGCCTCTGCCTCATCCGAGAAGGGAATAATCGACAGCACGGGACCAAAGATCTCCTGTTGCGCAATATTCATGTCGTTGGTCACATCGGCAAAGACCGTGGGGCGCACGTAGTAGCCGCGGTTCACGCCTTCGGGCAGGCCGGTGCCGCCCGCGACAAGGCGCGCGCCTTCGTCGATGCCCATCTGGATCATGCCCTGGATCTTGTCCCATTGGCTTTTGTTCACCACCGGGCCGATGTGGCGGCCGGGTTCGGTTGTGGGGCCGACGGTGATTTTGGCCGCGACTTCGGCGGCTTCATCGACAACCCGGTCATAGATCGAGGATTCGACCAGCATCCGAGTTGGGGCGTTGCACGACTGGCCGGTGTTGTTCATGCAATGCAGCACGCCGCGTTTGACGGCCTTGGCATCGGCATCGGCAAAGATCACGTTGGCCCCTTTGCCGCCCAGCTCCAGCGTGACGCGTTTGAGGGTTTCTGCTGCTGCTTTGGAAATTGCGGTGCCCGCGCGGGTGGAGCCGGTGAAAGAGATCATCGCCACGTCGGGGTGGGTCGATAGCTGTGTGCCTACACCCAGACCATCGCCGTTCACCAGATTGAACACACCAGCGGGCACGCCGGCGTCGTGCACGAACTCAGCAAAGAGGAGCGAGGAAAGCGGCGCCTCTTCGGAAGGTTTGAGCACAATGGTGCAGCCCGCAAGCAGGGCTGGGATCACTTTCAGTGTGACTTGGTTCATCGGCCAATTCCACGGCGTGATCAGGCCGACGACACCGATCGGTTCCATGATAATACGGTCGTTGGGGGCGTCATCGCGCAGTGGGCGGTCCCATGCGACGGCGTCCACGGCCTCGAGAAAGTTTTCAAGGTGCCAGGGCAGGCAGGGGGCCTGGCTATTGCGCGCGAGATCAATTGGTGCGCCCATTTCGGTGCTGATGGCCTGCGCCATTTCTTCTGCGCGCTTGTTATATTGTTCAAGGATCTTGCCGACATAAGCCGCGCGTTCGGCGGGCGGGGTGGCCGCCCAGGACGGGAAGGCGTCACTGGCGGCTTTGACGGCGGCGTCGGTGTCGGCCTGATCGCCGAGCGAGATCACGGCGCAGACCTCTTCGGTGGCGGGGTTGATCACGTCGTGCGGGCGCGCCGCGGCGGGGGCCACCCATGCGCCATTGATGTAGAATTTGGTTGTGTCAGTCATGGCAAATCTCCGCCCTGGTGTGTGGCGCAAGATGGCACTGCGCGCAGGCCCTTTCAAGCGCCTGCGACACGACATATGATGTGATCAAACGTAATGGAGCAAAAGGAGTTCCACCATGAGCCTGCGCATTAACGACACGATCCCAAATCTCACTGTCGAAACCGACACTGGCACAATTAGCCTGCATGACTTTGTTGGCGACAACTGGGCCGTGATCTTTAGCCACCCCAAGGATTTTACCCCGGTCTGCACGACCGAGTTCGGGGCGGTCGCGCAATTGGCCGACGAATGGGAGAAGCGCGGCACCAAGGTGCTGGGCGTTTCTGTCGATGGGGTTGAGGACCACAAGAAGTGGAAAGGGGACATCAAGACTGCCGGCGGTGCTGATCCGACTTTCCCGATTGTGGCCGATACTGCGCTGGAGTTGTCAAAGGCCTTTGATATGCTGCCCGCCGAGGCCTATTTGCCTGATGGCCGCACACCAAACGACACGGCTACTGTGCGGTCGGTGTTTATTATCGGACCGGACAAGCAGCTGAAGCTGTCGATGACCTATCCGATGAATGTGGGCCGCAACTTTGCCGAAGTGCTCCGCGCACTGGACGGGTTGCAGACTGCTGCGGGGCAGGGCGTGGCGACGCCTGCCAACTGGAATATCGGCGACGATGTGGTGATCCCGGTTGCCGTGTCTGACGAGGCCGCGAAGGAAAAGTTCGGCGATTTCCGCACCGTGCTGCCTTATCTGCGGATGACCAAGCTGTAAGCAATCGGATTGATCCGGTTGCAACGGCCCCCGTCAGAAATGGCGGGGGCTTTTTTGTGGGGAAGGTTTGCCCGGCAATGATGCGGCGCGGGCGGGACGCTTTGTCGTCGAGCGGTGGAGGAGCCCACCTTTGGCACTTGTCGGTGGACAGCGAATGGTCAAACCCAATTGAGTTTTCCAGTCGGTCAGGGTAACTTTTGTTCATGGCCTTGCTCGGGCCTCCCCCCTCCACCGGGGCAGCATTTGACATGCAGAGCGATACCACTTCGAACCTAACCTGTTCGAGCACACGCATAAGGAGGGATTGCGAAGACCGCTCGCCAAAGGAGGTTCAGGATGAGACTTTCATCACCAATCCACACGCTCAAGCGGCACGCAAAATTGCTGGCGCGCGACAGTGACATCAGGCTTCACGAAGCACTGAACCAAATCGCCACCAAAGAGGGGTTCAGGGACTGGAGCCACTTGGCGTCCAGTACGTCCAAAGCGACCACAGCCGCCGACATCATGAGCCAGCTTAACCCGGGCGATATGATGCTGATCGGTGCGCGCCCCGGCCACGGCAAGACCCTTTTGGGGCTGGAGCTGATTGCGTTGGCAGAAAAGAAAAGTCGCGTCGGCTACGTTTTTTCATTGGACTATAATGAAGCGGACGTCTGGGACAGGATTGAAAAACTTGGTTTCGATCGGCAGAAATCTGACTGTCAAATCGTTGTTGATACATCGGACGACATCTGCGCGGCACATATCATTGAACGCCTGAGCAATGCGCCGCATCAAGCACTCGCTGTGGTCGATTACCTGCAGCTTTTGGATCAAAAGCGAAGCAATCCTTCGCTTGCGGCCCAAGTTCGGGCGCTAAAGACATTTGCCATCGCGCGTGGTGCGATTATCGTCATGATTTCGCAGGTTGATCGCGTTTTTGAGCTGTCTTCAAGTGTGATGCCAAGCATTACGGACATCCGGCTGCCAAACCCAGTCGATCTGTCACTGTTCAACAAAAGATGCTTCTTGCATGACGGGGAAATCTAGCTGGCGACAGTGTCATGACACCGGGTCAACCGGCTTTGCGGACGTGCGATGAAGGTCCGCAAAGCCCCCCAGTGAGCGATCGCCGTCGCCCGCCCCCATTTGGATCAGAACAGGTAGACCGGCGTATTGACGGGCACCATGTCGTAAAGCTCTGCCACGTGTTCGTTGGTCAGCCGCACGCAGCCTGAGGAAAAGCTTCTGCCGATGGTTTCGGGCTGCGGTGTGCCGTGGATGCGGAAATAGGTGTCGCGCCCCCGATTGTCATGCAGGTATAGCGCGCGGGACCCCATGGGGTTCTTGGGATGCCCACCGGGCAATCCATCGCGGTAGGGGCCGTAGATATGCGGCTCGAGCCGGACCATGTTGCGGGTCGGGATCCAGCTGGGCCATTCAGCCTTGCGCCGGATCATCAGTACGCCGGTATAATTGCGGCCCTCGTCACCGATGGCGATGCCGTATCGGCGTGCGCGGCCATTGCCCAAGGTCCAGTAGAGATAGAAGTCATTCTTGACCACGTGGATTTCACCGGCGGGCAGGGCGTCATTGACGTCAACCTCGCGCGGGCGAAACTTGTACGGGATCCATGCGGCGTTTGCGACCGATGGGGTCGCAAGAAAAGAAGCCGCAGCCGCGGCGGCGAATTTGCGTCGTGTCAACATCGTTAGACCTGCTCGTCCACGCCCGTTTCGGGCTTTTTCTGAACGCGGTCATAGCATTTTGGTCGGACTTCACCGAGAGGGTGATTTTCGCTGCAACTGCGTGGTGCGGTTTCGCGGTCACACTGCCTGTTGGCTGGGATGTTCGTCGGCGTCGTGCTCGCAATTGCCGGAAATGCCGATGCGGACTGCAAGATCATTCATGTCATTGAGGATGTCTTTGAAGGCCAATCCGTTCTGCGTGAGCCCATAGCTGACCTGCGGCGGAATCGTCGGTTTGTGGTTGCGGTAGATCAGGCCTGCCTGTTCAAGGTTGCGCAGCCGCTCTGTCAGCACCCTTGAAGAGATACCCGGCACCAGTCTTTTCAACTCTCCGAATCGGACTTCGCCGTAATTTCCAAGACGCCAGAGGATATAGGTTGTCCAAGGGCCTGAAATGACACGCAAAAGCCCATCCATGGGGCAAGAAACTTCTCTTTTGATTTCAGCCATTTCGCAACTCTGTAACTTGGTTACTTATTGATACCTACTTTTATAAAGTAATCCAGTCGGTATTTGTAACCTCAACGCGATTGGCGTGGAAATAAAGGATATGAAAATGACGCAGAATGCAAAAGTGGTCGTCGTGTATCACAGCGGTTACGGGCACACGAAAGTGCAAGCTGAGGCGGTGATGCGCGGTGCGGCGCAGGTCAGTGACGCCAGCCTGATTGATGTGGCTGACCTGTCGCAAGGGTTGGATGAACTGGCCGATGCTGACGCCCTGATCTTTGGGTCGCCCACATATATGGGCAGCGTTTCGGGGCCCTTCAAAAGCTTCATGGATGCGTCTTCCGGTATTTGGTTGGAGCAGGGGTGGAAAAATCGGATTGCAGGTGGGTTCACCAATTCGTCCAGCCAGTCGGGCGACAAGGTTGCGACGTTGCAGGCCATGTCGATCTTTGCGGCGCAGCATGGGATGATCTGGGTCGGGATGGACCTGGCGCCGGGCAACAACTCTACCCATGGCAGCGAAGATAACTTGAACCGCATGGGCGCCAGTCTGGGTGCAATGGCGCAATCCCTGGCCGATCAGGGGCCGGATGTTGCACCGCCCTCTGCCGATATTCTGACGGCTGAATACTATGGCGCACGCGTCGCTGAAGCGGCCAACCGTTGGGTTGCGGCTGGCGGACGTGATCTGGCTGTCGCAGCCTAAACGAAAAAGGCCCCGGTGTTCCCACCGGGGCCTTTGAACTGAGTGAAAGGGCGCTTATTCAGCGTCTTCCTTTTTGGCTTCTTCGCCGGTCTCCTGATCGACAACTTTCATCGACAGGCGGACCTTGCCGCGATCATCGAAGCCCAGAAGCTTGACCCAGACTTCCTGACCTTCTTTCAGAACGTCGGACGGATGGTTCAGACGGCGGTTTTCGATCTGGCTGACGTGCACAAGGCCGTCCTTTTTGCCAAAGAAGTTCACGAAAGCACCAAAGTCCACAAGCTTTACAACTGTGCCTTTGTAGATCTTGCCCTCTTCCGGCTCGGCCACGATGGACCAGATCATGTCGTGGGCTTTTTTGATCGCATCAGCGTCGTTCGAGGCGATCTTGATGATACCGTCGTCGTTGATATCGACTTTGGCACCAGAGACTTCCACGATTTCGCGGATCACTTTACCGCCTGATCCGATGACTTCACGGATCTTGTCAGTGTTGATCTGCAGCGTCTCGATCTTCGGTGCGTGCACGCCCAGATCATTGGATGTGGAGAGCGCCTTGCCCATCTCACCCAGGATGTGCATCCGGCCTGCTTTCGCCTGTTCCAGCGCTTTCTTCATGATCTCGGGCGTGATGCCTGCGATCTTGATGTCCATCTGCAACGAGGTGATGCCGTTCTCTGTACCCGCAACCTTGAAGTCCATGTCGCCCAGGTGGTCTTCGTCACCCAGGATGTCGGACAGGATCGCGTATGACCCGTCTTCTTCCATGACCAGACCCATGGCCACACCGGCCACGGCCGATTTCAGCGGCACACCAGCGTCCATCATCGACAGCGAACCGCCGCAGACAGAAGCCATCGAGGAAGAGCCGTTGGATTCAGTGATCTCGGACACCAGACGGATGGTGTAGGGGAAGTCGGTTGCGGCAGGCAGAACCGCCTGCAGCGCGCGCCATGCCAGTTTGCCGTGACCAATCTCACGGCGACCCGGAGGGCCCACGCGGCCAGCTTCACCAACCGAATAGGGCGGGAAGTTGTAGTGCAGCATGAAGTTCGACTTATACATGCCCGACAGCGCGTCGATCATCTGTTCGTCGTCGCCAGTGCCCAGAGTGGTCACGACCAGACCTTGGGTTTCGCCGCGTGTGAACAGGGCAGACCCGTGGGTCCGTGGCAGGATGCCGGTTTCGGACACGATGTCGCGGATTTCGTCGAGCGCACGGCCGTCAATCCGCTTGCTGTCTTTCACCACAGCGCCGCGCAGGATGGAAGATTCCAGACCCTTCAGGGCGGAACCAAGGTTTGCATCGGCCTGCTGTTCTTCGGTCAGGGCCTCAACGATGTCAGCCTTGGCTTGTGCCACAGCACCGGTGCGTTCCTGCTTGTCGAGGATCGCATAGGCGGCGCGCATCTTGTCTTCACCAGCGGCTTTCACAGCGGCAGACAGTTCTGAATAGTCTGGCGGCTGGAAGTCGAAGGGTTCTTTCGCGGCTTCCTCGGCCAGATCAATGATCAGGTCGATGACCGGCTGGATCTGCTCGTGTGCAAAGGTCACAGCGCCCAGCATTTCGTCTTCTGTCAGCTCGTAGGCTTCGGATTCGACCATCATCACGGCGTCTTTGGTGCCGGCGACAACAAGGTCCAGACGCTGCTCTGGGTTCATGCGCAGGTTGTGCATGTCGTCCATTTCAGGGTTCAGAATGTAATCGCCATCTTCATAGCCGACGCGGCATGCAGCGATTGGGCCCATGAACGGCGCGCCGGAAATTGTCAGCGCGGCAGAGGCGGCGATCATCGCGACCATATCGGGGTCGTTGACCAGATCGTGGGATAGCACGGTGCACATCACCAGCACTTCATGCTTGAAGCCACTCACAAAAAGCGGGCGGATCGGGCGGTCGATCAGGCGTGCAGTCAGCGTCTCTTTCTCGGTGGGACGCGCTTCGCGCTTGAAGAAGCCACCGGGGACTTTACCGGCGGCGTAGTATTTTTCCTGGTAGTGCACGGTCAGCGGGAAGAAGTCCTGCCCCGGCTTTGGTTTCTTGGCGAACGTTACGTTGGCCATGACGCTGGTTTCGCCCAGCGTGGCAATGACTGAACCGTCGGCCTGACGGGCAACCTTGCCGGTTTCCAGTGTCAGAGTCTCAGGACCCCACTGGATGGATTTTTTCACTTCGTTGAACATCTATCGTCTTTCTGAATGGGCCAGTCTCGGCGGTCCGAGTGCCCTATGAATTGGCGGCCCCATGCCGCCGACCCCTGTCCTTTGTATGGCGCCGGGGTCAGGGCGCCACGTCTCAGATGCGGGGGCCATACAGGAAGTTGACGTTGATGGGAAGCGTTGTGTGCGCGGGCCTAGAACCAAAAGTCGGTCAGATAGGCATCATAAGCGGGCGGCAGGGTGACGGACATCAGGGCCGCGACGATTGCAGCGCCTGTGGCAAAGCCAAGGACCAGCACCGGGACTGCCCATTTCCGCTGCGCGGGGTAACGATGCAGGACGACGGCCAGATGCGCAAAGAGAGCGGCAACACCCAGCGTGTAGTAGGGCGCGAAGTACCAGACAAAGGGCGCGCGATCGACAACGGCGGCGGCCCAAAAGACATTGGTGTCGATTTCTGCATAAGACATCCGGGTCGCAAGCGTGGCCCCGATATGCTGCATCAGGAACAGCGCGAGGACAGCGCCCGACGCAATTTGCAAGCGCGGCCAGAACCGTTTGGGCCACCCGCGCTGCCAGAGCAGGCGCAGGCCAAGCGCGATCTGGATCGCAAAGGCGGCCAGCAACAGCGGCTCGACCACGGGATTGCGGTAGATGACGCGCAAGCCCTCCATCGCCCAGAGGTGCCAATCGGTGCCAAGAAAGATCAGCAAGTGATTGCCAAGGTGCGCCGCGATGTAGGTGGCAAGGATCATGGCGGTCGTGCGGTGCAACTTGCGAAGGTTCGTCATGTTCGGTTCCTTTCACCGATCAGCATGAGTGTGGGGAGGATGAGAAAGGCGACCCAGTGTGGCATCGGGCGCAGTGATCCCAGATCAACCGCGCCGTAGCCCAGAAACAGCAGGGCCGCGCCAAGATGGATCGCTATGATCAGCACCGCCAGCGGGCGGTTGGGATGGCGGGCCAGCCAGAGTGTTGCCAGCGCCAGCAGCGCCATCAGCAAGGTTGCGACGTGCCAGATTACGTTGGTGACCGCGATAATCAGCGGTGTCAGGTCACTGGCGCGCACTGGATCCATGACGCGGTATCCGCCGTAAAACACATGAACCAACGTGACCAGCATCAAAAGGGCGGCGGCGCTGAGGTGCCAGAGACTCAAACGGTTCACTTGCGTCCGCGCTGCCCCACCAGCATCAGAGCAGGGATTGCGAAAAAGATGATCCACTGCGGCATCGGCCAGATGGTGCCCAGATCAGCGATGCCATAGCCCAGAAAGATCAGTCCAAAGCCAAGTTGCATCGCAAGCAGCAGTGCGACCAGCGGTTTATTGCTATTGCGCGCCAGCCAGAGCAGCGCCACGGCAAACAGCGCCAGCAGCAGTGTAATGGCGTGCCAGACGACAGAGGCGACACCGATCACCAGGGGATCAAGCGTGCTGGCGCGGATCGGGTCCATCACCTCTGGTCCGCCGACAAAGACATGGATCAGGGTGGTCAGGGCCATCAGGGCAGCAGCTGTCAGGTGCCACAGGTTCAGGCGATGGGATACGGTCGTATTGGGATAAGTCGTCATATCGGAACTCCCGTTTCAAAACATACGCTGCCGTATGGAATGGATTCTTGCGCAAGTCAATACGCCTGCGTATGGTGCGGCATGGTCGAAACGTCGCGCCTTAACAAAGAAGATTGGCTTGCTGCGGGTTTTCGCGCGCTGGCGGCAGAAGGCCCCGGGGCTTTGCGGGCAGAGCCGTTGGCCCGTCGCCTGAACACCACCAAGGGATCGTTCTATTGGCACTTTAAGGACGTGCCTGACTACAAGCGCCAAATGCTGAAACTGTGGCGCGAAAAGGTCGCAACAGAGGTGATAGACGCGGTTGAACAGACCCCCGGCGTGGCCGCCCAGCTGCAACACTTGCTAGCCCGCGCAGCACTTCCGCCGCCCGAGCAATTCGGCGGGCGCGCGATTGAGCCTGCCGTGCGTGCTTGGGCGCTGACCGACCCGGATGTAAAGGCCGCGCTGTCGGAGGTTGACGCCATTCGGACCGCCTTTGTCGCCAAACTGCTGTCAGAGTTTGGCCTGACGGATCCCGATTTGCCGCAAGCAATCTATGCGGTTTATCTGGGGTTGGATGATCTGACGGCCAAAGGGTCGGGCGACATTGCGACAGGTCTGCCAGCGTTGATGAAGCTGGTCTTGCGGCCCTGAACAAAAACGCCCGCGGGGAAACCGCGGGCGTTGACCGGTGAACTGTCAGCTTGGGATCGTCAGCCGTCGCTGTCCAGATTGCCGGTTTTGAACAGCAGGCCGGCAGCAACCGCGCCCACAATCGGGGCCACGATGAACAGCCAAAGCTGCGACAATGCGCCGGTGCCTGCAAAAAGTGCCGGCCCAATGGACCGGGCGGGGTTCACGGAAACGCCGGTGACGTTGATCCCCACAAGGTGGATCGCCACCAGTGTCAGACCAATCGCCAGACCGGCCATCGCCGCAGGCGCGCCAGAGCCGGTGGCCCCAAGGATCACCACGACAAAGAGGAAGGTTGCGACCGCTTCGAACACGAAGGCAGCGACCATCGTGTATTCGCCCAAGTACCCGGCACCCCAGCCGTTCTGGCCTAGACCGTTCTCGGCGACGCTATAGTCGGCCTTGCCGCTGGCAATCAGCAGCAACACGGCAGCGGCAGCAATCGCACCGGCCACTTGCGCGATGATATAACTGATCGCCTCGCCCATCTGCATCCGCCCGGCGGCAACGGCCCCCAGTGAGACGGCTGGGTTGATATGACAGCCCGAGACCGGCCCGATACCATAGGCCATGCCGATCAGCGCCAGACCAAAGGCAAAACTGATGCCTGTCAATCCGATGTCTGCGCCAGCTATCACGGCAGAGCCACAGCCGATCAGCACAAGTGTGAATGTGCCGACAAATTCAGCGATTTGTTTCTTCATGGTGTTCCCTCATTCCTTATTGGGGTCCTTGTGCCCGGTTGGCCCCGGCAGTCTAAGGGGAATGAAATGAAAACCGGCCCCGCTGGCTGATGTGCCCTCGTCATTGTGAGCATTGCGGCATAGGGTTGCGGCAATTGCCCGACAGGACCGCCCGCCCCGTGTTTCAGATCATTGTCAATTCGTGGAACGACCGTCTGCTGCGGCTGGCATTCCTGTGCATCACGCTGATGGGGATCGCGGTTGCCTCTATTGTGCCGTTTCAGTCCGTCATCGGGATTGAGCGGTTGGGCTTTTCCAATGCCGCCTATGCGCTGATCACCACGCTGGGCGCGCTTTTCAGCGTGGTGGCCTCTGTCTGGGTGGGGATCTACACCGATCAGACCGGGCGCTATCGCGAGTTTCTGATGGGATGCACCTGCGTTGGCATTCTGGCCGGGCTCTGCGTGTTCCTTTTGCCCGCCAAGGCGACCTTTGTTCTGGCGCATGTGGTGCTGTTTCCCATCGCGTCGACCACCTTCACGCAGTACTTCGCGATGGCGAGCTTGTCGGCGGCGAACAACCCGGCGCTGGATAAGGACGTCAGCCTGTCACTGGTGCGCGCAGCCTTTGCGGGCGCTTTTGGCCTGACCCCGCCGGTGCTGGCGATTGCGGTGGCGGGCGGGCTGGACCTGTTGTCGGTCTATGGGTTTGTGGCCTGTATCAACGTGATCGTGCTGCTGCTGGTGGCGCGGTCATGGCCGCGTGACCAGAGCGCGCTCAACAAGCAGTCGGGGTTGGGGTTCTTTGCATCGCTGCGCGAGGTGTCAGAGTTGCGCGTGATTATCCGGCTGGCCTTGATCGCAGTGATCACCGGGGTGAATGCGCTTTACAACATTTTGCTGGGGCTCTTGATCCTGAACAACCTTGGCGGATCAGAAGCAGACGTGGGTTGGTTTGCGGGTGGTGTCGCGCTGGTCGAGGTGCCGGTGATGCTGCTGTCAGCGGCGGCGCTGCGCCATGTGACGCGGACCGGCATGATCTTTGGCGGGGTGCTGGTCTATGTCGGCTTTCTGGGCGGGTTGGCCGCGATGCCGGACATCGCCAGCGCCTGGGTCATGATCATCCCCGGTGGTATCGGCGCGGGCATTTTGCTGTCGATCACCGTGGGCTATGTGCAAGACCTGATGGCCGACCGTCCCGGAGCCGGATCTGCGCTGGTGTCGGTGTCGCACTTTGGCGGCACGATGTTTGCCGCAGCCGTGCTGGCCAGTGCTGCAACCTTCACCGATTATATCGGCACTGCCTGGATTGGCTGCGCTTTGGCGCTGACTGCGGGGGTGGTGCTGTTCGTGATTGATGGCGCGCGGGTCCGCCGGGTGCGCGTTGCCTGAGCGGGATCAGGTACAAAACGAAAGACTTTGCCCCTGTATTTGGGTAACCTGAGCCCTGAATGATGGGGGCATCGGCATGAGAAAGATCTTACTTGCGATCAGTTTTTGGGCGTTTGCAACCTCGGCCGGGGCTGCGACGCTGCAGCCTGATGCTGTGCTACCGTCATCCATTACCGTGCAGATCGAAGAGATCGGACAGGTCGGGGCTGCGGCACCCGGCAACAATTATGCATCGCCGGTCAGCGTGGATGGCGATCTGTTGTTCGTGGATCAACGCGGGTCCGTTCAGCAACAGACAGCTACAGGATTTCTAACTGTCCTTGATGCGGCCAGCGCGCCACCGGGGGTGACTGCGGTGGGGTCGCAAGCGGTGGTGAACATCGCCGATGGGGCGGGCGATGAGGTGTTTGTCGCTTTCACCTCAAGCACCTTGCCCAGCGGCATGACGGCATCAGCATTGCCGAGCGATCCGCTGTATGATGCGACGCCAACCGTTTTCCAGGTGGTTTACAAGTATCAGCGTGCCGCAGATGGCACATTGTCCAACCCGACCGCATTGACGGCGTTTGAAACGGTATCGCGCGGGCATCGGGGCGGCGGCATGATTGTTCTGCCCGATGGCAACCTGCTGTATGCGACCGGTGACAATCTGACGTTCAACCGCGATGGGTTGGCGGCCCCACAGCAAGACGGTGAACATGTTTCAAAGTTGTTGATCGTTGACCGGACCAGTGGCGCTGTGACCGTTGCAGGCAAAGGCGTGCGCAATGTTCAGCAGATGACCTATACCGATGACAGCAAGACCCAGATCGCCTTTGGCGATATCGGCGCATCCACGGCGGAAGAGGTGAATATCGTCGATGTTGCCGAATTGACGGACCTGACGGCGGTCGAGAATTTCGGCTGGGGCCGCAATGCGGATGGCAATGCCCGCGAAGGCACATTCTACATCAATGACGGTGCGACTTCAGTCCCCGGCACGACAGCGACCGCCATTGGGACCGCCCCGGTGCCAGAGGCCGGGTTCATTCAGCCCTATGCCCAATTTGGCCGACCTGCGGGCCAGACCTTTATCGCCGTTTCGGGGCCGATTGCATCTGATGCGTCATTTGATGTGATTGACCTGTTGTTCAGCGACCTGTCGCAGGGCGGGCTTTATGCCACAACTGCGGGGTTTGGGGGCACGCTGAACGATGTCTTTGCGGTCAATCTGGTGGATGGCACGGGCGCCGCAACATCGCTTTTGTCACTTGCCGGCGGCAGCCGGGCCGATCCACGGCTGTTCACCTATGCCGATGGCACCGCGGGGGTGCTTTTGGAAGGCACGGGCAAGTTTTACCGACTGACAGAGCTGGACCTGACCGCCGTGCCGCTGCCTGCGGGGATGCTGCTGTTGCTGTCCGGGCTGGGTGGGCTTTTGGTGCTGCGCAGGCAAAGGGCCTGACGCAAAAACGCCCGCGCGATGGCGGGCGTTTTCGAAAATTCCAGTGGTGCGCGGCTTAGCGGCGCAGACCCAGACGCTTGATCAGGTCCTGATAGCGGGCCTCGTCCTTGGCTTTGGTGTAGTCCAGAAGCTTGCGGCGCTGGGCCACCATCTTCAGCAGACCGCGGCGGCCATGGTTGTCTTTCTTGTGGGTCTTGAAGTGCTCGGTCAGGGTGGCAATCCGGCTGGACAGGATCGCAACCTGCACCTCGGGGGAGCCTGTATCGCCGTCTTTGGTGGCGAAGTCCTTCATGATCTTGGCTTTGTCTTCGGCAGTAATCGACATCGGGGTCTCCTGTTCTAAAGGGTTGATGGCGCGATCCGGGATGTCGTCCAGAAAGGCCCGTGGAGGGTCCGTGCCGGGGGATTCCCGGTGCGGATGCGTGCGTTTAGGCAAAAACGTGGTGAAATGAAAGTGTTTTGTTGCCGCCCTTGCGCCTAGACGGCGGGCAGCGCCACAAGCTTGACCGCCGTCAGGTCCAGCGTGGTGACCCCGGCGAGTGTCGCCACCGCCTCGCCATCGGCGAAAAGGGTCAGGCCATCATCGCCCTGAGCAGTGGTCAGAATGGGTGGGATGGTGTCGTAGCCCAGTTCGATCACATCTTCGGCCGGGTCGAAATCGTCAATGAATGCGCCAGTATTACCGAGCAACGCAAAGGTATCCGCGCCGGTGCCGCCATTGAGGTGATCCCCCAGTCCGGCGGTGATCAGGTCATCGCCCGCGCCACCGTTGAGGAAATCGCGCACGTCATCGTCGCCGCCATCAATCACATCATTGCCCGCGCCACCATTGAGCATGTCAGCACCCGCACCGCCATAAAGCGTATCGTCCCCCTGATAGCCGGTCATGATGTCGTCGCCTTCGCCACCATCAAGAATGTCGTCGCCATCGCCGCCATTCAACGTATCCGCACCGGCGCCGCCATAAAGCTGGTCGTCGCCCACATGGCCGGACAACTGGTCATCGCCGTCTTCGCCAAAGATCACGTCATCGCCGCGCCCGCCGTGCAGGTCATCCTGCCCGGCACCGCCTTGCAGATCATCGGCACCGTCGCCGCCAAAAAGAAAGTCATTTCCGCCTTCGGTCATCAGCGTGGTATCGTCGTCCCCGGCATAGATGATCTGATCAACGGGCGTTTCGTCCTCGCCAAGGTCCAGTGCCTCTGCCCCTGGCATCGCCTCGCCCCCTTCGGACAAAAGGTCACTGACAGAGGTGATTTTGGCGGTTTCATCGGGGGCTGCGGCGGCTTGGTCATCCGCGTCATCTGACGATCCGCCAAAGTCGGCAAAAAGTGCGGCAGACAAGGCCACACCAAACAAAGTCAGAATTTCAAACATGACGCACCCTCAAACGGTCGCCCCCGACCTGCGCGGTCATAGCACGGGATTGACCAGAACAAACCATGAATCTGTACCTATGGTTAATGACCCTGAAAGAACGGCAGGAAGGCGGCCAGCACCGCATCGGGATTTTCTTCCATCGCGAAATGGCCCGAGACGCAGGATTGCCCGGTTACCTGCGGTGCCCATCTGCGCCAAAGGCCCAAGGGGTCGCCGGTTTGCGCCGGGAAACCGCCCTCTGCCCAGAGGAAATGCAGGGGCGCTGCGATGGTGCGGCCCTTGTCGGCGTTATCGAGCGCGCGGTCAAAGGTGGCCCCGGCGCGGTAATCGGCGCACATCGCGTGAAGATGGGCGGGGTCTTGGGCCTGCGCGGTGTAGCTTTTCAATGCGGCAGCACTGAACGGGGCCAGCGTTTTGGTGTTGTTCCAGGCGCTGAGCGTCCATTCCATATAGCCCGCGGGATCCGCGCCGATCATCCGTTCGGGCAGGGGGGCGGGCTGCGCCAGAAAGGTCCAGTGATAGGCTTTGAGTGCCAGATCGGCGTTCCAACTGTCCCAGAAATCCCCTGTTGGCACGATCTCGATAATCCCCAGCCGGTCCAGCCGGTCGGGGTGATCCAGCGCAAAGCGATAGGCCACGCGCCCACCCCTGTCATGGCCAAGGATATGCGCGCGCGGCAGGTCCAGCGCATCCATCAGCGCCACGATATCCGCCGCCATCTGGCGTTTGGAATAGGTGCTGTGGTCTGCATTGTCGGGCGGTGCATCGCTGTCGCCATAGCCGCGTAGGTCAGGGACGATGACGTCAAAATGCTGGGCCAGCGTCGGTGCCACCTTTTCCCAGCAGTGGTGGTTCTGCGGGTAGCCGTGCAACAGGATCAGCGGTGCGCCCGCGCCTGCGCGGTGCACGGACAGGCGGACGTCGCCGCAGGTTACGTCGCTTTGGGTAAACCCTTCAATCATCGCTCCACCGGATCAGGGGCTGGGCATAGGCCACGTAAAGCGGGTGGCGCGGATGCCCGTCTTTGGTCAGTCCAAGATGATAGAGCGGGGTGCCGGTGTCACGCAAAAGCTGTGCCACCTGCGGCCCGCGCCCGCGATGCGCGCCGTGAACGCCCCAGGCCGCGAGAATGTCGTCCGCCCAAGCGGCCCCATCCCGCAAGGCAGCGTCATTGTCGGGGCCGTCCGGTGCGGTATGCTTGCGCATCTTGTGCGGGTCGGTTTCGCGCAGGCCAAAAATGTTGGTGGCGCAAAACGCACCGTAACCCAAAGCGCGCGCGCGGCGTTCACAGCGTTCAATCGTGGGGTCGTTCGCCGTTTCGGTGGCTTTGGAGGGGTTCAGCATCACATAAAGCAACTTTGGCCCGTCGCCCCATGTGCGCGTCAGGGTATAGCGGTAGGTTTCGCAGTCGGAGTAAAGCGCGGTTGAGCGCGCCCTGTCATCCACATGCGACCGCGTGATCATGGGGTGTTGAAGACCCGGCTGGGCTGGATCCTGCCGCCCAGATACTGGCCCACGGCTACCGCCTTGCCATCGTAAGAGGCCCAGACTTCGTCGCCATAGTTGGCGTCACTGGCGATCACCTCTGCCGGGTTGCCGTTGCGCAGTTTGGCGACACTGGTCGCAAGGCAGCGCACCTCTGGCAGGTCGGAGAGGCCGATTTCCAACGGCAAGAGGCGCGCGTCCAGATCGGGGGTCCGTGCCTCGGCATCAATCAGGTCGAGTGACACCCCGTCGGCTGCATCAAAAGGCCCCGACCAGATACGCCGCAACTCGCGCACGTGGCCATGACAGCCCAGAGCCGCGCCCAGATCACGAGCGATGGAGCGGACATAACCGCCCTTGCCGCAGGTCATTTCCAACGTCACGTGGTCAGGATCGGGCCGGTCGATCAGCAAAAGTTCCTCGACCCAGAGCGGGCGCGCTGCGATCTCCATCTCTTCGCCGTCGCGGGCGCGTTTGTAGGCGCGTTCGCCGTCGATCTTGACGGCAGAGAACTGCGGCGGGACCTGCATGATGTCGCCGACAAAGGCGCCAAGGGCGTCTTTGATCTGATCGTCAGACGGGCGCGCATCACTTTGGGCGATCACTTCGCCCTCGGCGTCGTCGGTGTTTGTGGCCTGCCCCAGCCGCACGGTGAATTGATAGGCCTTCAGCGCATCGGTGATGAAAGGCACGGTCTTTGTCGCCTCGCCCAATGCCACGGCCAACACGCCGGTTGCATCGGGGTCAAGGGTGCCTGCATGGCCGGCCTTCTTGGCCTCAAACGCCCAACGCACCTTGTTGACCACAGCGGTCGAGGTGATCCCGGCGGGTTTGTCCACCACCAGCCAGCCCGAAATATCCCGGCCTTTTTTCCTGCGTGCCATATGAGCCTCTTGAACGTGAAGCGGTCAGCTAAACCTGCCAAGGCGCGCCGTCAACCGGCGGGGGTCATCCAAAGTCAGCGTTGGCGGTCAGCCCCAGTTCGGCAGCCTTTTGCGGTTTCAGCAAGTTCATGATCCGCGCAAGATCAGGCAGCCGCTGCGCGAGCTTTCTTTGCGTCATGCCATCTTCGCTTTGCAGATCGGCAAGCACATCGTCCGGTTTGTTGTCGACCAGTTGCAAGCAATAGATCAGGTGGCCGTAGGGGCGGTTGACCTCTCTCGATTGGCCCAGACGGATTCCGTAAAGATCGGTCTGCCCGGTTGGCAGCGTGGCCGGGCGCAGTTTTGACACCCGCAGTCCCGGATTGTTGGTCACTTTGCCCACCGCATAGGCGTAATTGCCGTTTGCAAATATCTGCCCGCACACCTGCCGTGCCAGTTTGCCGCCGTAGTAGGACGATGTTTCAAAGTGCGGCATCAGATCTGTCGCGGGGTCAAAGCTGATCTTCATATGTGCGGCGACAAGTTTCTTGGGTGAGGGCATCCGCAGGATCAGATAGTCGCCGACGCCGTTGGCGCATTTGTCCGCAAATGCGCGGCTGTCGATGTCGTCCTTGGTGATCCAGCGGGCAAAGGTGGATTCAAGCGTTGGTTTGGCCTGTCTGGTTGCGCCCGCGACGTAGGTGTCGATTGCGGCCTTTTCATATGCGGGCAGTTTCGACACGGCCGCGGCCAGATCCTCTGTGAAGCCGGGGGGATAGGATTTGCGGTCCTTCGCGCGCCCTGGGTTGATCCGCAGGCCCGTTATTTCTTTGAGGGTTTCTTTGCGTCCGCAGTTTTTGAATGTGCCGTAAAGGTCGATGACTGTGAGGATTTGTGGGGCGGTCAGGCTTTGGTAGTTCGACAAAACAGCGTCACTTTCACGGTCGGTTCACGGCTGGCGCGGCCCCTGCTAGGCCTCGAAAATCTCTAACAAGGTGCAACTTGTTCAACCTAAGACTGCATGAACTCGACGTGTTTGCAAGCGTTTGCAGAGTGACGTCGAAACTCGCGAGGCGATGAGCGCCCCTGTCTAACGTGATGATTGATATAGAATTGATACCGGTCGGAGGCTCGCGCGATGGTGCGCCGGTCCGACGCCGCACAACGATGGAGTATCCAATGGATAACAACCAACTTGATGGCATCCCCCAACAGGAATTCTTTGACGAAGGCATCCACGTGCCAAAGCCCAGGGGGCTATTCGGCACGTGGCAGCGTGCTGCCGGGGAAGACGATATCTCACCTCAAAACCAAAGGATCTAAGATGACACACCAAAAAACGCCTATGCAGGCCGTCCTTTTGCGCGGTCGTTTGGAATTGCGCAAATATCATCTGAACGTTGTGGAAACGAAGACAAGTGTTCCCGTGTTCATGGCCCAAGAAGACGTCGCGCACTACCTTGCCCGCCACATGATGGCCGAGGAAGGTGCGCAAAGTTACAGGGACAAGCTGCGCAAATTGCGCACCCAAGCCCCTGCCAACAGAGCAGATGTACCCATACCAGTTGACGATGTATCCCACCCCTTCACGGAGACGCGGACAGCCGCATTCGTGAATCATGATCGGTATGATCACGCGCCATGTGGCCTGAAGCCCGGCGCTTGGGATGTTTTTAAAAGACCGCGCCTCGCCTGAAGTGTCGGTCCCGTGCCCCGCGCGATCGGGATGCCCTGCCTGATTGCGTGCAAAACTGGCCTTTGCCGATGCCCCCGTCGGCAGAGGCCACGTGCTATTCGACGACGCCGACAATCGGGCCAAGCTGAAAGCCGAAATCGGCACGGCCCAGTTGCGGGGCGTAAAGCCTGCTGACCTTGCCATCAAAGTAAAGCGCGTTGGGCAGGCCAAGCACGTCGCGGAAGACCCGCGCGAAGGTGTGGAAATTGATCGGATCGTTTGAGATCAGAAAGACCGCGCCACTGCCATCGGCAGGGGTGCCGACGCCATTGCGGGTGAATTTTGAGGTGCCATCGGGGATCAACCGGGGGTGCAGCGCGCCGTCGATCACCAGCATGGGCCCGGATTGCGTGGCGTGTGGGCAGGTGGGGGCGGCGGCCTGAAACGCGAGACTTTCGATCACCCGCGCGCGGCCATTGCCAAAACAGAAGACACCATTAGGCAGAAGGCCAAAGTTGCCTGGTCCGTCAGATGTGATCAGGCGCTGCGTTTCGACCCCATTTTCGCGGTAAAGCCCGACAGGCGCGCGGTTGTCGTGGTACATACCGGCGTTCATCGCGAAAGCCAGCGTGCCGCCTGCGTGGCCCTCAACCGCGCTGAAGCCGCCGAGGACATCACCCGCCGCATCGCTGTGAAACAAGCGCAGATCCTCGCCCGCGTCAACGGTGCAGGCGGTCAGGCTGTGGTCTTCAAAGGTCAGGTCTTCGCAGGTCACCGCAGCGGCGGGGGTAGCCCACAGCGCGGCGATGGCCAGCCACGCGCGCATCAGTCGTCCAGGTCCTGCCGGACGTGATCGTCTTCAAAGAGTTTGCGGGTGGCGTCCATGCGGTCAAAGGTGTCGTCGATCTGGAACCGGATTTCGGGCGTGAACTTGATTGACAGGGCCTTGCCGACCTCGCGCCGGATCTCGTGCCGGTTCTTACGCAAAAGTGCGAGCATCTCTTCTTTGCCTTCGCCGCCCAGCGGCAAAAGGTAGGCGGTGGCGACGCCAAGGTCGGGCGAGCAGCGCACCTCGCCCACGGTGATGGACATGCGTTCAAGATCAGGGTCGTGGATTTCACCCCGCTGCAACAGCTCTGACAGACGCCGCCGGATCAGTTCGCCGACGCGCAGCTGCCGTTGGGAGGGCCCGCGCCCTTCGGATGATCGGTTCTTTGCCATGCCGCCCACCTAAGGGTTCGGGCGGCTGTTGCCAAGGTGTGGGTTAGGCGGGCCTCAGACTTTCGCAGAAAGTCTGGCCCCAAATCCTTTGCAAGGATTTGTTTCCCCGGATGCAGGTCGCGGTGCTGCGATCCAATCAGCACCTTCCCTGTCTTGGCACGCCCCGTTAAGAAAGCCGCACACAGTAGGATAGATCCAATGACTGAACGACCCGGTATTGTTGTCACAGGCGCCTCTGGCCGTATGGGGCAGACGCTGATCAAGCTGATTGCCGAGAGCGATAAGGCGCGGCTTGTGGGCGCGCTGGAACGACCCGGCCACGCCTGGGTTGGGCAGGATGCGGGCACTGCGATGGGTGGGCAACCTGTTGGTGTGACCGTCACTGACGATCCGCTTCCGGCGTTCGCACAGGCGCAGGCGGTGATTGATTTCACCTCGCCCGCGGCCACGGTTGCCTTTTCAGAACTGGCCGCGCAGGCGCGCGCGGTGCATGTGATCGGCACCACTGGCCTGACCGAGGATGATATTACTGCCATCGGCCATGCGGCCCATCACGCGGTCATTGTGCGGGCGGGAAATATGTCACTGGGTGTGAACCTGCTGACCAAGCTGACCAAGATGGTTGCCGCCGCATTGGATGACGATTTTGACATCGAGGTGATCGAGGCGCACCACCATCACAAGGTTGATGCCCCCTCTGGCACCGCCCTGATGCTGGGTGAAGCCGCCGCCGCAGGGCGCGGCGTGGCCCTGAATGATGTGCGCGACAGCGGGCGCGACGGGATCACCGGCGCGCGCAAGAAGGGCGACATCGGGTTCAGCGCGATCCGGGGCGGCGACATCGTGGGCGAGCATGATGTGCTCTTTGCAGCCCCCGGCGAACGTATCGTGTTGCGCCATATGGCGACAGATCGTGCCTTGTTTGCGCGCGGTGCGATCCGGGCGGCCCTTTGGGGTCAGGACCAGAAGCCGGGGCATTACGACATGATGGATGTGCTGGGCCTTTAGGCCGGTATTCGCCGGGCTTTCGCACCAAAACTGAACCGATCCGCCGGTTGCGCCGTATCTTGAGAAAGACACTGACGCCGGAGGACATCATGAAAACTGCGCTGACCATTGCGGCCATCACCGTTGGCCTTGCCCTACCTGCGGAGGCGCAAGATTATCGCCCCGTGACAGATCAGTCCGAGTTTCTGGCCCTGATTGCGGACCGCAGCCTGACCAACCGGCTGTATAACCTGTCGCTTGACGTGGCCCCATCGGGGCAGATCGCGGGGTCTGCAATGGGCTGGGACGTGACAGGCACCTGGTCCTGGCAGGGCGGCTTTTTCTGCCGCGAGATGGCTTGGGGCGGCGACCCGATCCCCTATAACTGTCAGTTGGTCGAGGTCGCGGGCAACGAGATGCGGTTCACCACCGATCAGGGTGCCGGAGACAGCGCGTCATTCCGGCTGCGCTAGGGCGCGCGCAGGATAAAGCCGCGCTTGGCGTCGCCGTCAAAGCCGAGTTTGGGATAGAAGCCGTGTCCGTCAGATGACCCGCTGAGCAGCATGACCTTGTAGCAATCGGCGTCCCACGCTGCGGCGATTGCGGCTTGCATTGCGGCGCGGGCAAAGCCCTGACCGCGATGGCCCGCGTCGCTGACAACATTCTCGATCAGGGCGTAGGGGCGTGCTGTGCGGGTGATATTGGGCAGAATGTGGATCGTGCACATGGCACGCAACTGACCGCCGGCTTCGGCCCCAAAAAGTGATGTGCCGGGGTGATCGAGGATCGCGGCGAGCAGACCGGTTGCTGCGTCGCCGGTCGGAAAGGCCTCGTTCGTGATCAAGTGGCTGTAGAGCCGCATGATGCCGGGCTGATCATCCAGCGTCAGGCGGCGCGCGACCGGTTTAGAAGTCAACCGCGATGCCCTTTTTTTCCCAATCGCCGTAGCGGACGGGTTCAGGGCCGTCACGGCCACCGTATTCCTTGGGTGCTGCCTCATCGCTTGCCGCGCGGCGGCGGCGCTCTTCGGCCTCGGCCAGCGCACGGCGGGCAGCGGGGGGCAAATCTGTTGGCTTGTCGGTCATGATGCAGTGATATACGCCGCAACGCATGACAGACAAGCCCGACACATCCGGCCTCGCCCCGCGCCGCGCGGCACATGCCCTGCTGCAGCAGATCACCACCGAGGGGCGATTGATGTCCGAATTGATCGGCGGTGGCGCGTTGGACCGGCTGGACGCCGCTGACCGTGCCCGTGCGCAGCGGTTGGCGACCGAGGCGCTGCGCGGGCTGGACCGTGCGGATCGGTTGCTGAAGCCGCATCTGAAGAAGAACCCGCCCATTTTCGTGCGCAACGCCCTGCGCCTTGGCGTGGCCGAGATCGGGCAGGGTGAGGCTGCGCATGGTGTGGTCAATGCTTACGTGGAAATCGTGGCGCGCAACAAGCGCACGAGCAGCCTCAAAGGGTTGGTGAATGCCGTCCTGCGCAAAGTCACGGCCGCGGCATGGGACGCCGCCCCGGTGCCGATCATGCCGCCCTGGCTGCGCCAGCCGTTGGTCGCCGCCTGGGGTCGCAAGGCGATGGCGGCGATGGAAAAGGCGCATTTTGCAGGCGCGCCGCTTGATCTGACAGCCAAGGACCCCGCAACCGTCGCCGCAGCCACCGGTGGTACAGTGCTGCCTACGGGCACGGTGCGGCTGGCCAATGCCGGGCAGGTGTCGACCTTGCCGGGATATGACACGGGCGACTGGTGGGTGCAGGATGCCGCAGCCGCGATCCCGGTGACCTTGCTGGGTGACGTCACGGGCCTGCGGGTGCTGGACCTCTGTGCGGCACCGGGGGGCAAGACCTTGCAACTGGCCGCAGCGGGGGCGCAGGTGACAGCGGTCGATGCCTCAGCGGGTCGGATGGCGCGGGTGGCTGAAAACCTGACCCGGACCAAGCTGACAGCGGACACAGCGGTGAGTGATGCCTTTGACGTCACGGGCCAGTGGGACGCTGTCCTGCTGGATGCGCCCTGTTCGGCCACCGGCACGATCCGCCGCCATCCCGATTTGCCGCACGCCAAGGATGGGGCGGAATTCGCGATGCTGATCGACCAACAGAGCGCAATGATTGACCATGCGCTAGGCTTGCTACGGCCCGGCGGGCGGCTGGTGTTCTGCACCTGCTCGCTTCTCCCGGATGAGGGCGAGGTGCAGGTGGAAGAGGCGCTTGCCCGCCATGATCTGACCGTGGATCGCGCTGCTTTGGCGCGTCCCGGCCTCGATCCGGCGTGGATCACGCCGGAGGGTGGATTGCGCCTGCGGCCAGATTTTTGGGCCGATTTGGGCGGAATGGACGGATTTTATATGGCGGTTTTGACCAAACCGGCGTGACACGAATCTTGCACTGCGTTAACCTTTTGCAAACAAGACGGCGTAACGCCGCAAGCCGAGGCAGCAGATTTGGCCGAACCGCAGACATGGCGTGCGCGACGCACGGCTTTCATGCATCGCGTTGCCGCGCGCCGCGCGGCGCGTGCCAAACCCGCGACGGCCTTTGTCACCGCACCCGAACCACGCACCATCGGCCATTTTGCGCGCGGTCGGCAACTTGTCGCCGGAAACCTGCTGTTTGCAGGCACGCTGACCGAAACCAAGGACGGGTCGGTCTGGGATGTGAATGGTGACGGGTTGGTCACCTCGGAAACCCAAGGTTGTGCCTGGTTGGATGATCTGGCCGCCGTGGGCGACAGCCGCGCCCGCGAAAAGGCGCAGGCCTGGGTGCAGGACTGGATCACGCGGTATGGCAATGGCACCGGTCCGGGCTGGACGCCTGACCTGACGGGCCGCCGCCTGATCCGCTGGATCAACCACGGGATTTTCCTGCTGCGCGGTGTGGAAAAGGACGCAAGCCAGCGCTTTTTCCGCAGTTTGGGGCGGCAGACGCTGTTCCTGTCGAAACGCTGGCGTACCGCGCGCGCGGGTCTGCCCCGGTTCGAGGCGCTGACCGGCATGATCTATGCGGGTCTGTCGCTGGAAGGCATGGAAAAACATGTGGGCCCTGCGATTTCCGCACTGGCCGAGGATTGCGACCGCCAGATCAATGCGCAAGGCGGCATCCCGACACGCAACCCCGAAGAACTGCTGGAAGTTTTCACGCTGCTCAATTGGGCGGTGCAGGCGATTGGGGAATCGGGCCAGACCCCGCCCGCGCCTTTGACGGATGCGATTGCCCGCGTGGCGCCGACCCTGCGCGCCCTGCGCCATGCGGATGGCGGACTGGCGCGGTTTCATGGCGGTGGGCGCGGCATTGATGGGCGGCTGGATACGGCACTTGCGACCTGTGCAGTGCGCACGCAGCCGGGTGAAGGGCTGCATATGGGATATGTCCGGGCCAGTGCCGGGCGCACATCGCTGATTGTGGACGCCAGCCCGCCGCCTACGGGCGACCCGTCGGTCAATGCTCATGCGTCGACGCTGGCGTTCGAGCTGACATCAGGCCGCCGCCCGCTGATCGTCAATTGCGGGTCCGGTGCCAGTTTTGGCCCCGATTGGCGGCGCGCAGGCCGGGCGACGCCCAGCCATTCGACGCTGGGGCTGGCGGGCTATTCCTCGTCCCGTCTGGGCGCGCCTGCGCGGTTGGGGCAAGGGCAACAGGAAATGCTGGTCGATACGCCAGAGCTGGTGCAATGCGAAGTGTCGCAACTGGATGATGGCAAGCGGCTAGAGCTGTCGCACAACGGGTTTCAACCGACCCATGGGCTGACCCATGCCCGCATCCTTGATCTGGCGACCCACGGGCGCGGGTTGGTGGGTGAGGATTTGATCACCACGCTCGATGACAGTGACAAGGCCCGCTTTGACCGCGCGCTGGACATGACCGCGCTGCAAGGCGTGCCCTATGCGATCCGGTTCCATCTGCACCCCGATGTCGAAGCCTCGGTTGATTTGGGCGGTGCGGCGGTGTCGCTGGCGCTGAAATCGGGTGAAATCTGGGTGTTTCGGCACGATGGCGTCGCTGAATTGTCGCTTGAGCCTTCGGTTTATCTGGAAAACGGGCGAATAAAGCCCCGACACGCGCAACAGGTGGTTTTATCCGGGGCCGCAATGGCCTATGCGACCCGCGTGCGCTGGACGTTGAGCAAGGCGCAGGACACGCCTGATGTGGTCCGTGACCTTGCCCCTGCACCCGGCGGCTTGGACGACTAAACCCTGGGGACCCTTGATGACCGACCTATACCCTGTGCGCCGCGCACTGATTTCCGTATCCGACAAGACCGGCATGATTGACCTGGCGCGCGCGCTGGCAGGCCACGGGGTGGAACTGCTGTCCACCGGCGGATCGGCGCAGCAGATGCGCGATGAGGGGCTCGATGTCAAAGACGTGGCAGAGGTCACAGGCTTTCCCGAGATGATGGATGGCCGGGTCAAGACGCTGCATCCGGTGGTGCATGGCGGCCTGCTTGCCGTGCGCGATAACGTGGGCCATGTCGCGGCGATGGAAGAGCACGGCATCGGCGGCATCGACCTGCTGGTGGTGAACCTTTACCCGTTTGAGGCGACCGTGGCGAAGGGCGCTGATTTCGCCACCTGCATCGAAAACATCGACATCGGCGGCCCTGCGATGATCCGCTCTGCAGCCAAAAACCATACGTTTGTGAACGTGGTGACGGATGTGGCTGATTACGCTGAACTGCTGGCGGAATTGGACGCCAATGGCGGTCAGACAACGCTGGCGTTCCGGCAGCGGCTTGCGCAGACGGCTTATGGTCGCACGGCGGCCTATGACACAGCCGTCAGCACATGGATGGCAGGGGCCACCGATCTGGCAGAGCCGCGCCGCCGGTCCTTTGCCGGTGAGCATCGGCAGACCATGCGTTACGGCGAAAACCCGCACCAGCAGGCGGCGTTCTATACCGATGGCTCTGGCCGTCCGGGTGTGGCGACCGCCACGCAGCATCAGGGCAAGGAGCTGTCCTATAACAACATCAACGACACCGATGCGGCCTTTGAATTGGTCGCTGAATTTCAGGACGGCCCGGCGGTGGCGATCATCAAACACGCCAACCCTTGCGGCGTGGCACAGGGGGCGACCTTGCTGGAGGCCTACCAGAAGGCGTTTGACTGCGACCGGACATCCGCCTTTGGCGGCATTGTGGCGCTGAATCAGCCACTGGACGAGGACACAGCCAAGGCCATCGTCGAGATTTTTACCGAGGTGGTGATTGCCCCCGGTGCGTCTGACGCGGCCAAGGCCGTGTTTGCGGCAAAAAAGAACCTGCGCCTGCTGACCACTGACGCGCTGCCTGATCCGCGCGCGCCGATGCTAACCTATCGTCAGGTCGCGGGCGGGATGCTGGTGCAGGACAAGGACACAGGTCATGTGGCTGATGACGATCTGCGCGTGGTGACCAAGGTGAAACCGACCGATGCGCAGATGGCAGACCTCAAATTCGCGTGGAAAGTCGGCAAGCACGTCAAATCCAACGCAATTGTCTACGTCAAGGACGGGGCGACGGTGGGCGTGGGTGCAGGCCAGATGAGCCGCCTAGATAGTGCCCTGATCGCCGCCAAAAAGGCAGAGCGTATGGCCGAGGCGCTGGGCCTGCCCGAGGCGCTGACCAAAGGCTCTGCCGTGGCATCCGACGCCTTTTTCCCCTTTGCCGATGGCCTGATGGAGGCTGCCGCTGCCGGTGCCACCTGCGTGATCCAGCCCGGTGGGTCAATGCGCGATGACGAGGTGATCGCCGCCGCAGACGAGGCCGGCATCGCGATGGTTCTGACTGGTATGCGCCACTTTAAGCACTAAGGTAATGGCCAAGCCCCCGTTGTCAGGGGCGGCCCTTGATCGTTGCAGGAACACCGCATGCGCCTTCTTTTCTGGACAGCCACTTGGGTTCTGGTCCTTGACCAGGTCACGAAGCTTACAGTGTTGTTGGGGGTATTTGGGTTCAGTTGGGCCCAGTTGCGTCCCAGTGATGGTGTGTTGCCTTATGCGCCCGAAGAAAAGGTCTTTCCGCCCTTCCTTGTGCTGCGCATGGCGTGGAACCGGGGCGTGAATTTTGGCATCGGCGCGGGGCTGGATATGCGTTGGGTGCTGGTGGCCGTGGCGCTGGTGATCTCTGCCGCTGTGGTGATCTGGCTGTGGCGGTCGGGGGCGACCAAATGGGGCTATATCGCAGGCGGCGTGTTGGTTGGTGGGGCGCTGGGCAATGTGCTGGACCGGATCATTTACGGTGCAGTGGCCGACTTTCTGAACATGTCGTGCTGCGGTTTCCAGAACCCCTATGCCTTTAACGTGGCGGATGTGGCGATCTTTGTGGGCGCCATCGGACTGGCGCTTTTGCCCGATGGCAGCGCCAAGAAACCGCGCAAGTCGCGGGCCAAGGGCTGATGCCGAACAGGCTGATCTGGTTGTCTGACTTACACTTTACCGCAACTGGCGATGTGCTGGGCCATGACCCGCGCGTGCGGCTGGATGCAGCGATTGACCGGATCAATGCGCATCATGCCGACGCGGCCTATTGCGTGATTTCGGGCGACATGGTGAACCGTGGCACCGATGCGGATTATGCCGCACTGGCCGCGCAGCTTGGGCGGTTGACGGTGCCGGTGCTGCCGATGGTCGGCAACCACGACGACCGGGCGCGGCTGGCGGCAAATATGCATGTGCCTGCGGGGCTGGACGGTTTTGTGCAGTACCGCATTGATACCCCGGATGGTGTAATCGCCTGCCTTGATACGCTTGACCCGCGCGCTGACAGCGGTGCGTTTTGCGCCGCCCGGCTGGGTTGGCTGACGGACGTGTTAAAGCAGGGCGCGCCCACGGTTTTGTTCATGCACCACCCGCCGATGCCGCTGGGCCTGCCGATGCAGGATCAGGACCGGCTGGCCGGGGGCGCGGCATTTCTGGACGCCATCGCGGGGTTCGGAAACTTGCGCCACCTGATGATCGGTCATGTGCACCGGCCTATCACAGGCGTGGTGCGCGGAATCCCTTTTGCGACGATGCGGTCGGTTCTATATCAGGCCCCGCCCCCACAGCCCGCGTGGGATTGGGACAGCTTTGTCCCCGCAGCAGAGGCCCCGGCGATGGGCGTCGTCACGCTGGATCGGGGGGCTGTAACGCTGCAGTACCATGACATTTGCGCCTATGATGTTGGGCTGTCCTGACGCGCGGGGCGCCCGTCAAAGCGCCTATGGTCCGGTTGGGGCGTTGCTTGGCCCGCGCGCCAATTGCAAATCCTTGCGTCTTTTCAAGGCGTGACGCGGCCTTTGCAATCGGTTATCCATGCCCGCAACAAAGACCAAAGGGATCACGATGCGCACGTTTGTTTTGGCCAGTGTGGCTGTTCTGGGCCTATCCGCCTGTGCGGGAGGCGGCGGTTTGCGAGACCTGAGCACCGGCACCGATGGTCCTGATGAGTTCAGCGTGCTGCCCGTGGCCCCGCTGACAATCCCTGAAAACCTGTCTGTTCTGCCACCGCCCACGCCGGGTGGTACCAATCCGGTAGACGCCAACCCCAAAGGCGAGGCGATTGCAGCACTTGGCGGCAACCCTGCAGCCGCCTTTGCCGGTGGTATTCCCAGCAATGATGCGGCCCTTGTGGCCCACGCCGGGCGTAATGGGGTGACCGCGAACATCCGCCAGACACTTGCCAGCGAAGACGCGGCCTTTCGGGCTGGCAAAACCCGGCTGAGCGCCTTGAACCCCTTTGGCGGCGACCGCTATTTCAAGGCCTATGCCAATCAGGCGCTTGATGCTTATGCAACGCTGATCCAGTTCCGCAATCTGGGCGTCGCCACGCCCACGGCCCCGCCGCAGTAAGCCGCGCCAAAATAATCTGTCACACATCGCTGCTGCCGGTTGTCTAACCTGACATAGACACCAAGGATGCAGCATGACCGACCCCAACGACCTGTCCGCACTTGTCGCGCGCGCCAAAACCGGCGAAGCCACCGCACTGGATGCGGTGGTCCGGCAGATTACCCCGCGCGTTTATCACCTTGCCCTGCGGATGCTGGCGGACCCCGAAGCGGCCCGCGATGCCGCGCAAGAGATCTTGATCCGCGTGGTCACCAAGCTGTCGACCTTTGAAGGGCAAAGCCGGTTTGAGACCTGGGTTTACCGCGTCGGTACCAATTACCTTTTGACGGCGCAGAAAGTCCGCGCCCGCGATCCCGGCCTGACGTTTGATCTGTTTGCAGAGGATTTGATGCAGGGGCTTGTCGATGACACCGCCGCCCCGGCAGAGGATCATGTGTTGGTCACCGAAGTGCGGATTGCCTGCACGATGGCAATGCTGCTGTGCCTGAACCCGCCGTTGCGCGCGGCCTATGTGCTGGGTGATGTGCTGGAATTGGACCAGACCGAATCTGCCGCCGTGCTGGGCATCACCAAGGCAAACTATCGCCAGCGGCTGACCCGCGCACGCGCAGCCGTAACAGACTTTACCGCGCGCAGTTGCGGGCTGGCAAACGACGCGGCCCCTTGCCGCTGCCCGCGCCGGGTACCCGCCGCTCTTGCCGCCGGGCGCATTGACGGCGCGCAGCTATTGGCCCCGGACGATGCACCTGACTTTGCCGCGGTGCGCGGGCAGGCGCAGGCCTTGGCCGGTGCGCTGCAAGCCGCCAAGCTGCAGACCGCCACCGGAACACTGCGCACCCCGGCCACGCTGGCAGCACGCGTGCTGCGCATCCTTGACCCGCCGACATAGGCGGCCACACCCCAAACCCCACCCCAAACCAAAGGATATCCCATGAAACTGCGTTTCTCATGGCTCTTGGCGTGTGCCTTGTTGCCAACCCCAACCCTGTCAGAAGAAGGACCCAATATGACACCTGACCAAACCAACGCCCTGTCCACCATCACTGCCATGACCACTGCCTTTGAGGCCCGCAATCTGGACGGGATCATGGCGACTTATGCGAAAGGCGCGACCGTCGTCTTTGACCCTGGCGCGCCGATTGCCGATGCCGCCACGATCAAGGCACGGTTCACCGAGGTCTTTGGCATTGATCCCAAATTCACCTTTGGGGAACACGAAGTGATCATCAGCGGCGATACGGCGCTGCACATCACACCCTGGACAATGACCGGACAAGTGCCAGACGGTCCGGCCATTTCCGAGAGCGGCCTGTCAGTGGCGGTGCTGCTGCGGCAGGCAGACGGGGCCTGGTTGATGGTGATTGACAACCCGCACGGGCAACGGCTTTTGCCTTAGTAATCCGGAACGTGTGTGGCGCGGCGTTTCACACGCCGCGTCACAAACCTGTAGGTAGGCCTTGCCCGCAGCGGATTGTGACGTAGGTTGACGCGCATAACACCGCGAAAGGTCCCCCATGCTCCGCCAAGCGTTTGCTGCCTGCCTGCTATTCATGACACCACTCACGGTTCAGGCGGAAGAGGTCACAACCTACACCCTTGATAACGGCATGGATGTCGTTGTGATCGAAGACCACCGCGCGCCGGTGGTGGTGCATATGGTCTGGTACAAGGTCGGATCAGCGGATGAACCCGTCGGCGCTTCAGGTGTGGCGCATTACCTTGAACACCTGCTGTTCAAAGGCACCGATACGCTCGCACCGGGCGAGTTTTCGGCCACTGTCGCGGCCAACGGCGGCAGCGACAATGCCTTTACCAGCTATGACTACACCGCCTATTTCCAACGCGTCGCAGCGGATCGTCTGCCGCTGATGATGCAGATGGAAGCCGACCGGATGAACAACCTGCGCATCAGTGCCGAAGACATTGAGACGGAACGTATGGTCGTGCTGGAAGAACGCAATCAGCGCACCGAAAACAACCCCGGTGCTTTGGCGCAGGAGCAGTTCCGCGCGGCACTATATCAAAACCACCGCTATGGCGTGCCGATCATCGGCTGGAAGCACGAGATGGAAGACCTGTCGCTGCAAGACGCGCTGGATTTCTATGACCTCTACTACAGCCCCAACAACGCGATCCTTGTGGTCGCAGGCGACGTGGAACCCGCCGAAGTGCTGGCACTGGCCGAGGAGTATTATGGCGTGATCCCGGCGGAACCCGACCTGCCTGAACGTGTCCGCCCTGAGGAGCCCCCGCAACGCGCCGAACGCCGGATCACCTATGTCGATCCCCGTGTCAGCCAACCTTACTTGACCCGCAGCTACCTTGCCCCGGAACGCGACAGCGGTGCGCAGGAAAAGGCCGCAGCACTGGTCTATCTGTCAGAGTTGCTGGGGGGGTCGTCTTTCACGTCTGCCTTTGGCAAGGCGCTGCAGTTCGACACCCAGACCGTGATCTATTCCAACGCGGGCTATTCTGGCAACGCGCTGGATGACACCAGCTTTGGCGTCACAGTGGTGCCCGTGCCCGGTGTGACCCTGTCAGAGGCCGAGGCCGCGATGGATCAGGTCATCGCGGACTTCATGGCAAACCCGATTGACCCCGCAGACATGGACCGCATCCGCAGTCAGCTGCGTGCGTCCGAGATTTACGCCAAAGACAACGTCCAAGGCCTTGCCCGACGCTATGGCGCGGCTTTGACCCAAGGGCTGACGGTCGCGGATGTGCAGGCCTGGCCCGACATCCTGCAAGCTGTGACAGAAGACGATATCAAGGCGGTCGCCGCCGAAGTGCTCAACCTTGATCAGGCCGTCACCGGCTGGGTTGTCGCAAGCCGGGAGGACGCGAAATGATCCGCTTTGCCCTGACCCTTTGGGTTGCTTTTGCCGCCTCTGCTGCACTTGCCGCAGTTGAGATCAAGGAAATCACCTCGCCCGGTGGGATCGACGCTTGGCTGGTCGAAGAACCTTCGATCCCGTTCACAGCGCTCGAAATCCGTATTCGCGGTGGGGCGTCACTGGATGAACCGGGCAAGCGCGGGGCCACCAACCTGATGATGGCCCTGATCGAAGAAGGCGCAGGCGATATGAATGCGCAGGCCTTTCAGACCCGGCGCGAAGAATTGGCGGCATCTTTCCGGTTCCGGGCGGGCGATGATCTGACCTCGATCTCGGCCGAGTTCCTGACCGAAAACCGGGACGAGGCGCTGGCGCTTCTGCGCGAGGCCTTAGTCAACCCGCGCTTTGATCAGGACGCCATTGACCGGGTGCGCGGGCAGGTGTTGTCGGGGCTGGCAAGTGATGCAAAAGACCCCAATACCATTGCCTCTGACGCGTTTAATGCAGCGGCATTCCCTGACCATCCCTACGGTTCTGTGATGGATGGCACAGTGGAAAGCGTGACTGCCCTGACCCGCGAGGACATCATCACCGCGCACCGCAATGCCCTGACCCGTGACCGGATCTATGTGGGTGCAGTGGGGGATATTACAGCCGAAGAGCTTGGCCCGCTTCTGGACGCGCTTTTGGGTGATCTGCCCGCTTCAGGGCCGCCCCTGCCTGACGACATCGACTTTGGTCTTGTCGGTGGAACCACAATCATCGACTACGAAACGCCGCAATCCGTTGCCCTGTTCGGGCACACAGGGATTGAGCGTGACGACCCCGATTATATGGCTGCCTATATCTTGAACGAGCTGTTGGGCGGATCGGGCTTTGAGTCACGCCTGATGATGGAGGTCCGGGAAAAGCGCGGGCTGACCTACGGCATCCGCAGCTATCTGGTGCCGAAATTTCATGCCGAAATGGTCATCGGTCAGGTTGCATCGTCCAACGGGACCATTGCGCAAGCGATTGAAGTGACACGCGAGGTCTGGCGCGACTTTGCCGAGAACGGTGTGACACAGGACGAGCTGGACGCGATGAAGACCTATCTGACCGGTGCCTATCCGCTGCGGTTTGACGGCAATGCGGATATCGCGGGCATCCTTGTCGGGATGCAGCTGACCGGTCTGCCGCCGGATTATGTGATCAACCGCAATGACATTTTGAATGCCGTGACGCTTGAAGATGTGAACCGCGTGGCGGCCTATTTGTTGCAGCCCGACAACCTGCACTTTGTGGTCGTCGGGCAACCCGAGGGCCTTTAGGATGGGCAATCTGCCCTTCTAACCGTTCAAAATACGCGCCTCTTGCGCCGCTGACAGCCCGCAGGTCAGCGGCACATCGCGCCGCCCGCGATCCCACGCAAGCGTGTCGGCGATGGTTTGCGCCAGGGGCCGCGTGACCAGCCCGGCCTTGCGCGCGCGGGCTGTGGACACGTCCAGCATCCCGGCGGCTTTGCCATCGGGTGGCACGACCATCGGCAGGTCGGTCCAGAATGCTACCTCTGCCTTGGCGAATTCCGCAATGTCACGCGGCGCCAGAACCGTCTTTGCGCCTGCAACGGCCACCGCTTTTGCCAGCATATCTGTCAGCGCGGATGCCTCGCCAGTCAGGTTCAGCACGCCGCCCTGACCGGTTTCTGCCATATGCACCAGAAAGCGCCCGGCGTCAGCCACATCAATCAATTGCACCTTCTGGTCCATTGGCACAGGCACCTGTCCGCCCTGATCAATCCGCCGCAGCCACCAAGTGAAACGGTCCGTCTTGTCACCTGGCCCGACGATCAGCCCCAGTCGGATCAGCGCGGCCCCCGGCACCCAGTCCAGCGCGCGCAGCTCGCAACTGCGTTTGAGCGGACCATAGGCGGACCCATAGGCCATTGCATCGGCGCCGTGTTCCCTGACCGGATAGGCCGCGATTTGCTGCGGTGTTGCGGGGCTGGCGGGTGCTGCCTCATCCGCGTTCGGTTGCGACAAATCATCGTAGGCCGAAATGGACGAGACGAGGATATATTGGCCCACTGACCCCAGCGCATCATGCAAGGCCGCCACGTGATCCGGCCCATAGGCACAGGTGTCGATCACCGCATCAAACTGACCCTGCAGATCAGGCAGGGCCATCCGGTCCGCGACCAGCGCCGTCGCCCCGGTCACCACTGGGCCGGTTCGGGTCAGGACGGTGGTGTCATGGCCTGCGTTCACCGCCGCCGTGGCCGTTGCGGCCCCCAGAAACCCCGTGCCGCCGACGATCAAAATGCGCATCGTTTCCCCCAAATATATGTAAGTCATAGCTTACGCACGATTGAACGTGAAATGCAAATGTGGGGGCGCGCAGATGTAGCGCGACATTCATACAGTTAAAGAAACCCTTAACGGCGCTTTGTTAACATTAAATAAAATCACGAAATCTGTCGGCACTGTAACACCGGGGCAGGTTTAACCTTTCGTTCATCATGATGCTCAACCCTCGCAGGCGGCGGGGGGCCGACAGGAGCATGTGATGCGTGATCTTGGATGGTTCGTTCTGAGTGCTTTGGTTGTTGTCTTCTGGCTGTCGTTTGGCCCGCGTGTGGCGGCGGCGGATCTGACGTTTGACGACCCTGCTGCGGCTACGCCGCATCAGATGCCGGTGCGGCGGTATTCGCAAAAACGCGGACTGGCGGGGCTGCTGATGCCGCTGTTGGGGCAGCAGGCGGACGGGTTGGATCGGATCAGGCCGCGCGGGCTGGACCCGCAGGCCCTAACGGTTTTTCAACCGACCAGCCTTGCCGAACGCCTGACCACGCCAAAGGGCCGATTGGTCCGCTGTGACAACGGACAACGGTATTGTCTGGTGGCCTATCGCGTGGCGCAATAGCCGCTGCTGGCTGTCGGTTTTCCCCTCGTAGAATCGCCTGCAATCATGCTACAAATTGTGGCATGTCTGTCGCTGACCCCCAGATAAAGCCCGCGCCGGTGATCCGGCAGCTGGATGACGCCGCCATCAATCGGATCGCGGCGGGCGAGGTCGTGGAACGCCCTGCCTCTGCAGTCAAAGAGTTGGTGGAAAACAGCATCGACGCCGGGGCCACCCGGATCGAGGTGGTGATCGCTGATGGCGGCAAGACCTTGATCCGTGTCACTGACGACGGCTGCGGCATTGCACCCGGTGACCTGCCACTGGCGCTGTCGCGTCATGCGACCAGCAAGATCGACGGCACCGATCTGCTCAACATTCATTCGTTTGGGTTCCGGGGCGAGGCGCTGCCGTCGCTGGGTGCGGTCGGGCGTCTGACCATCACCAGCCGTGCAGGCGCGGATGCCGCCACGATCAGCGTGGCGGGCGGGCAGCCCGGTGCTGTCAAACCCGCAGCCCTGAACAAGGGCACCGTGGTGGAACTGCGTGACCTTTTCTATGCGACACCTGCGCGGTTGAAATTCCTCCGCTCTGACCGGGCTGAAAACCAGGCGATCACGGATGTGGTCAAACGTCTTGCGATGGCAGAGCCGTTTATCACCTTTGTCCTGCGCGATACTTCAGGCGGGGATCAGCGCACGGTTTTCAGGGCCGATGCCCAGACCGGTGATCTGTTTGATGCGCTGCACGGGCGCTTGCGGTCGGTGTTGGGCCGTGAATTTGCCGATAATGCTGTGCCGCTGGACGCGACGCGTGACGGCTTTCACCTGACTGGCTATGCGGCGCTGCCGACCTACAGCCGGGGCGCTGCAGTGGCGCAATTCCTGTTCGTCAATGGCCGTCCGGTGCGTGACAAGATGCTGCTGGGGGCGCTGCGTGCGGGCTATATGGATGTGCTGTCACGCGACCGTCACCCGGTCGCGGCACTTTTCATCGACTGTGACGCCACGCTGGTCGACGTCAACGTCCACCCGGCAAAATCAGAGGTCCGGTTTCGCGATCCCGGCACCGTGCGCGGGCTGATCGTTTCGGGTCTGCGGCACATGCTGGCAAGTGCGGGTCACCGCGCGTCGAGCACCGTCGCAGATGCGACCCTGGGCGCGATGCAGATCCCGTCGGCAGAACCGCGCGTCTACCAGATGGACCGCCCCGCACCCCGGTTCACCGCGCAATCCATGACCTTCCAGTCCGGCTTTGCCGAACATCGTTCGGCCCGTGTTGAACCACCTGCCGATGAGGGCGCGCAAGCAACCGAAGAGGCGCTGCCGCTGGGTGCTGCCCGTGCGCAATTGCACGAGAACTATATCCTTGCTCAAACCACCTCTGGCATGATCCTTGTCGATGCTCATGCCGCCCACGAACGGCTGGTTTATGAGAAACTCAAGGCGCAAATGGCCGCCAATGGTGTCGCAGCACAGGCGCTGTTGATCCCCGAGATCATCGACCTGACCGACAATGAAGCCGCGCAACTGCTGGCGATTGCCCCCGACCTTGCGCGCCTTGGCCTGACGATTGAACCCTTTGGTGGCGGTGCGATCGCTGTTCGCGAAACCCCGGCCCTGTTGGGCGAGGTCAATGCCACCGCTCTGATCCGCGACATTCTGGATGAGCTGACTGATCAGGGTGACAGCAAACTGCTGGAATCCAAGCTGAACGCCATCCTGTCGCGGGTGGCTTGCCACGGCTCTGTCCGCACCGGGCGGCGCATGTCTGCGCCGGAAATGAACGCCCTGCTGCGCGAGATGGAGGCGACGCCGAATTCCGGCCAGTGCAACCACGGGCGGCCCACTTATGTTGAACTCAAGATGACCGACATCGAACGGCTTTTCGGGCGCACATGATTGAAATCGCAGGACAATCAATCGACCTGAGCGAACCGGCCGTTATCGGGATCATCGTCGCTGCCGTCTTGGCGGCGCTGATCGTGGTCCTGCTGATCCTTGCAGTCCGCCGCGCCGGGCAATCGGCGCAGGCCGTCAATTTTGTTGCCACGCAAGTCAGCCGTCTGGGCGACGACGTGCAGGTGCTGAACGCGAACCAAAGCCAGTTGGCGGGCAACATTCAGACAGTCAGCGACGCGCAGGCCACGGCACAGGTGCGCGTGATCCAGACGATGGAGACCCGGCTGGCCGAGGTAAATGCGCAAGTGGCCGAACGGCTGGCCGACAACGCGCTGAAATCTGCGCGCGCGATGTCGGAAATGCAGGAAAAGATGAAGGAGACCCTGACCGGGTCGTCCGAAAAATCGACCAAGCAGCTGACCGAATTGCAAGAACGGCTGGCGACCATCGACAAGGCGCAATCGAACATCGAAAAGCTGTCAGGCGATGTGCTGACCTTGCAGGACATCCTGTCCAACAAGCAGCGGCGCGGCATGTTCGGCGAAATCCAACTGACCGATATTGTGTCCAAGGCGCTGCCAGCGGATGCTTATGCCCTGCAAGCGACGCTTTCCAACGGCAAGCGCGCGGATTGTCTGATCCATCTGCCCAATCCGCCGGGGCCGATTGTGATTGACGCGAAATTCCCGTTTGAGGCCTACGAGGCGCTCGCCTCTGCCGAGACGCCCGAGATGCAGAAGATCGCGCTGCGCGATCTGGGCAATGCGGTGCGGGTGCATATCAAGGCGATATCCGAGAAGTACATCATCGAAGGTGAGACCGCCGATGGTGCGATCATGTTTCTACCCAGCGAAGCAGTCTATGCAGAGCTTCACGCGCGCTTGCCTGCCATCGTGCGCGAAGGGTTCGATGCGCGGGTCTGGATCGTCTCGCCCACAACCTGCATGGCGACATTGAACACCATGCGCGCGATCCTAAAAGATGCGCGAATGCGGGAACAGACCGGGGCGATCCGCAAGGAATTGGCGCTATTGGGCGGGGACGTTGATCGTTTGGTCACCCGTGTCGGCAACTTGGACAAGCATTTTGCGCAAGCCTCAAAGGACGTCGAGGACATCAAAATTTCCGCAGGCAAGGCGGGCAAACGTGCAAACCGGCTGGGAAATTTCGACTTTGAGGAACTTGCCCCCGATGCCGACGACAAGGTGGTGCCCCTTGCGCCCCCCGGCACCTGAGGGCAGGATCACACCAATCGCCAAACGGAGTGTCCCATGCGCCTTGCCCTGACCTTGCCCCTTCTGGCCCTTACCGCCTGCGCGCCGGGTGAGCCGCTGACGTTTGAACAAAACCCGGTTCAGGTGCAGCGCGCCTGGGCCAATGCGTTTTCCGACCAACCATTTGATACCGGCCCTGTGACAATCCTGACCGAGGAACACGGAGAGCTGCACAGCTACACGCTTGCCCCTTGTCGGGGTGGTGCCACCGTTTGTGCGGGGTCAACCCATGGGCGCGCGGCAACCTTGCAAATGACGCCGGATTACGCCGTCGTTACAGGTGCTTATGCCGGTCGCACCTTTTATCTTTCGCCCGGTGGCGATGGCTGGATGAAGAAGAATGGCCAATTTGTGCCGCTGGCCTGGGACGATGAAAGCCCGATCAGCAACTGGGCCGTGACCCGTGTGACCGATCAGGGGCAGGGGCTGGAAACCCGCACGCAATAGCGCCAGGTTCAAGGGCGTTCTCGCATCTGGCGAAAAAGTTCATTTGCACAACGTCCTGTTTGCTGTATCGCAAGCCAGCAGCAGTAAATCGGCAAACATGACAAAAACAACAACGCCCGCCATCGACACGGCCCGCGACTGGGTCCGCGTCCTCGCCAAATATCGTGAACCCAACACGTTGCGCAGCTCGTTTGAGCTTGCGATTTCCTTGGTGCCATTTGTGGCGTTTTGGGTGCTGGCCTGTTGGGTCGCAAACTATAGCTACCTTGGGGCCTTTCTGATCTCGGTTGTGAATGGTGGTTTTTTGCTGCGGCTCTTTTGCATTCAGCATGATTGCGGCCACGGGTCGTTCTTTGACAATCGTAATGTCAGCGATTGGGTCGGGCGGTCACTTGGTGTCCTGACGCTGACGCCTTACGATGTCTGGCGCCGGTCCCATGCGATCCATCACAGCCATGCGGGTGATCTGGCGCACCGGGGTCTTGGCGACATCATGACCCTGACGGTCGAGGAATATCACCAGCGCAGCCGGTTCGGCCGGTTTCTGTATCGCGCCTACCGCCATCCGATTGTGATGTTCGGGATCGGGCCGAGCTACATTTTCCTCCTGCAAAACCGCGTGCCCAAGGGGTTCATGGACCAGGGCCGCAGCTATTGGATTTCCGCGATGGGCACCAATGCGTCGATCCTGTTGATCATGTCGGTGATCGTCTATTTCGGCGGCTGGGCCGCGCTGTTTCTGGTCATGCTGCCGTCATCGCTGGTGGCGGCGTCTATCGGCGTCTGGCTGTTCTATGTGCAGCACCAGTTTGAGCAGACCCATTGGGACGAACATGACGATTGGCAGTTGCACGAAGCGGCGCTGCACGGCAGTTCACACTATGACCTGCCACTGATCCTGCGCTGGTTTTCCGCCAATATCGGCATCCACCATGTGCATCATCTGTATAGCCGTATTCCGTTCTATCGTTTGAACGAGGTGTTGCGCGATCATGAAGAGCTGGTGGATTGCAGCCGCATGACCCTGCTGGAAAGCTTCAAATGCGCCCAGCTGGACTTGTGGGACAGCGCCAACCGGCGGCTTGTATCCTTTAAGGCGGCACGCGCGCTCGCCCACGCTTAAGGCCCTGTAAACAGCAAAAAGCCCCGGACGTCGGTCCGGGGCTTTCGCGCGTTTTGCCTGTGTGTGAGGGGGACCTAGATCCCGACGAAACGCTGAAAAATGCGGGGCATCAGCCCATTGAATTTTAGCGGCGCATCGGTGGCCGCCAGACAGATGCAATCCATGCCCGCCTCGGCCACGGGGGTGTGATGCAGGTCTTCGTTTGCGACCTCGACGTCACCTGCGCCAAAGCGATCAGTTTCATCCACAAATGCGCCTTGCAACACCAGCGTCAGCTCTGTGCCGCGATGGCCGTGGTCCGGCACGGCGGTGCCCGCGGGAATGTGCAGCAAGCGCACGGTGGCCCCTTCAGAGGTCGGCAATACAGCTTGACTGACGCCTCCGCCAATCTTGCGCCATTTCACCGCGTCCAGATCACCGTTCACATAGCTTTGCAGCGGTGAAGGAAAGATGCCCTTTTTGCGCGCCGGCACCTTGGGCGCTGCGGGCGCATTGGCGATCTTGTCGAGAGTCGCGGTCAGGCTGTCCTCTGCCAGCGATGCGGCATCGGTGGCCATCATCACCTCGCCGCCCACCGCCTCGAATTCGGCAAGCGCTGCGCGGCAGGTGTCGCACATACTGATGTGCGTGGCGACGACAAGGTTGAACGCCTCAGGCAGGGTGCCAGCGGCATAGCCCATCAGCAGGGCGTCGGTCAGGTGGTGTTTAATCTGTGTCATGGTTTCATTCACTTCATAACGTGGCGCAGGCGTTCCAGCGCCAACCGGATTCGGGATTTGATCGTGCCAAGCGGCAACCCTGTCTGTTCTGCGATTTCACTGTGAGAAAGGTCACCAAAATAGGCCTTTTCGATCAGTGTCCGCTGTTTTTCGGGCAGTTCGGCCAAGGCCGCGCCCAGTTTTTGCGTCTCTTGTTGCAGCGCCACGGTCTCTTCCTGATCGGGCTCTGCTTCGGGGCCCCAAGGAAGCTCTTCGGGTTCGGGGCGGCGTTCTTTGCGCAGGATGTCGATCCGACGATTCCGCGCGATCGTAAAAATCCAGGTGCTGACGCTGGCCTTGGCGGGGTCAAACATTGCCGCCTTGCGCCACAGTGTCACCATCACGTCCTGTGCGCATTCCTCTGCCATGTCAGGCGAAGTGCCCGACTTCATCAGGAACGACTTCACCCGTGGCGCAAAATGCGCAAAGAGTTCGGCAAAGGCATCCTTGTCCTGCTGGTCACGAATGGCCACGACATGGGCGACCCACATCATCCGTTTGCTTGTGTCCGTCGTGTTCAACCGATCTGCCTTTACAGCGCCGGAAGGGCGCGATTTATCAGGACCATACAGGCCCATCGCAACCGCCGCATCCGGTTTTGTGCTGTCTTCCACTGTCGTCAACATGATCTGTCTACGCAGGCCCGCGGGTATCGGATCACAGAAATTTCTGTTTTATTGACCGAAACTCATCCGGCCCGCGTCGCGTGACGTACTAAGACCAAAGACAAAGCGACGAGGACCTTCCATGCCATTTGAAACTGCAACTGCGGCCCCCCGTAAGGTGGCCGTCATCGGGGCTGGCATATCCGGCATGGGGGCGGCACATTTGCTGGCCAAAGACCACCGCGTGGTTCTGTTCGAAGCGGCAAACCGGCTGGGGGGCCATGCGCGTACTCGTATGGCGGGGCCAAACCGCGACGTGGCTGTGGACACCGGGTTTATCGTCTTCAACTACGCCAACTACCCCAAACTGACCGCCCTTTTTGACCACCTTGATGTGCCGGTCGAGAAGAGCACGATGAGCTTTGGCGCCAGCTTTGACGGGGGCCGCTTTGAATATGCGCTGACCTCGCTGGATGCGCTATTCGCGCAGCGGATGAACGCGCTAAGCCCCAAGTTTTTGCGACTGGTCCGTGACCTTTTGCATTTCAACAAACACGGGCTGGCAGCTGCAGCGGACGAAAGCCTGACCGTGGGTGGGTTGCTTGCGAAACTGGGCCTATCGGATTTCTTTCGCGATCACTATCTTTTGCCGTTCTCTGGCGCGATCTGGTCAACCCCCAAGGAACAGATCATGGATTTCCCGGCCTATGCGCTGCTGCGGTTCTTCGACAATCACGCGCTTTTGGGCGTGCATGGTCAGCACCAGTGGTACACCGTGACCGGTGGCGGCATTGAATATGTGAACCGTCTGGGCACAGACATGGCGCGGCGCGGCGTTGATATCCGCCTTGGCATCCCGATCCAAACCGTGCGCCGCACGCCCTTTGGCGTTGACGTCAAGGCAGGCGGAGATTGGGAAAGCTTTGACGAGATCATCTTTGCCACCCATTCCGACGACACGCTGGCGATGTTGTCTGACCCGACGCCATCGGAAAAGGCCACGCTGGGCGCGATCCGCTATCAGCCCAACGACATTGTCCTGCATTCCGACACCGCTGTAATGCCCAAGCGAAGACAGGTCTGGTCGTCGTGGATCTATACTGAGGATCGCGGCAAGCAGTCGGATCAGATCGACCTGACCTATTGGATGAATTCGCTGCAGCCGTCGATCAGCGGTGGTGACTATATGGTGACGCTCAATTCCACGCGGCCCATTCGCGATGATCTGATCTGGGACACCGCCACCCTGCGGCATCCGGTTTATGATATGGCCGCACTCGCAGCCCAGAAAACCGCGGCAGCGATCAACGGATCAAACCGCACATGGTTCTGCGGTGCGTGGATGAAGAATGGCTTTCACGAGGACGGGCTGTCGTCTGCTTATGACGTGGTCCATGCCCTGAATGCGGTTGAACGGTTGGAGATGGCAGCAGAGTGAGCACTGTACAGCACATCAATGGAGAGACCTATCACGGTCGGCGCGGGGCGGTGAAAAACGCCTTTCGCTATTCCATAGACTATGTGCTGCTGGACGCAGAAGCTGATTTGCAAACGCCCAAGCTGTTTGCCCGCAACCGTGCCGCGCTGATGTCGCTGCAAGACAGCGATCACGGTGGCGCGCCAAAGCAAGGCATGGGGGCGGCTTGGGTGCGCGATATCTTGCAGGCGCATCAGATTACCCTGTCGGGGCGGATCGAATTGCTCGCGCAGCCGCGTCTGCTGGGCCATGTGTTCAACCCGGTCAGCTTTTGGCTGTGCCATGACGATGACGGCGTCTTGCGCTGCGTGATTGCAGAGGTGACCAATACCTTTGGTGACCGCCACAGTTATCTGTGTGCCCATGACGACCTGCGCCCGATCACGAAGGATGAAACACTCGCTGCGCAGAAAATCATGCATGTTTCGCCGTTTCAGCCGATTGAAGGCGGATATGTGTTCAGATTTGATATTTCGGAACAGAATATTCACATCATCATCGACTATAGCCGCGGCAATGGCGGGGTTATTGCCACGCTCAAAGGTCCACGTGCGCCGCTGACCGACACCGGTATCCTGCGCGCTGCCTTGCGCCGCCCGTTTGGATCGCGCCGGGTGCTGACGCTGATCCATTGGCAAGCGATCAAGCTGTGGTGGAAGGGCGCGACTTTCCGCAGTCAGCCCACACCCCCCAGCGAAGAGGTCACAAGGTGAGCGCCGTGCGCGACCGCCTGCCCGCCTATTCACTCTTTGCCGCCATCATCAGCGCCGCAGGGCTGCCGATCTATATCTATGCGCCAGCCTATTACGCTGAATCCTATGGTGTCAGTCTGACAGCACTGGGTGCGGTGCTGTTTGTGCTGCGGCTGATTGATGTGGTGCAGGACCCGGTGCTGGGCTGGATCAGCGAACGCCTGAACCGGAGCAAAGCGCTCGCCGTGACTGGTGGCGTGGCACTTCTGGCGATTTCGATGATCGGGCTATTTGCCGTGGCCCCGCCGATCCCGGCGATCTGGTGGTTCGCCATCACCGTCACAGGCCTATTCAGTGCGTTCAGCTTTCTGACCATCAACTTTTACGCGCAAGGCATCGCGAAGGCGGGGCCGGACCCCGCGGGCCACGTCCGGCTTGCGGCATGGCGGGAAACCGGCGCGCTTTTGGGGGTCTGCATCGCGGCGATTGTGCCCACTGTGTTGATGGGGATGACCGAAAGCCCTTTCGCGATTTTTGCCTATGGCTTTGCCGCGCTGACAGCCCTGGCCGCGCTTTATATGTGGCCCGAGTGGACCGGGCGCACGTCATCGGCACCTATGGGCATCCGCGACATTTTGTCCGACCCCTTGGCCAAACGCCTTCTGATCTTGGCGCTGTTCAACGCCACACCGCTGGCCGTCAGTTCCACCCTGTTCCTGTTCTACGTCGATGACCGTTTGGGCGCGGTTGGCTGGGAAGGCCCTTTATTGGTGCTGTTTTTTCTGGCTGCGGCCATGTCCGCCCCGCTTTGGTCGCGCCTTGCGGCGCGCTTTGGCCCCAAGCCGGTGCTGCTGACGGCGATGGTGCTGGCGATCTTGTCATTTGGCTACACGCTGACATTGGGCACAGGCGACCTGATCCAGTTCAGCATTGTCTGCGTACTAAGTGGTGCAACGATCGGAGCAGACCTGACCCTCCTCCCTGCCATGTTTGCAAAACGCATGGCGCAGGTTTCTCCAAACGGTGGGCAGGGTTTTGGGCTTTGGTCGCTGGTGAACAAACTGACGCTGGCCTTTGCCGCTGTGGTGCTTTTGCCGCTGCTGGAACAGGCCGGATTTGCCGCAGGGGCAGAGACCAACCCGCAGGCGGCGCTGACAATGCTGACGCTCCTTTACGCAGGGGTGCCATGCCTTTTGAAACTCGTGGCAATTGGCCTGCTGGTCGCCACCAAATTAGAGGACAGATAATGTCACTCGCTGCAATTCTGATCGGGGCCGCCTTGGTTTTGATCGGGCTAATCGCCAAGTCCCGCTATGTGTCCTTCTGGGCGCAGAAACCGAACGACTATGCCGATGGCCCTACCTTCAACATCCGCGACACCTTTCAGGGCCCGATTGAATGCGAAGGTATCATTTATGGTCCATTTGGCCGCGTCACGTCACGGTTTGTTGCGCATTTCGATGCGCAATGGGATGGCAATGTCTGCACCATGAAAGAGGTGTTTCATTACGATAGCGGCAATGTCCAAGACCGGGTCTGGACCCTGACGCTGGGCAATGACGGTCGCATCAAGGCTGAGGCGCCCGATGTGATTGGTGCGGGATCGGGCCAGCAAAACGGCTCTGCGGTGCTGCTGAATTACCGGATCAAATTGGCCGAAGAGGCGGGCGGTCACGTTCTGGATACCACAGACTGGATGTATCTGATGTCGAACGGCACCGTGATGAACCGCAGCCAGTTCCGCAAATTCGGGATCAAGGTGGCCGAGCTTGTCGCCACCATGCGCCCGGCGCATGCGCGCGCCGTGGCGGGCGAATAACGTGCAAAGCTGGCAAGGAAAGCGCTACTGGCTGGTCGGCGCAAGCGAAGGATTGGGCCGCGCTGTGGCCCATGTGATGTCGCGCGCCGGGGCAGAGCTGATCGTCTCCGCCCGGTCAGAGGACCGGCTGGCCGAACTGGTCGCAGAACTCCCCGGTACTGCGTCATGTGTGACCGTGGATGTGGCCGACATGGACAGCGTGCGCGCAGCCGCCGAGAAGGTCGGCCAGATCGACGGCGTGGTTTATCTGGCGGGCGTCTACTGGCCGATGAAGGCGCAAGAATGGGATAACGACAAGGCCGAGATGATGGCGCAGGTCAACTATCTTGGCGCATCTCGCGTGGTGGGTGAGGTCATCCCGCAGATGGTCGAACGGGGTGCGGGGCACATCGTTCTGACCGGTTCACTTTCGGGGTTCCGTGGGCTGCCGGGGGCGATTGGCTATTCCGCGTCCAAGGCCGGGCTAATGGCGCTGGCGGAATCCATGCAGGCCGATCTGCGCACCCACCCGATCAAGGTGCAGGTGATCAATCCCGGCTTCATCAAGACCCGGCTGACCGACAAGAACGATTTCAACATGCCGTTCATCATGACGCCCGAGGATGCCGCCAACGAGGTCTTTGACCACATGAACGATGACGCCTTCAAAAAGTCGTTCCCGATGGTGTTCTCGTGGCTTTTCCGCCTGTCGCAATTCATGCCTGACTGGATGTACTACCGGATCTTTGGCGCGCGCTGATCTGCCGTGGCGGTTGATTTTCCGCCATCCACCGGGCACCACGGGCGTTATGCGGCACCTGAACCTTGTCCCGATTGCGATCCTGGTCGCCTGCACATTGGGTGTGTATTGGGCGTCCTACACCTATTTCAGCGCGCAGGTCCGTGAACAAGCCGCCGCCCGCCTGACGCTGTATCGCAGCACGGTCGAGGCAGAGCTGCGCCACTTTGCCCATCTGCCGTTCCTTTTGTCGCAAGACCCGTTTGTTGCGGCCACCCTGCAAGGCGGCGATACCACCGCGCTTGACCGGCGACTGGCACGCTTTGCGCAAAGTGCGGGGCTGGATGCGATCTATCTGATGGACGATGCGGGGCTGACGATCTCGGCCTCGAACGCGGCGGCTGCCAACAGCTTTGTCGGGCAAAACTATGCGTTCCGTCCGTATTTTCAGGCGGCCCGCGATGGCGCACTGGGCGAGTTCTATGGCATCGGGGCCACCACCGGCATTCCGGGGTATTTCTATGCACTGGCGGTGCAATCGCGCGCGGCGGCGGAGGGCGTCATCGCGATCAAGCTGGATCTGTCCGCGCTGCAAAACAGCTGGCAAGCCTCGGGCGAGCGGATCATGCTGACCAATGCCGATGGTGTGGTACTTCTGGCCTCTGATCCGGCGTGGCGCTACCGCGTGCTGGACCCGCTGACAGCGGATCAGCGCGACCGGATTATCGCATCCCGCCAGTTTGGGCAGGAGCCGCTGGACCCGCTGGACTGGACCCGCGACATCACGGCCCAAACGGCCAATGTGGGTGGCAAGCATTTGCTGTATCTGCGCACCCGTGATCTGCCCAACGACTGGTCGCTGCATTTCTTTGTGCCCGACGATCAGGCCGTTACCCGCGCCTCGCTCAGTGCGGGGTTCGTGCTGCTGATGGGTGTGCTGGGGTTGATCGCGTTGCAGGTGCGTCGGGTGCGCAGCATCGGCGCAGCTTTGCAAAAGTCGGAAGAGGATCAGGCGCTGTTGCGGTCCGCCAACGCGCGTCTTGCTGTCGAGATCGAGGAACGCCGCGCCGCGGAACAGAACCTGCAAAAGACCCAAGCAGAATTGGAGCGCGCCGGGCGGTTGGCAGCCTTGGGGCAACTGGCGTCATCGGTCACGCACGAATTGGGTCAACCAATTGCGGCCATGCGTAATCGGTTGGCAGCGGCCGAAATGACCTCCGGGCCTAGTACGCTGAACGACAAAATGCAGGGCCTTGTGGCCCGGATGGAGGACATCACCCGGCAGCTAAAGTTCTTTTCCCGTAAAGGCCGGGACAAGTTCGAAAAGATCGACCTTGCGGCGGCGATGACCAATGCGCTGGATCTGCTGGAGCCCACGATCGCACATACCGGTGCGACGGTGGACTTTCAGCGCCCGACATCCGATGTCACGCTTTGGGCCAACGCGCTGCGGATCGAACAGGTGATGACAAATATCGTGCGTAACGCGTTGGACGCGATGGAGGATGCTGCCGAACGCCGCATCGCGATTGAGATGGGGCAGGCGGATGATGACGTCTGGTTCTCCGTCGCAGACAGCGGCCATGGCCTGGGGGATCAGTCATTTGACGACCTGCGCGAACCCTTTGCCACCACGCGCGAAAGCGGGCGGGGCATGGGACTGGGCCTGACGATTTCAGCCGGGATCGTGTCAGACCATGGCGGCACGATCACCGCATCCGACCGCGCGCAGGGCGGCGCGTTGTTCCGGGTCACCTTGCCGCGCAACACCGGGGAGGCATCGCCATGACGGCCTTTCGTGTGCTTGTGATTGATGATGACCGGATGATGCGCACCTCGCTTGTGGACCTGATCGAAGCGGCGGGCTGGGTCGCCAAGGACTTGCCGCGCGCTACCGATGCCGCGCGCTGGATCACCCAGTTTCGCCCGGATGTGATCCTGTCGGACGTGCGGATGCCAGAGATGACCGGGCTGGAACTGCTGCAATCGCTGGATGCGCCGCCGCCCATTGTGCTGATCTCGGCACATGGGGATATCCCGATGGCGGTCGATGCGATGAACCGTGGCGCCTATAGCTTTGTGGAAAAGCCTTATGACCCCAAGCGCTTACTTCTGATCCTGTCGCATGCCGCCGAACAGCATCAGATGCGCAACAGCAATCAGCGCCTGAAAGAGCGGCTGCAACAGTTGTCGGGGTTGGATCGCGTTCTGCTGGGCCAAACCGAGGTGATGGCCCGCCTGCGCGACAACATCGCAATGATGGCCGACGCTGACGCCTCTGTTTTGATCCATGGTGATACCGGGACGGGCAAAGACCTTGTGGCGCGCGCCTTGCACGACATCTCGGGCCGGTGCGACGGGCCATTCATCGCGGTGAATGCGGCCCAGATCGGGCCCGAGCAATTGCCGCTGGTGGCCCGTAGTGCGGCGGGCGGGACCCTGTTTCTGGATGAGATTTGCGCTTGTCCTGCGGATATCCAGCCGATGCTGCTGCGCTTGATCGAAGCCAAAGAGGTGTTGGAACCGGGGCAGGGCGCGCCGGAACGCATTGATTTGCGCGTGGTTTCGGCCACCAACGAGGACACCGCCGAAGCTGTGGCGGCAGGGCGGTTGCGGCGCGATTTGCTGTACCGTCTGGAAGGGTTCGCACTACACTTGCCGCCCTTGCAGGCTCGGCTGGATGATGTGGCGTTGCTTGTGATCCGCTTCCTGGCCGAGGCCGCGGCGGTGTTCGAAATGCCCCCGCCTGAATTGTCAGAGGCGGATTTGGCCGCGCTGATGTCGCATCACTGGCCCGGCAATGTGCGCGAATTGCGCAATGTGGCGGAACGGCGGGTGATGGCCGCGCGGCAAGGCTTTGGCACGATGGGCGATGCGATGTCTGGCGCGGATACCAGCGCCGCCCCGCGCCCCGGCCTGCGCGAGGCGGTAGCTGCGTTTGAACGGCAGATGATTGGCAAGGCGATCCAGACCCACGCGGGCCGTATGGATGATGCCGCCGCCGAACTGGGCATAGGACGCCGCACCTTGAACGAGAAAATCGTCAAACTGGGCCTTGATAAGGACGCGCTGCTGTAGCCCTGCGGAAATCCGCAGGGCGGCCACAAAAGCCTGCGCATTTTTCTTCATGCATTCCGCGCGGTTTTTGCGGTTTAATGTGTCTCACCATATTCTGGGAGGAAATCGAATATGAAAACGCTTATGACCCGTGCGGCTGCGGCAGCACTTGTGACGGCCTTTGCAGGCGATGCGATGGCCGAGGAATGGAACGTCTCGCTCTGGGGCAAACAGCGCGCCTTTACCGAGCATGTTGAAAAGCTGGCTGAACTTGTCAGCGAAAAGACAGACGGTGAATTTACCCTGAACATCAGCTATGGTGGTTTGTCCAACAACCGCGAGAACCTTGATGGCATCTCCATCGGTGCATTTGAGATGGCGCAATTCTGTGCCGGCTATCACCGCGATAAGAACCCCTCGATCACCGTGCTGGAACTGCCGTTCCTTGGCGTCAGCTCGCTTGAGCAAGAGATCGAGCTGTCGATGGCCGTCTATCAGCATCCCGCCACCGTGGCCGATCTGGCCCGTTGGAATGCCACCTTGCTGATGCCGTCGCCGCTGCCGCAGTACAATATCGTGGGCGTCGGCGAAGCGCCGTCAACACTGGACGAATTTGCCGGGCTCAGCGTGCGGGCGACCGGTGGGATTGGTGCCGCGATGGAAACCGTAGGCGCTGTCCCGACCTCTATGTCGGCCAGCGAGGTGCGCCAGGCAATGGATTCCGGCGTGGTCAAGGCCGTGGCTTTTGCACCGCACGCGCATATGTCCTTTGGCACCATCGAAAACGCCACATGGTGGACGTCGAACCTGAACCCCGGCACGGTGAACTGCCCGGTTGTGGCCAACACCGACGCGCTGAACGGTCTGTCCGATGAACATCGCGAGGCGCTGCTGGGGTCCATTGATGAATCGCTCGAACATTACGTCGCCAACTACAACGGTGCCACGATGGACGCATGGGGCCCGGCGCTGGAAGAGCGCGGGATCGAAGTTGTGACCTTCACCGATGCAGAGATCGCGGCCTTCAAAGAGGCCGCAGCCGAACCTGCTGCCGCTGCCTGGATCGAGCAGAACACTGCCGCAGGCCTGCCCGCGCAAGAGCTGTATGATCTTGTGACCGGCATGATTGCCGAAAGCATGTAACCTCCCTTTGGCCCCGCGCGCGCATCGCGCGGGGCCAATTTTTGAAGATTGCACATCGCAAGGGGGGAGACCGATGGCGACTGCATCACTTGTGCTGACAGATGACAGCACGCTCAGCAAACTCGACCTGAAATTGCTGCGCCTTGAACGGGCCTTTGCCCTGATCAGTGGGATCAGTGTCTTTGCCCTGATGGTGCTGGCTGTGGTTTCTGTGACCGGGCGCAACGGGTTCAACGCCCCGCTGCCGGGCTATGTCGATTGGATCGAACAGGCCATGCCGCTTATTGCCTTCATGGGGATTTCCTATGTCATGCGCGAAGGCGGGCATATCCGCATGGACATTCTTGTGGGCCGTCTGCACGGTCGCACACTTTATATCGTTGAACTGATTACCACCCTCGCCGTATTGCTTCTGATGGCGCTGCTGGTTTGGGGATCATGGGCGCATTTCGCCCGTAGCTTTGATTTCGCCGCACCCTTGTGGAGCCGCGACAGCTCTATGGATATTGCCCTGCCGATCTGGCCCGCGAAGCTCATGGCCCCGCTTGCCTTTGGCGTGCTGTGCCTGCGTCTGTGTCTGCAAGTCTGGGCCTACCTGCGGGCCATCGCCACCGGCCGCGCGATTGCCGTGCCGCTTGTCGCCGACGCCGCCACGCAAGCTCGCATGGAAGCCGAACAACTTGAGGGGCAGGACTGATGGAACCCATCGACATTGGCCTTTGGGTCACCGGCGGTCTGCTGGTCATGGTCGTCCTTGGCATGCGCGTCGCCTTTGCCGCCGGTCTTGCGGGCATGATTGGCCTGATCTGGATCTTCTGGGCCAAGAAAGATTACGGTATCGACGAATTTGGTTGGGCGCTGGGCGTGGCGGTCAAGACCGCCGGTCAGGTGCCGCATTCCAAGGTCTCCTCGCAAGCCCTGTCCTTGATCCCGACCTTCATCCTGATCGGCTATCTGGCCTACTACGCGGGCCTGACCAAGGCGCTGTTTGAGGCCGCGAAACGCTGGATCGCCTGGGTGCCGGGCGGGCTGGCGGTGTCCACGGTCTTTGCCACCGCTGGCTTTGCCGCCGTCTCTGGCGCCTCCGTCGCCACCTCTGCCGTTTTTGCGCGCATCGCAATCCCCGAGATGCTGAAGATCGGCTATAACAAGCAGTTCGCCGCAGGTGTGGTTGCCGCAGGTGGCACGCTGGCGTCCCTGATCCCGCCCTCTGCGATCCTTGTGATCTATGCGATCATCGTGGAACAGGACGTCGGCAAACTGCTACTGGCAGGCTTTATCCCCGGTGTATTCTCGGCGTTGGTCTATGCTGCACTGATTATCGGCATGGCGCTGACGATCAAGGGCTTTGGCCCGCCGGTTTCGGGCTATACGTGGAAGGAACGCTTTGTATCCTTGCCGCCCGCGCTACCCATCGTCTTTGTCGTGGTGACGATCATCTGTTTTGTCTACAACCCCTTTGGCGGTGATGCCTGGGGCACCCCGACCGAAGGCGGCGCGATTGGGGCCTTTGTCGTCTTCCTGATGGCGCTTTATCAGGGAATGCGCTGGCCGCAGCTGAAAGACGCGCTCTTGGAAACCGCCAAGCTAAGCGTGATGATCTTCACGATCATTTGGGGCGTGCTGATCTATGTCCGCTTTCTGGGCTTTGCCGACCTGCCAAGCGCCTTTTCGGATTGGATCACCTCGCTCACGATGTCGCCGATGCTGATACTGGTTTGCATCCTGCTGGCCTATGCGGTGCTGGGCATGTTCATGGATGCCATCGGGATGCTGCTGCTAACCCTGCCGGTGGTCTACCCGGCTGTCATGGCGCTCAATGGCGGTGAGGCGGTCAGTGCCGCCGACAGCACCTTTGGCATGTCCGGCCCGATGTGCGCGATCTGGTTCGGGATATTGGTGGTGAAAATGGCAGAGTTCTGTTTGATCACACCCCCCATCGGCCTGAATTGCTTTGTGGTGGCAGGCGTCCGCGATGACCTGTCCGTGCAGGACGTGTTCAAAGGGGTCACACCGTTCTTTGTGGCCGATGCGATCACCATCGCCCTGCTGGTGGCCTTTCCGGGGATCGTGCTTTGGCTGCCCAGTCTGGCCTAATCTGCGATGGCGGCGTCAAAGGTGGCGCGGGCGCGGCCCCAGACGCCGCCGTCCAGATCTGCCAGCGTCAGCAGGCTGGGCAGCAATTGCCCGGCAAAATCCTCTGAGCTTTCGACCGGGAGCATCGCGGGCAGATTGTCGATCGCGGTGACATCCAGCGTCGGGTGGTCGTGGACGCGCAAGGCGGGCGCGTCCCACGTGGTGGTGCGGTCATAAACCTTGATCGGGTTGAAGGCGCTGTCGGGATCACAAGCGATATCGCCAATCACCCGCAAGGCGCGTTCCGTCGTCGTGGCCCCTTCGTGCACAAAAACCGGGGTGCCGTCACGCGCCAGTATGCAATTGAAGAACAGTGCATGTTGCAACACCTCTGGAAAAGGGCCGCCATGGGCGGTTTCGTCCACGTCCCATAGCGTCGTTGCCACGCCCATTTCGCGGCAGAGGTCCGCAGCCCCGGTGCCCACGCGCCCTTTGGCCCCGATGATCAGCGCCGTGGGCCGTTCGGTGCCCAGCCGGACGAGCGCGCCTTGCAGGTCGGCGATCATATGCGCGGCACTCAGATAGGTGTGGACCGGGCCTGCGATCCCGCCACGCGCCTGCGCGATCCAGCAGCGCAAGGCGACCGCCGCCCCGGCAAAACCCGCCCAATAGCCAAAGGCCGCGACCCGGCGGCCATCGTCGTCCACCAGATATTCAAGGTCATAAAGCGCGCCGCCGCCTGCCTGAAACCGGTCCAGCAGCACCCGGCCACTGGGCTGGCCTTTGAAGGCATGGCCGAACATGATGTGTGGGTGCCGCAGTGGCGTGCCGTCATCGGGCAGTTCCTTCAGCCCGAAGATCAGCGCATCGTCGGGCGCGTCGACCCAGGTGCCTTCCGGCGCGATGTCGCATCCCGTAGCGCGGTAGCCGTCCATCGGAATGGCGCGCTGGCGACTTTCCTCGACCGTGACGTGGATGCCTGCGGCTATCAAGGTGGCGGTGCCTTCGGGCGTCAAGCCGACCCGTTCCTCGTTGGCGCGGTTTTCCGCGCGGACCCAGAGATGCGTCATAGGAACCCCCGCTTGGTCAGTGTTTTCAGGCTGTCGCGCGCCTGCATCATCGCGGCAAACGCGCTCAGCTTCGGGAACGCCGCCATGTCGACGCCATCCCCCGGTGCCCAGCTGAGCACCATGTAAAGGTAGGGATCAGCGCAGGTCATCGCGGCGCCCAGTGCAAAGGGGTCCAGCGGCAGCGTCGCTTCAAGATAGTCGCAACAGGCAGTCATCGTCTGCGGCACCTTGGCCGTCATGTCGTCAAAGCTGCTTTGCTGATCCGCCCAACGGCTACCGCGCATTTTGTGGGCGTGGGCCACATGCATGGTGCTGGCAAGGTAAGACATCAACTCGCGCATCCGTGCCGCGTTCAGCGGATCATCCGGCACCAGCGCGGGGGCTGCATATTCCAGCAGCGCGCCGGTTTCGGTCAGAATACCACCGGGGGTTTCCAGCGCTGGCACACGCCCCTTGGGATTGACCGCGAGGTAATCCGCGCCGTGCTGCGCGCCGCTTGCAAAATCCACTGGCACGGCCTCATAGGCCGCACCGACCTCTTCCAGCGCAATCGCAGTGGCGATGGATATGGTGCGCGGTGCGTAGTGCAATTTCAGCATCTGACCCCCCTAGTAATGCGTGCGTGCCGCCAACCTATCAGAATGATCCAGATGCGGGGCAGAATTGAACGTCGACAGGATCGGCCCATGCGGCGTCACATGAATGCGGTGCACAGAGGTGTTCAGGATCGGCAAGGCGATCTGTGCCATTTGTGGAATATCCAGATGCAAAAGTTCGGCAACCGCGCGGCTGATGATCCCACCCGATGTCACACACAACACCCGCTTGCCCGGCTGCGCTGCCATCTGCATCACATCGCGGACCCGGCCCACGAAAGCCTCCCAACTTTCGTTCCCCTTGATCCGCCCATCTTTCCACGCGGTCAGCGTTGCCGGGAAATGCAGGGCGAAATCCTCTGGCCCGTCGCGCTTCATCTCCCCCAGCGCGTCCATCTCGTTGGTCAGGTCGTAATAGGTGATCTCGTTCAGGCGCGGATCAACCTCCGCCTCCCAGCCCATGCCGGCAATCGTCTCGCGTTGGCGGCGCAGGCTGCCCGACACCACCTGATCAAACGGCCCGTCATGCGCCTTCATCCATTCGCCCAGCCAGCGGGCCTGTTGATGCCCCAGCTCTGTCAGCCTGTCATAGTCGGCCTCATTGTCGGCTGCCGAATTGGCCTGCCCATGTCGGACCAGCGTGATCTCACCCATCAAATTCTCCTTTCCTGAATGGGTAAGTCCGCGCCCCGTCGAAGGCAACGCCCTGCTTTCTTTTGAATAAAAATATGCCCGCCGGAGGCCCGATTTTTCGTCGAAAAATCACCACCCCGCACCAGGCGCAATCTCTTGTTAACCGCGTCTTCATCTGCGATTGTCACACCAAGAGCAGAGATAAAAAACCAACAGGACAAGATGCAAAGCGCTGCCACGCTGCTTTCTGACGTATTCGGCTTTGACAGCTTCCGCCCCGGGCAGGAAGAGATTGTCGATGCCGTCACCGCAGGTCGCGACACGTTGGCGATCATGCCCACAGGCGGCGGCAAATCCTTGTGTTTTCAACTGCCCGCCCTTGCCCGCTCTGGTGTCACCGTCGTCATTTCGCCGCTGATTGCGCTGATGCGCGATCAGGTGCGCGGGCTGCGCGCCGCTGGTGTGGCGGCCGGTGCCCTGACGTCTGGCAACACCGATGCCGAAACCGATGCGGTCTGGGCGGGTCTGACGGATGGCACGCTGAAACTGCTCTACATGGCGCCCGAACGGCTCGCCTCGGGTGGCACCCAGCGGATGCTGGCTGAGGCGGGCGTCAGTCTGATTGCCGTGGATGAGGCGCATTGCGTCAGCCAATGGGGCCACGACTTCCGCCCCGACTACCTGCGCATTGGCGAACTCAAGCGCGCCCTCGATGTGCCCCTGGCCGCCTTCACCGCCACGGCGGATGCCGAAACCCGTGCCGAAATCGTCGAAAAGCTCTTTGGCGGCCAGCAACCCGCCACCTTCCTGCGCGGCTTTGATCGGCCCAACATCCACCTTGCCTTTGCGGTCAAGGACAGCCCGCGCCAACAGATCCTTGCCTTCGCCGCCGCCCGCAAGGGCCAGTCCGGCATCGTCTACACCGGCACGCGCGCCAAGACCGAAACGCTTTCCCGTGCGCTGACCGAGGCGGGCCATACCGCTTGCCACTACCACGGCGGGATGGAGGCGGACGACCGCCGCGAAGTCGAACGCCGCTTTCAGCAAGAGGACGGGTTGATCGTCGTCGCCACCGTAGCCTTTGGCATGGGCGTCGACAAACCCGATATCCGCTGGGTCGCCCACGCCGACCTGCCCAAATCCATCGAAGCCTATTATCAGGAAATCGGCCGCGCTGGCCGCGATGGCGCGCCTGCCGAGACCCTGACGCTTTTTGGCAGTCAGGACATCGGCTTTCGCCGCCAGCAAATCGACGAGGGGCTGGCCCCAGTGGAACGCCGGGCGGCGGATCATGGGCGTTTGAATGCGCTCTTGGGCCTGGCAGAGGCGCTGCACTGTCGCCGCCAAAACCTGCTGTCCTACTTTGGCGAAGACCCGGCCCCCTGCGGCCACTGCGACCTCTGCGACAAACCGGCAGAAGTTTTTGACGCCACCACCCCCGTCCGCATGGCGCTCTCGGCCGCACTGCGCACCGACGAATGGTTTGGGGCGGGCCATCTGATCGACATTGTGATGGGGGCAATGACTGACAAGATCGCGCAGCGCGGTCATGACAGCCTGCCAACCTACGGTGTGGGCCGCGAATACTCTAAACCGCAATGGCAGGCGATTTTCCGGCAGATGATGGGCCATGACCTGTTTCGCCCCGACCCTGACCGCCACGGGGCGCTGCGCATGACCGACCATGCCCTGCCGATCCTGCGGGGCGAGGCCACGATCACCCTGCGCCGCGACACCATCAAGGCCGCCAAGACCGCAGGCCCCAAAGTGCGCCAGATGGTCAGCGAAGAAGACGCGCCGCTCCTGTCGGCCCTCAAGGCCAAGCGCCGCGCCCTGGCAGAGGCGCAGGGCGGCCCGGCCTATATCATTTTCAACGACCGCACCCTGATCGAGATGGCGCAGACACGCCCGATGACGCTGGACGAGATGGCCGGTATCAGCGGCGTGGGTGCCAAGAAACTGGAAAGCTATGGCAATGCCTTTCTAGAGGTGATTGCAGGCGAGGCGCAGCAATTGCATCCCTCGCGTCGCAAACTCGCGGGCCGCAGCGAAGGGGCTGTCTATGACCGCTTGTTGGCGGCCCAAGCTGATCTGCAACGGGGATCAGATGGCACCGGCAAACCGATGACCTGCTCGGCCTCATTGCTTGCCAAGGTCGCGCAGTTGCGCGACCCGACCAAGGACGCAATTGCCCGGCTTCTGGGCGACCGTTACGCGGACCGCTTTGCGGATGCCTTTCTCGACGTTCTGGTCGAAGGGTAGGTCGGGGTTTACCCCGATTCGAGCCTCCCCCCCCCCCGAAAAGTCGCGCCGTTCAATCTTTGCAAGCCGCCGGGCCGCGGGTTTGCGTTTTGGTTAATGCCTGTTCATCCTTGCGTATGCTCGTGATGTGTATGGGATGTGCATGGTTTGTGCATCATCCCACGCTCGTTAACCGTTTCCACCGCCGCTGAGCGTGCTACATGTCGTTGCACCACCAAGGGGGCGCTATGCTGATCACGATTTCACCCGCAAAATCGCTTGATTTTGAACCTGTTAGCCATAAAGCAACGGCACCTGTGTTTCAGGATGACGCAGTGCGGCTGTCCAAGACGATGCGTGGGCAAACCTTAACGCAGCTCAAGGCGCTGATGGGTCTGTCGGATGACCTTGCCCGGCTGAACCGCGACCGGTTCAAGGTGTTTGCCGCTGACCCCGATTCCAGTGCTGTCAAACCAGCGGCGTTGGCCTTTAATGGTGATACCTATCAAGGGCTAGAGGCCAAGACTCTGACCGAGGATGACATGGCCTGGGCACAGGATCATTTGTGCATTCTGTCGGGCCTTTACGGGGTTCTGCGCCCACTGGACGCGATTCAGCCCTACCGGTTGGAGATGGGCAGCCGCCTGAAGACCCGGCGTGGCAAGTCGCTATTTGACTACTGGGGCGACACAATCGCCAAGGCCTTGAACACGCAGGCAAAAGAGCGCGGGACCGATACGCTGATCAATTGTGCAAGTCAGGAATATTTTGGCGCGGCTGACCGCAAAGCGCTCAAGCTGAAAGTGTTAACGCCGCAGTTTCTTGAGGTTAAGGACGGACGTCCCCGCATGGTCAGCTTTTTCGCCAAACGTGCGCGGGGCGCGATGGCCCGTTTCATCATCGAAAACCGGCTGACGGCGGCGGACGACATCGCCGGCTTCACAGCAGGGGGCTATGCCTATGACCCCGATTTGTCGACACCTGAAAAGCCGGTTTTTCTGCGCGATTATCCCGAATAGGCGGATTGCCCGAATCCCCGGTCACATGCCACTCTGACGTCATTGACGACAGGGAGTTTTCGCATGATCCGCATTCTAGCCGCTTGTTTTTTCGCCATTTTCGCGACGCAACTTTTGGCCGACCTGCCGGATCGCCGCCCGATCGTGTCGCGCGATGTGGATTTCTTTGGCGCAGATTTGCAAAGCATCTTTGACACCACGCTCAACGCCTGTCAGGCGGCTTGCGTCAACGACAACCAGTGCCGGGCCTTTACCTTCAACCAACGCTCAAGCTCTTGTTTTCTCAAGGGAACTGTGACCGAGGTCGTGCCCTACGAAGGGGCAGTTTCGGCCCGGATCTATGACACGGACCCGGCAGTTCTGGCGGTTGAAGATGCCCGGCGCGCAGACCTGTCATTTCTGTCTGCCAACGACCTGTCAGAGGCGGATCGGCTGAGCAGTCTGATTGGGCGTCGCCATGCCGCCAACGAGGTCAGCCTCGGCCAGCTTCTGGAACGCGCCGCACGGCAGCGCGATTCCGGTAACCTGTTGCAAGCGCTACGTTTAACGGGGGCCGCGACCTCGATCAGTGACGCCTCTGATTTGTGGATCACCTATGCTGTGTTGGCGCGTACCGTTCAGACCGACGATCCCACCCGCGCCCAAGCGGCCCGCGAAAGGGCCCTGCCCGCGGCGATTTCAGGCTACATGCGTGCGCTGAACGATCCGGCCCGTGCAACCGCCCTGATGGAGATCGCGCAAATCCTTGTGCAACGCAACCGGGGCCGCGACGCGATTGCCGCGCTGCGGCTTGCACAAGCGGTTCAGGCCCGCGATGACGCGCAGGTCATGCTGGACGATCTGGTGGGCAAATTCGGGTTCCGCGTGGTCGACACGCAGGTGGAAAGCGACAGCGCAAGTCCCCGTATTTGTGCGGTTTTTAATGAGGCTTTGGTCAATGCGGGCGTGGATTACGCTCCGTTTGTGCAACTGCCCGATCCGGCCCTGGCGGTGACGGTCAAGGACCGGCAATTGTGCATCGCAGGCATGACCCACGGCGAGCGGATCAGGTTCGTGCTGCGCGCTGGTTTGCCTGCGGCCAGTGGTGAGGTTTTGACCAGCAACACAGAGCTGACACAGTACATCCGCGACCGCAGTGCAGGGGTCAAATTCACCAGCCGCGCTTATGTCCTGCCCCGCGCCGGAGAGGTCGCGATCCCGCTGGAGACCGTCAACCTGACAGAGGTTGATCTGACCCTGCGCCGCCTGTCGGATCGCAACATTCTGCGCACCATGCAAGAGGGTCTGCTGTCGAACCCGCTATATGCCTATGAGCAGGAATATCTGGATGCCGACCTTGCCAGCACGGTCTGGACGGGCGTGGCTGAGGTGGAACAGGACCTGAACCGCGATGTGCTGACCCGCGTGCCAATGGATGAGGCGCTGACGGGACAGCCTGCGGGGCTTTACGTGTTGTCGGCCACGGTGCCGGGGGCGGACCCTTATGACAACCCGCCTGCGACGCAATGGTTTGTGCTGTCTGACATCGGTATCGCGAGCTATCTTGGCAATGACGGGCTGACGGTCGTGGCGCGAGGGCTGGGTGATGCTGCGCCCATGAACGGGGCTACGGTTGAACTGATTTCCGAAGGGAATGCCGTCTTGGCAAGTGCCATGACAGATGCGGAGGGAATCGCTACGTTTGCCGCGGGGCTGACCCGCGGTTTTGGCGCGGATGCACCTGCCTTGGTCACAGTGACTAAAGGTGATGATCTGGCGTTCCTGTCGCTGCGTGATGCGGCCTTTGATCTGTCGGACAGAGGTGTTGCGGGGCGTGAGCCCAGCCCGCCGATCGATGTCTTTTTGACCCCGGACCGCGGTGCCTATCGCGCGGGTGAAACGATCCATCTGACAGCACTTATGCGCGATGCCCGCGCACAGGCCGTCGCCGGTGTGCCGCTGACCGCGGTGCTGACGCGGCCCGATGGCGTGGAATATGCGCGCGTCACATCGGCTAGTGACCTCGCGGGCGGGCATGTTTTTGCCTTGCCGGTCGCAGGCACCGCGCCGCGTGGCACATGGCGGGTTGCTGTGCATGTGGACCCGGACGCGCCATCGCTTGCCAGCCGCAATGTGCTGGTCGAGGATTTTCTGCCCGAACGCATTGATTTTGAACTGGAACTGCCAGAGCAGATCAAGCTGGGGACTGTGCCGCAGGCCACTTTGGATGCGCGCTATCTGTTTGGCCCACCTGCTGCTGATCTGGCAATTGAGGGGGAGGCGACGCTGCGTGTGGCCGCAACGCTTGAGGGGTTCGCAGGCTATGTTTTTGGCGACGCCAATGCGCCGTTTGACCCCGAAACCCGGTTTCTGGACGGTGGCACGACGGATGCACAAGGGCAGGCCAGTCTGGCCGTCACCTTGCCCGATGTGACGGCCACGCAGCCGCTGGAGCTGACCGTGCAGGCGCGGGTGAGCGAGGGGTCAGGCCGCCCGGTTGAGCGGTCGGCAACCGCCGTTGTTCTGCCTGATGCGCCGTTTATCGGGATCAAGCCACGATTTGATGGCGTGGTGCGCGAAGGGACCGAGGCATCCTTTGATCTGATCGCGCTGTCGTCCGATTTGACGCCTGCAGCGATCGACGTCGCATGGACGCTAAACCGCGTGACGACACGCTATCAGTGGTATTCGCTTTACGGCGATTGGAACTGGGAACCGGTGACGGAACGCACCCGTGTCGCCAGTGGCAGCGCGGCCTTGGGCGCTGATCCGGTGACCGTGGCGGGCGATGTGAAATGGGGCCGGTACGAGCTGATCGTGGAACGGACAGGCGCGGATTACGCGGTGGCCTCTACCGATTTTTATGCCGGTTGGTATGCGCCAGCCAGTGCCACCGATACGCCTGATGTGTTAGAGGCATCGCTGGATGCGGAAAGCTATGCCATTGGCGATACGGCCACATTCCGCATCGTGCCGCGTTATGCGGGCACGGCTGTCGTCAGTGTCATGTCCGACCATCTGATCAGCCTAAAAACCGTGGCAGTCACCGAAGGCGAAAATCTGATTACCCTGCCTGTGACTGACGAATGGGGCGCGGGCGCTTATGTAAGCGCCAGCGTGATCCGTCCGATGGATGTGGCCGCCGGGCGCAACCCGGCGCGGTCGCTGGGGTTGGGCTATGCCGCTGTAGCACCGGGCGACAAGGCGCTGGGTGTCAGTCTGGATGCGCCAGAGGTGATGCGCCCGCGTGGTGCGCTGAACGTCGGGATCACGCTGGACGGGATGCAGGCCGGGCAGACCGCCTATGTCACGCTTGCGGCGGTCGATTTGGGCATTCTGAACATCACCGGTTTCGACAGCCCCGATCCGCAGGGGCACTACTTTGGTCAGCGCAAGCTGGGTGTGGAATTGCGCGATCTTTATGGGCGGTTGATTGACGGGTTGAACGGCACACTTGGCCGGGTGCGTTCGGGCGGCGATGCGATGGCGCAGGTCGGGATGCAAAGCCCGCCACCGACAGAGGATTTGGTGGTCTTTTTTCAAGGGCCGGTGATGATTGGTGCTGATGGCAAGGCGCTGATCCCGTTGGATATTCCGGCCTTCAACGGCACCTTGCGGCTGATGGCCGTGGCTTGGACGGATACCTCTGTCGGGCAGGCGGAACATGATGTGATTGTGCGCGACCCGGTTGTCGTCACCGCCTCTGTCCCGCGCTTTCTGGCCCCCGACGATCAAAGCCGTCTTCTGCTGGAAGTCGTGCACAGCGATGGCCCGGCGGGTGAGGTCGGTCTATCGGTGCAGTCCAATGGTCTGGCGCTTGCTCAGGTGTTGCCCGCCAGCGTGACCTTGGCCGAGGGCGAACGGCGGGTGTTTGAAGTACCGTTTGCTGCTGTCGACCCCGGCACGCATCAGATCACATTGAGCGTCACCCCGCCTGACGGCGCGCGGCTGGAACAGGTCTTGACGGTTCCGGTTGTGGTGAATGACCCGGTGGTCAGTCGCATTTCACGCTTTGCGCTGGCCCCGGATGCGACGTTCTTGTTTGACGACAATGTCTTTGCCGGGCTGCGCGCAGGCACGGGGCGGGCGACATTGTCGGTTGGACCCTTGGCGCGGTTTGACGCGCCGGGTTTGTTGGCGGCGCTGGATCGCTATCCCTACGGCTGCACAGAGCAGATCACCTCTCGTGCGATGCCGCTGCTGTACTTTGCCTCTGTCGCGAAGGCGATGGGGTTGGCGCAGGCGGATCAGGTGGATCAGCGCATTGCCGAAGCGATTGCGGCTATTGGGGCCAATCAGGCGGCGAACGGCGGCTTTGGCCTGTGGCGGGCGTCGTCGGGTGATCTGTGGCTGGATGCCTATGTCACCGATTTCCTGAGCCGTGCGCGGGCGCGGGGGCAAGATGTGCCGCCGCTGATGTTCCGCAATGCGGTGGACAACCTGCGCAACGGGGTGAACTATTATCCCGACTTTGATGCAGGTGGTGCCGATCTGGCCTATGCGCTGATGGTGCTTGCCCGCGAGGGTGCGGCGGCTGTGGGCGATCTGCGCTACTTTGCCGATCAAAAGGCGGGCGACTTTGCGACCCCGATGGCGCAGGCGCAATTGGGGGCCGCTTTGGCGCTTTATGGTGATCAGACGCGGGCCGATGCGCTGTTTGCGCGCGCGGCGGCGACGCTGGCCGGGCGACCGCAAGAGGACATGCTGTGGCGCAGTGACTATGGCACCTACCGGCGCGATGCAGCTGCCGTTCTGGCGCTGGCGGTTGAGGCGGGCAGCACAGCGGTGAACCGCGATGATCTGCTGATTGGACTGGGTCAGGAACCGGGGCAAGCCTCAACCCAAGAGGCGGCCTGGACGTTGCTGGCGGCCAACGCGCTGATTGACGATTTGCGCAGTGCGGGCATTACCGTCAATGGTGCGGTACCAAAGGGACCGGTTGTGCAGGTGCTGGATGCGCAGGTCGCGGGGGCGGCATCGCTGATTGCCAATACCGGCACAGCGCCGACCGATATCACGGTCACCACCTTTGGTGTCCCGGCAGAGCCGGAACCGGCCGGTGGCAACGGTTACGCGATTGAGCGGGCCTATTACACCACCGATGGGGCTGCGGTTGATCCGGCGGAGGTCACCGTCGGTGAGCGATTGGTGACGGTGCTGACGGTCACACCATTTGGGCGGCAAGAGGCGCGGTTGATGGTCAATGACCCGCTGCCAGCGGGGTTCGAGATCGACAACCCGAACCTGTTGAAAGGCGGCGATATTCGCGCGTTGGTGTGGTTGGACCCGGTGCGCGGCGAGACTGCGGAATTCCGAACCGACCGGTTCCTGGCCGCAGTCGACTGGCGGTCGGAAAATGCGTTCCAGTTGGCCTATATCGTGCGCGCCGTGTCGCCCGGCGCGTTCCATCACCCAGCCGCCAGTGTCGAGGATATGTACCGGCCGCAAATGCGGGCGCGGACAGCCGCCGGGCGGGTGACGATCGCGCAATGACCCGGTGGGTGATCTCTGCGGCGGTGGCGCTTTGGGCGCTGGCGGCGGCACGCGACGGGGTGAACCATTGGGTGGAGGCAACCGTGTTGCCGCCGTTGGTCGCAGAAACCGGCGTAGAGGTGCGCGATGCCAAGGGCGCGCTTTTGCGGGCCTATACCGTCAGCGATGGTCGTTGGCGGCTGGGGGTGTCGCTGGATGCGGTTGATCCGGCCTATGTCGCGATGCTGATCCGGTATGAAGACAAGCGGTTCTATCAGCACAGTGGCGTTGATCCGCTGGCGCTGCTGCGTGGCGTGGCGCAGGCGTTACGCAATGGGCGGGTGGTGTCGGGCGGGTCGACCCTGACCATGCAGGTCGCGCGCCTGCTGGAAGACGGCAGCACCGGCACCTGGGCGGGCAAACTGCGACAGATCCGGCTGGCTTTGGCGCTGGAACGTCAGTTGGACAAAGACGAAATTCTGACGCTTTATCTGAACCGGGCGCCCTTTGGTGGCAATCTGGAAGGGGTCCGCGCGGCAACGCGGGCGTGGTTTGGTAAACCGCCACAGCGTCTGACCCCTGCGGAAGCCGCGCTGCTGGTGGCCCTGCCGCAAGCGCCAGAACGACGCAGGCCCGACCGGTTTGCAGGGGCTGCAAACGTGGCGCGCGACCGGGTGCTGGACCGGTTGCATGGGGCGGGGGCGCTGGATGCGTCCACGGCGCGCAGTGCGCAGCGGACCCCTGTCAGCGGCATGCGCCATGCATTTCCTGCGCTGGCCCCGCATTTGGCTGACCGTGCCCGCGCGGCTGATCCACTGGCGCATGTGCATCAGTTGACCATTGACGCCCAGTTGCAGCGCGCGCTGGAGGCGTTGGCGGCAACCGCCACCCAGGGCCGCAGCGACCGGGTGCAGGTCGCGATTGTCGTGGCTGACCATACCGATGGCCGGGTGCTGGCCAGTGTCGGCTCTGCCGCCTACCGCGCGGATGGGCGCGCGGGGTTCATTGATCTGACACAGGCGCGCAGATCACCGGGTTCCACGCTGAAACCGCTGATCTATGCGCTGGCCTTTGATCGTGGGCTTGCGCACCCCGAAACGCTGATCGCGGATACACCGGTCAATTTCGACGGCTACCGCCCGCAGAATTTTGACGGCCAGTTTCGCGGGGAGTTGCGGGTCAGAACTGCCTTGCACCTGTCGCTGAACATCCCCGTTGTGCGCCTGACAGAGGCGCTGGGGCCGTATCACGTGATGGCGGCCCTTGATCGCGCCGGTGCGGCGGCCAAGGTGCCCGGCGATGTGCCGGGGTTGGCGGTGGCGCTGGGCGGTGTCGGGATCAGCCTGCAGGACATGGTGCAGCTTTATGCGGGCCTTGCGCAGGGTGGCAGTGCTGTACCGTTGCAATGGCGCGCGGGCGATGAAGCCGTCGCGGGCCCGCGTATCACAGGCCCTGTGGCAAGCTGGCAAGTGGCCGATATTTTGCTGCAAACGCCCCGCCCGCGCGGGGTGCGTGCCCTTGGCATCGCATATAAGACCGGCACGTCCTATGGCCACCGCGACGCATGGGCGATTGGATTTGACGGGCGGCATGTGGTGGGTGTCTGGATGGGTCGCGCCGATGGTACGCCAGTGCCGGAGGCGTTTGGTGGCGATCTGGCCGCCCCGGTGATGTTTCAGGCCTTTTCGCGCCTGAAGTCAGAGGTGGACCCGATCGGCCCGCCGCCACCTGCGACCTTGCTTTTGCCCACATCGCAACTGCCCGTACCCTTGCAACGGTTTGGCGGCCCGGATGTGGCAGTCGCAGGCCCGCAGATCGCCTTTCCACCCGAAGGGGCGGTACTGCCCATCGGGCCAACAACAGTCAAAGTGCGCGACGGGCGCGGGCCTTTCACGGTGCTGGCAAATGGTGCGCCGGTTGCACAAAGCCACCGCCGTGACATCAGCCTTGACGGGTTGGGTGCCGGGTTTTCGGCCTTAACTGTGATTGACGCTGATGGCCGTTCAGACCGGGCGCAGGTCGAGGTGCGATAGCGGCCTATAGGCGTTCAATCGCCAGGGCGATACCTTGCCCGCCACCGATGCACATGGTGATCAGCGCGCGCGTCCCACCGGTGCGTTCCAGCGCATACATCGCTTTGACCGTGATGATCACGCCGGTGGCCCCGACCGGATGCCCCAGCGCAATCGCCCCGCCATCGGGGTTCACGCGGGCAGGGTCCAGCCCCAACTCTTTGCTGACGGCGAGGGCTTGCGCGGCGAAGGCTTCGTTACTTTCGATCACGTCGAAATCTCCGATGGTCAACCCGGTTCGGTCCAGCAGATTGCGCACGGCAGGCACCGGGCCGATGCCCATGACCTGAGGTCGCACACCGGCGTGGGCATAGCCAAGGATACGGAATTTGGGTGTCAGCCCCGCTTTGGCCGCGGCATCCGCTGTGGCCAGCGTGATCGCTGCTGCACCGTCGTTGATGCCAGAGGCGTTGCCTGCCGTGACGCTGCCGTCTTTTTCGAACACCGGGCGCAGGCCTGCCAAAGTCTCACCCGTGGTTGCCTTGGGGTGTTCATCGGTCACGAAATCAATGGTGTCACGCTTCACCCGAACAGGTACAGGCGTAATCTGATCGGTAAAATGCCCGGCGGCAATCGCGGCAGCCGCCCGCTCTTGCGAGCTCAGCGCAAAGGCGTCCTGATCGGCGCGGCTGATCCCGTGTTCGCGGCTGACGTTTTCGGCCGTCACCCCCATGTGGCCGGTGCCAAAGGGGCAGTTAAGCGCGCCCAGCATCATATCGCGCGTCTTGACGTCGCCCATTTTGGCGCCCCAGCGGGCGTCTGACAGGATAAAGGGCGACCGCGACATGTTTTCGGCCCCACCGGCCAAGGCAAAATCGGCGTCGCCCAGTTGTAGGGCCTGCACCATCGACACGATGGCCTGCACGCCCGAGCCACACAGGCGATTGACGTTCATTGCCGGTGTCGTCTCTGGCACGTCCGCATTCATCGCCGCCACACGGCTAAGGTACATATCGCGCGGCTCGGTGTTTATCACATGGCCAAAGGCGACATGCCCGATCTGCGCCCCGTCCAGCCCGGCGCGATCCAGCGCCGCCTTGGCAACGGCGGTGCCCAGATCAATGGGCGGGGTCGCAGCCAGACTGCCGCCAAAAGTGCCGATGGCAGTGCGCGCGCCGCTGAGGATGACGATATCGGTCATGACGGGTCCTTTCGTGTGTCGCGGCCATGTTGCCGTGCGGCCCGGCACAGCGCCAGCGAGACGTTCCGTCACGGGCTGGTGTCCGGCGCGGCTTTGCGGTCTATCTGTGCCAAACCAAGAAGGACGCACCGAATGCTGTTGAGCGCACAAGACATTCACAAGACGTTTCAAACGGCGGACGGCCCGTTTGATGTGTTGCGCGGCGTTAGCCTGTCGCTTGCCGCGGGTGAAACGCTGGCGCTGACGGGGGAAAGTGGCAGCGGCAAGAGCACGCTGTTGCATCTGATCGGCGGGCTGGATGTGCCCGACAAGGGCGAGATATTGCTGGACGGCGTCAATGTGGCTGCACTGGATGACACAGGGCGCGCGGCCTTGCGGCGCGGCAGGGTGGGTGTGGTGTTTCAGCAGTTCAACCTGATCCCAAGTCTGCGGGTGGTGGACAACATCGCTTTTCAGGCGCGGCTGGCTGGGCAGTATGATGCCGCATGGTGTGCCGATCTGGCGGACCGGATGGGGTTAAAGCCGCAGTTGCGCAAATATCCGGAACAATTGTCAGGTGGCCAACAGCAGCGCGTGGCGATTGCCCGCACGTTGGCGCCGAAGCCACGGCTGGTGCTGGCCGATGAACCCACTGGCAATCTGGACGAGCTGACGGCAGAGGCGGTGTTGGAACTGATGCTGGATCTGGTGGCCGAGACGCAGGCCGGGCTGTTGCTGGTGACCCATTCCGACAGGCTTGCCGGGCGTATGGCCCGTCGGTTGCATCTGGCGCGTGGGGTGGTTGCATGACACGTGCGGTTCTGTCGGCGCTGTCATCGCACTGGCGGCGCAACCCTTTGCAATTGTTCACACTATTGGCTGGGTTGGCGCTGGCAACGGCGCTGTGGTCAGGCGTGCAAGCGGTCAATGCAGAGGCGCGCGCGTCTTACGACGCAGCCGCTGCGACGCTGGGCGAAGGGCAATTTGACCAGCTTGTGCCGACCGGTGGCAGCACCATTCCGCAGGCGACCTATGTGGCGTTGCGCCGGGCCGGGTGGCTCGTCTCGCCCGTGGTAGAGGGGCGGATCAATGGGGTTCGCCTGATCGGATTGGACCCTTTGACCGCACCGGGTGGGCTTGGACCTGTGCCGCTGGATCAAGGGGGCGACATCGGTGCGTTTCTCTCGGGCTCGGGGCAGGTTTTTGGCACACAGGAGGCGCTGGATGCCCTTGGCGACATCGCAGCAGAGCGGGTTGTGGCCCCGGACGTGGCCCCCGGCATTGTCATGACGGATGTGGGCGTTGCTGCGCGGCTGCTGGGCCAGCCTGACGTGATTAACTGGATGATCGTTTCATCAGAGCAACCTATCGGGCGGCCTTCGCTGAACAGCGTCGCCCCGGACTTGCAGCTTGAGGCGGCGCAAAGCGGATCCGACATCGGGCGGCTGACGGACAGCTTTCATTTGAACCTGACCGCCTTTGGATTGCTGTCCTTTGCAGTTGGTATTTTCATCGTCAATGGGGCCATTGGGCTTGCGTTTGAACAGCGCCGCCCGGTTGTTCGTACACTGCGGGCGTTGGGCGTGCCCTTGCCCCGGTTGATCGGCCTTATGGCGGTGGAATTGATGGTGATGGCGCTTGTTGCTGGGGCCGTGGGTGTACTGCTGGGCTATCTGATCGCCTCGCTTTTGCTGCCGGACGTCGCGGCCACGCTGCGCGGGCTTTATGGTGCGGATGTCGCGGGAACCCTGCAGTTGCGCCCAGTGTGGTGGCTGTCGGGGCTGGCAATTGCGCTGGGCGGCACGGCGCTCGCCGCCGGTGGCGCGTTCTGGTGCTTGGCGCGGATGCCGCTTTTGGCAGGGGCCGCCCCCCGCGCGCTGGCGATGGCGGCCGGGCGCGGGGCCGTGTTGCAGGCTGTGGCCGCTGTGATCCTGCTGGTCGCAGCTTTGTTGTTGGGGATCACGGGCCAAGGGCTGCTGGCAGGTTTTGCCTTGCTGGCCTGTCTGCTGATCGGCGCTGCACTAGCCTTGCCGCTGTTGCTGGATCGGGTACTGGCGCTGTTTCAAGGCCGCACGACCGAGGTGCGCGCCGCCTGGTTCTGGGCGGATACGCGCCAGCAACTGCCGGGCTTGTCGCTGGCGTTAATGGCGCTGCTGCTGGCGATGGCCGCTAATGTGGGGGTTTCAACAATGGTCAGCAGTTTCCGGCTGACCTTTACCGGGTTTCTGGACCAGCGCCTCGCGTCAGAGCTTTATGTGTCAGCGACGGACCGGGACCAGGCTGCGGCGTTGGAACGCTTTGTCGGCCCGCGCGTCGATGCGGTGTTGCCGATCCAGTCGGTTGAGGCGCAGATCGCGGGGCTGCCAACAGAGGTGTTTGGCGTGCGCGACCATGCCACTTATCGCGAAGGCTGGGCGTTTTTGTCCGCAGGCTCTGCACCGTGGGACGAGGTCGCAGAGGGCCGCGGCATCCTGATCAACGAACAACTGGCCCGTCGCGCCGAGTTGGAGGTGGGCGATGCGGTTCCGCTGGGTGGGCAGGTGCTGATCATTGCGGCGATTTATGGTGATTATGGCAATCCCATTGGGCAGGCGATCATTGGCGATGCGTTGTTTGCGCAGCTTTATCCACAAAGCGTAGCGCTCAGGTTCGGTCTGCGCCTTGATCCTGATGACGTGCCTGCGCTGGTCACGGCGTTGGAGACCGATCTGAACATCCCGCCCGAGCAGACGATCAATCAGGCGCGGATCAAGCAGTTTTCGCTGGATGTGTTCGAACGGACGTTCACCGTCACAACAGCGTTGAACATCCTGACGCTGGCCGTCGCGGGCTTTGCCATTTTGATGAGCCTTCTGACCCTTGCTGCGATGCGCGTGCCGCAACTGGCACCGGCCTGGGCCATGGGCATGACGCGTGTGCAACTGGGCCGGTTCGAGCTGATCCGCGCCATCCTGCTGGCGGTTCTGACCGCAATTCTTGCGCTGCCGCTGGGGCTGGCATTGGCCTGGGTTCTTCTGGCCATCGTCAACGTCGCAGCCTTTGGTTGGAAGTTGCCGATGTTCCTGTTTCCGCTGGATTATCTGCGTTTGCTGGGTTTTGCGCTTGTTGCGGCGGCGTTGGCCGCCCTTTGGCCAGCGTGGCGTTTGTCGCGCACCCCGCCTGCCGATCTGCTAAAGGTGTTTTCCAATGAGCGTTAGGGTTCTTTTGTTGTGCCTTGTGCCGCTTTCGGCGCAGGCGCAGGGCTTTGCAGGTTTGGGGGCGGAAGCCGACGGTTTTGCCGTGCCACAGCCCGACCCGGAGTTCGACTTTCCCGCCGATCACGGGCCGCACCCGGATTACCGGATCGAGTGGTGGTATCTGACCGCCAATCTGGAGGCAGAGGACGGCACACCTTATGGGCTGCAATGGACATTGTTCCGGTCGGCATTGGCACCCGAGGCGGGCACAGGCTGGACCGCGCCACAGCTGTGGATGGGCCATGCGGCGGTCACCACACCCGATGCCCATTTCGTGACCGAACGTCTGGCGCGCGGTGGGATTGGGCAGGCCGGGGTGATCGCGGACCCGTTTGAGGCCTGGATCGACGATTGGCAGTTGGCGGGCAGCTTTGATGACCTGCGCATGACCGCCAGCGGCCCCGATTTCGCCTATGACATGGACCTGACGGCGACGGGTCCACTGATCTTTCACGGCGACGCGGGCTATTCGGTGAAATCGGCGGATGGTCAGGCGTCTTACTATTACTCGCAACCCTTCTACGACGTGTCTGGCACGCTGACCCTGCCGGATGGTGATATAGCTGTAACCGGGTCAGCGTGGCTGGACCGGGAATGGTCGTCGCAGCCCTTGTCAGAAAATCAGACCGGGTGGGACTGGTTTTCGCTGTCTTTCGACGATGGCGCCAAGCTGATGGGGTTCCTGCTGCGGCAAAGCGATGGCAGCGCCTATTCCTCGGCCACGTGGATCGAGGCGGGAGGCACCACAGCCTATGCCGATGGTGCCTTTGCCGCGGTGCCGCTGGACACAGCGCAAGTTGCGGGGCGCGATGTGCCGACGCAATGGCAGGTGACATTGCCCGACCGGGGGGTCGATGTCACTGTGACGGCGATCTATGACGGCGCGTGGATGGATACATCCGTGCCCTATTGGGAAGGGCCAGTGACGGTCACAGGGTCGCATCGGGGCCAAGGCTATCTGGAGATGACGGGCTATGAGTGAGTGGTTTTCAACATTGGACGGCCTGCGGGACCGGGTGTGGGAGACGCTCGCACTGGGTGTGGCGGATGCGGACCATCCGGCGCGCTATCCGACGTTTGCCACCATCTCGACCGATGGCTGGCCCGAAGCGCGGACCGTGGTGCTGCGGTCTGTTGAAAAGGGTGCTGCGATCAAGGTTTTTACGGATCTCTATTCTCACAAAATCCCCAGCCTAAAGGCCGCCCCGCGCGCGGCGCTGCATGTCTGGGACGCGGATCAGGCGCTACAGATCAGGTTGCAGGCCGAGGTCGCGATTTTGACCGGGGCCGCAACAGATGTGGATTGGGAGACAGTGCCGGATCACAGCCGTCAAAGCTATGGCACGCAGCCCGCGCCGGGGCGGCCAATAGCCGATGCGCTGGACTATTCCAAGGTGCCCGACCGGGCAACATTTGCGGTGCTGCTGTGCCGGATCAGATGGATTGATGCGGTGCATTTGGGGGCAGATCACCGGCGCGCGGGCTATTCACGAGATGATGATTGGGCGGGGCAATGGCTTTCGCCGTAGGTCGCATTCAGGCTAGAGGGTTGGGATGAGACCTGAATTTCCCCTGACCCGTGATCTGGTTCTGATTGGCGGAGGCCACACCCACGCGCTAGTGCTGCGCCGCTGGGGGATGCGGCCGCTTGCAGGCGCGCGGGTGACGGTGATCAACCCCGGCCCAACTGCGCCATATTCAGGAATGTTGCCGGGGTTCGTGGCGGGGCACTACTCGCGCGATGAGTTGGACATCGATCTGGTGCAATTGGCGCGGTTTGCCGGTGCGCGGCTGATTGATGGCGCGGTGAGTGCGATCGACCCGGTCGCGCGGCAAATTACCGTGCCGGGGCGGCCACCAATTGGGTATGACGTTGCCAGCATTGATGTCGGCATCACCTCTGCCATGCCAGACCTGCCGGGTTTTGCAGCCCACGGGGTGCCTGCCAAACCGTTGGGTGTTTTCGCAAGCCGTTGGGATGCCTTTCGGTCGGCCGAGGCAGCACCCGACATCGCCGTCATCGGTGGTGGGGTCGCCGGGGCAGAGCTTGCGCTGGCGATGAAGTTTGCGCGCCCGGATGCCACTTTGCATCTGATCGACCGGGGTCGTGTGCTGGATGCTTTGGGGCATGTGGCGCGGCAAAAGATGCTGGCAGCGCTTGACGCAGCGGGGGTGAAGGTCATTGCCGACGCGTCCGTGGCAGAGGTGACGGCGGATGCCGTGCTGCTGGAGGATGGCCGCAGCATCCCGTCGCAGTTCACAACTGGTGCGGCGGGTGCCAAGCCGCACGACTGGATCACAGGGATCGGGGTAAGGGTGAAGGACGGGTTTGTGGCCGTTGATGCCAACCTGCAATCGTCGGACCCAGCGCTGTTTGCGGTGGGCGATTGCGCCCACCTGACCGCCACCCCGCGCCCCAAAGCAGGTGTCTTTGCGGTGCGCGAAGCCCCTGTTTTATTTGATAATCTGCGGGCCGCCCTGTCGGGTGGGGCGTTGCGGCCCTACCATCCGCAGCGCGATTATCTCAAACTGATCTCTTTGGGCGAAAAGTCCGCATTGGCCGAGAAATTTGGCACCGCGCGGGCCGGGCCGCTGCTGTGGCGATGGAAGGATCACATTGACGTCAAATTTATGCGGCAGTTCACCGATCTGGCACCAATGACGCCGCCCGCACCGCCACTGACCCATGCGCTTGGACTGACAGAGGCTTTGGGCGCAAAGCCGATGTGCGGTGGTTGCGGGGCTAAAGTGGGGCGCGGCGCTTTGCTGGACGTGGTTGGCCCGGGCGATGACGCGGGGGTTATCACCACTGGTGGCGCGCAACAGGTGCTGAGCACCGATCATCTGCGCAGCTTTTGGGAGGATCCGGTGGTCATGACCCGGATCGCGGCGGTGCATGCGCTGGGCGATGTCTGGGCGATGGGGGCCATGCCACAAGCCGCCACGCTGAACCTGATCCTGCCGCGCATGTCGGATGATCTGCAACGCCGCACGCTGGCCGAGATTTCTGCCGCAGCGCAAGAGGTTGTCGCAGAGGCGGGGGGGCAGATTGTGGGTGGGCATACCTCGCTCGGGGCGGAAATGACCATTGGGCTGAGTGTGACGGGGCTGTGTGAAGACCCGCCCAAGACGCTCGGCGGGGCGCAGGTCGGCGATGTTCTTATCCTGAGCAAGCCGATTGGCAGCGGTGTGATCATGGCAGCAGAAATGCAAGGGATCGCCGCGGGACATCATGTGATCGGTGCGCTGCGCCAGATGCAGCAGGGGCAGGCCGCGGCCGTGGCACTTTTGCAGGATGCCACCGCGATGACCGATGTCACCGGCTTTGGACTGGCGGGGCATTTGAACGGGATATGTGCGGCCTCGGGCGTGGGGGTGCAGCTTGTGCTGGATGATATCCCGATGCAGGATGGTGCAGTTGAGCTGTCGGAAAGGGGCGTCAGATCAAGCCTTTATGCTGACAATCTGGCCGGGGCAGGTGTGGTCACAGGGGTCGGCGGCGCCCGGTTTGACCTGCTGTTTGATCCGCAAACGGCGGGTGGGCTGTTGGCGAGCTTGCCTGCGGCCAAATCCGGTGCCGCGCTGTCGGGGTTGCAAAACGCCGGCTATGCCGCGGCGATCATTGGTGAAGTGACCGACGGGCCTGCTGCGATTACAGTGCGTTGAGGTGTGTCAGGATCGCGTTTGCGGCCTGTTCTTGCCCTGCGTCGTCCAGCGTTTGCACAGCAATTTCACCCAGCACCGCCCGGCTGTCGATCTTGCGGCTGCGGGTATAGGCAGGGTCATAGTGGTCCTGCATCAAGGCCTGCGCCAACCCATTTAAGTTGCCTGAATTCAATAGGTTAAGCCATTGGTCCACGACCGCATGGCTGCGCAGGTGGCGCAGGGGTTCAAGCCGCTTTTTCAGATCGGCGGGGTCGTTGGTCACGTCGCGGTAGGCTTGCGTGAGGTAGGCCGCGCGGGCCGCAATCGGGGCGTGGATCACAAGGCGCGGTGCGGTGATCATCGCGGCCCAGATTTGCTGCGGCAGGTTGATCTGGCCGATCTTGGAACTTTCCGCCTCGACCACGGTGTGCCGCATCGGATCAAGGGTGGAGATGGCAGCGGCGAGCTTGCTTTCGAACCCTTTTTGAGCGGGCTGTCCGGCGGCGGTGGCGCCGAGCAACGACCCACGATGACCGGCCATGCCTTCGAGGTCCAGCACCTGCACGCCCTTGGTTGCAAGGCGTTGTAAAATATCGGTTTTTGCGGTGCCGGTATTGCCGTCCAACAGGACAATCCTGTGGGGCATCGGGGTCTGATACAGCAGTTGATGCACCAGCCGTCGATAGCTGGTGTAGCCGCCTTTGATCGTCTCTGCCCGCCAGCCGATCTGGGTCAGGATTGCGGCAACAGAACCAGAGCGTTGCCCACCGCGCCAGCAATAAACCAAAGGTCGCCAGTTTCCTTTGCGGTCCGCGAGCGGACCAGACAGATGATCCGCCACATTCCGCGCCACAAGAGCGGCACCAATTTTCCTTGCGTCAAAAGGACTTACCTGTTTGTAGATCGTCCCCACCTCGGCCCGCTGGGCATTCGAGAGGGCCGGCAAGTTGATCGCGCCGGGGATGTGATCCTCTGCGAATTCGGCAGGGCTGCGCACGTCGATGGCATCATCAAAGCCATGATCGAGAAGCGCGCGCAGGGTGGAAAATTCGGCCATGGCGGTGGCTTACCCGATTGCACCGCACTGTGACAGAGGGCCATGCACAAACGATGCACAGACCATACACATCGTATGCATATTCGGGCCTTAACTTGCGTTAACCCTGAAATTGGAGATTGCGGAATGCCCGGCGGGTTCTAGTCTGCGGGCATGGACTATCCTGACCTTGAGCTGATCACCCATTACGCCCAGCTAAAGGCGCTGCGCGATGCGCAGGCGCTGACACCCGCCGAAGAGGCCTTGCTGGACACCGCGCGGACCGGTGGCGTGACAGCGCGCCGGGACAAGGTCCCAAAAGAGCCGACGCCCGAGACGTTGATCCGCGCGCCGCTGCTGCGGTTTCTGGTGCTGGGCGGCTGCCCGGAGTGGACAACGGATGTGCGTGGCATCTCGATCCGGGGGGCGTGGATCAGGCAGGATTTGAACCTGTCGTTCGGGCAGGGCGTCGGGCGGCTGCATCTGCGGGATTGCCGGTTTGAGGGCGCGTTTCTGGCGCGGCAATTTCATGGTGCAGCGCTGGTGCTGAACCGGAGCATCTTTCCGCAGGGCGTTGACCTGCATGGCAGTGTCATTGCAGGTGATCTGTTGTTTCGCGGCGTGGTGGTCGAGGGTGGGCTGACCCTGATGAGCGCGCAGGCGGGCGGGCAGGTTGATTTTGACGGGGCCAGTCTGGTGGCGGGTGAGGGCGATGCGCTGAACGCGCAAGGGCTGGTCGTCGGCAAGGCGTTTTTCTGGCGCGATCTGGCGCAGATCAACGGCATGGTCCGGCTGACCGGGGCCAAATTCAACAGTCTGGCGGATGACGCCGAAAGCTGGGAACGCACGCCGGATCTGATGTTTGACGGGTTGCGTTTTGTGCGGCTGTCGGGGCCCACGGATATCGACATGCGGCTGGCCTGGCTGGAACGGGGGGCAGTGGTCGATGATGAGTTTCGCCCGCACCCTTATGCGCATTTTGCCGAGGTCATGCGCGAGACCGGCCACACCGCAGAGGCACGGCGGGTGATGATGGAAAAAGAGCGGCTGCAAAGGTCCTTTGCCCGCAAGAGGTGGCGGGCCGAAGGCGGTCAGTTGCACAAGGTTTTGGGCAGTTGGATTGCGGACCACACCCAGCGCTGGCTGGTCGGCTATGGCTATCGCCCGCTGCAATCTGTAGCGGCCCTGCTGATCCTGATCGCGGTCGGCACATTTCTTGCAGACCGGGCATGGCGGGCAGGGGATTTTGCGCCCAATGCGGCCCCGGTTCTGATGTCATCGGGGTGGCAAGCGGTCTCGGTCGGGCCGGATCAGGTGGCAAACCCGGCTGAGGTCTGGTCCGGGCCAGATCAGCCGGGCCGCGACTATGAGACGTTTGAGGCGTTTTATTACAGTGTTGATCTGGTGATCCCGCTCATCTCGCTTGGGCAGGAAGCGGCCTGGGCGCCGTCCACCACGCGCGGCCCCTGGGGCTGGTGGCTGTGGTGGGTGCGCTGGTGGCTGATTGCCATGGGGTGGATCGTCACGGCCATCGGGGCGGCGGCGGTGACCGGGATCATTCGAAAGGAGTGAGCGATGACGCCAGAGGTGAAAGCGGCCTTTGATGCCTTTCCCGATGCCCCGCGTGTGGTGTTGTTGCAGGTGCGCGCGATGATCCTTGCCAGCGATGTGGCAGTGGAAGAGGCGCTGCGTTGGGGGCAGCCTGCGTACCTCTCAAAGAAGGGCACGACGATCCGGTTGGGGCTGACAAAGGCGGGGCTGCCGTCAGTCTTCACCCATTGCCAATCATCGGTGATGGGCGATGTGCAGGCGGTCGCCGGAGAGGGGCTGATCTGGGATGGCAATCGCGGGGTGTCATGGCCGGTCGAGGCAGACGTGCCTGAGGCGGTGTTAAGCCTGCTGATTCACAGGGCGTTGACCTATCACGCGTGATGCGGCCAAAGAACCTCGCGTCCGTTTTCCGTCAGCAAAAAACATTCGCGGCCTTCAAAGACCGCAGGGATCAGTGGGCGGCCATAGCCCGCACCCCCATCGAGGTTGACGCGGTTGCCATGGTGTTGCGGTGCATCAAGGGCGGTATGGCCGTGGACAACAAGCTTGCCGTGGTCGCGGGTGTCATCAAGCCAGCCATCGCGAATCCAGAGCAGATCATCCTCTTTCTGCTGGTGCATGGGCAGGCCGGGCCGCAGGCCTGCGTGGACAAAAAACAGATCGTCGGTTTCATGGGCGACGGGCAGATTCTTGAGAAATTTGAGGTGCGCTTTGGGGACGGCACGGGCGGCGCGGCGCTGCACCTCGGCTGCGTCGATGGTGTCGGTGCCGATTGCGTAAGACGCGAGGGTCTCAACGCCTCCACCTGCGGGATGCAGGAAATGTGCGTCACCGGTGACCCCGTATGAGGCCAGCGTGGTGACGCCGCCCAGACGGCGGTTGATCCAGGAGATGCCGGATTTGACGTGGCGGTCGTGTTCGATGCCAGCAGTCACGTAGTCGTGGAACATCTTGTCGTGGTTGCCCTTGAGGCAGATCCAGTTGCGGCCTGCGCGGGTGCCTGCGATCAGGGTGTCGAGCACGCCGCGGCTGTCGGGTCCGCGGTCGGTGTAGTCGCCCAGAAAGACGATTTGCGCGTCAGGTCCGCCGTCGCGTTCGATCAGCGCAAGGGCCGCGTCGAGCATGGCCTTCTGGCCGTGGATGTCACCGATTGCATAGATCATGGCTGGGGTCCGTCGTGCGCCGCTCTTGTCCGCTGACGCGGCCAAAACGCCCCGCCCGCCGTCCCGTATCGCCCCTGATCGGGTGAAAGGGAAGGGGGGAGATGATGGATGCCTCCGGCGGGGATATTTTTTGGCCAGAAGAAGCGAAAGGCGGTGCCGGGATGGCACCGCCCCAAGGGGTGTCAGATGTCGAAGGTCAGGGGTTTCACCTGTTGGAAGAGGCCTGTGTTTTCCAGTGCCGCGATGGCCGGGGCAGGCACGGCTTCGTCGACGTAGAGAAGGGCGATCGCCTCGCCATTGGCTGCCGCGCGGCCAAGGGTAAAGTTGGCGATGTTGACGCCGTTCTCGCCCATGGTCTGGCCAAGGGCACCGATGATGCCGGGGACGTCTTCGTTGGTTGTATAGAGCATATGCGCACCCACTTCGGCGTCGATGTTGATGCCTTTGATCTGGATGAAGCGCGGTTTGCCGTCCGAGAAGACCGTACCTGCGACAGAGCGTTCGCGTCTTTCGGTCACCACGGTGACTTTGACGTAGCCTTCAAATGCGCCGGACTGGTCTTGCTTGGTGGTCGAGACCTTGATGCCGTTTTCCTTGGCGATGACAGGTGCGGAGACCATGTTCACGTCCGGGTTCCGGCGGCGCATGATGCCTGAGATGGTCGCAGCTGTCAGAGCTTTGAGGTTCATTTCGGAGGCTTCGCCGTCAAAGAGAATGTTGATGGCGGTGATCGGTTCATCCGTCATCTGACCGGTGAAATTGCCCAGATGCTCTGTCAGTTTGATCCATGGGCCCATGACCTTGGCTTCTTCTGCGGTGACAGAGGGCATGTTGAGCGCATTGGTCACGGCGCCGGTCAGCAGGTAGTCGGACATTTGTTCGGCGACCTGAAGGGCGACGTTTTCCTGCGCTTCGGTGGTGGCGGCCCCAAGGTGCGGGGTCACAACCACATTGGGCAGGTTGAACAGCGGGCTTTCGGTGGCGGGTTCCACGGCAAAGACGTCAAAGGCGGCCCCGGCGACATGGCCGGATTTGAGGGCCTCTGCGAGGGCCGCTTCGTCTACCAGGCCGCCACGGGCGCAGTTGACGATGCGCACGCCTTTTTTCAGCTTGGCGATGTTTTCGACCGAGAGGATATTTTTGGTTTGTTCGGTCAGGGGGACGTGCATCGTGATGAAGTCGGAGCGGCCGAGTAGTTCGTCCAGTTCGACCTTTTCCACGCCGATCTGCAAAGCACGTTCTTCGGAAAGGAAGGGGTCATAGGCCACGACCTTCATCTTGAGGCCCTGGGCGCGGTCGATGACGATGGAACCGATGTTGCCTGCGCCGATCACACCGAGGGTCTTGGAGGTCAGTTCCACGCCCATGAAGCGGGATTTTTCCCATTTGCCGGCATGGGTTGAGGCGTTGGCCTCGGGGATTTGGCGGGCCACGGCCATCATCATGGAAATCGCGTGTTCGGCGGTGGTGATGGAGTTGCCGAAAGGGGTGTTCATCACGATGATCCCCTTCTTGGACGCGGCAGGGATATCGACATTGTCGACACCGATGCCCGCGCGGCCAATGACCTTGAGATTGCTGGCCGCGGCGATGATCTTTTCGGTGGCCTTGGTGGCCGAGCGGATGGCAAGGCCATCGTAGTCGCCAATCACGGACAGAAGCCTGTCCTTGTCTTTGCCGAGGTCGGGTTCGAAGGTCACGTCGATGCCGCGATCCTTGAAGATTTGCACGGCCGCGGGGGAGAGTTTGTCAGAGATAAGTACTTTGGGCATTGGTATGTCCTTGTGCGGGGAAAAATCTTCGTTGAAGATTTTTGGGTCCCGAATTTTCGTCGAAAATGCGTATCAGAGGGTGGCGATTTCGGTCTCGAAGGCCCAGGCGAGCCAGGGCAGCATCGCCTCGATGTCCGAAGTTTCGACCGTGGCACCGCACCAGATGCGCAGGCCCGCAGGTGCGTCGCGATAGGCCCCGATATCGAGCGCGATGTCTTCCGCCTCCAACCGTTTGGCCACGGCTTTCGCAAAGGCCGCGCCGTCGGTGATACGGGCGTCGGTAAACTTCAGACAAACAGATGTGTTTGAGCGGGTCGCGGGATCTGCGGCGAGATTTGCGATCCAGTCGTTTGCGGCACAGAAGTTCCAGATCGCCTGCGCATTGGCATTGGCCCGCATGCGCAGCGCATCCAGGCCGCCAATGGACTTGGCCCATTTCAGCGCAAATAGGTAGTCTTCGACCGCCAGCATGGAAGGTGTGTTGATCGTTGCACCCTGGAAGATGCCCTCGATCAGTTTGCCGCCTTTGGTCATGCGGAAGATTTTGGGCAGCGGCCAGGCGGGGGTGTAATTTTCCAGACGTTCCACCGCGCGGGGGCTGAGGATCAGCATGCCGTGGGCCGCTTCGCCGCCCATGACTTTCTGCCAGCTGAACGTGGTCACATCGAGCTTGTCCCAGGGCAGGTTCTGCGCAAAGGCGGCTGAGGTCGCATCACAAAGGGTCAGACCCGCGCGGTCGGCGGGGATCACATCGCCGGAGGGAACGCGGACACCTGACGTGGTGCCGTTCCACGTAAAGCAGACGTCGTTGTCATAGTTCAGGGCCGCCATATCGACGATCTCGCCGTAGTCCGCCGTATGGCTTGTGGCGTCAATTTTCAGCTGTTTGGTCACGTCAGAGACCCAGCCTGCGCCAAAGCTCTCCCAAGCGACCATCTGTACCGGGCGTTCACCCAAGAGCGACCACATCGCCATTTCAAACGCGCCGGTGTCCGAGGCGGGGACAATGCCGATGCGATAATCGGCGGGAATGCCAAGCACTTCGCGCGTCAGGTCAATCGCTTCGGCCAGCTTGGCCTTGCCCACAGCGGCGCGGTGCGACCGGCCTAAGGCTGCGTCTGACAAAGCGTCAAGTGTCCATGTGGGGGGTTTGGCGCAGGGGCCAGAGGAAAAACGCGGGTTTGCCGGCCGCGCTGCCGGTTTTGATAGTGCCATTGCTGGTATCCTTACAGATATGCGCCCTTCGTTGGGGAAGGGTGTCCCACGGGTGGGGTTACGGGGCAGGCGGGGGTTTCGCAACAGCAGAAATGGCGCTAAGTCGCCGCTTGAGCCGCTTTTTGCGACATGACTGACGCCGATAGGAAACCTGATGTATGTAGCCACATTGATCGCCAAGCCTGGAAATTTGGACCGGGCGTTGGTGGACAGCCTGCGCAACGCATGGGGCGGGGGTGATGTGGATTGGCTGTCGGTGGACGAGGCCGCGGCGTTCACTTTGCCAAAGGTGCCGGGCAATCAGTGGGACGTCTGGGAGGACCTGCAGCGGCAGGGCGTTGATTTGGTCGTGCAACCAGAGGCGGGACGCCGCAAGAAAATGCTGCTGGCCGATATGGACAGCACGATGATCCAGCAGGAATGCATTGATGAACTGGCGGCAGAGGCGGGCGTGGGCGCGCATGTGGCGGGCATCACAGCGCGCGCGATGAATGGCGAGCTGGATTTTGAGGCCGCAATTGATGAGCGGGTCGGATTGCTGACAGGGTTGGAGGAGGGCGTCATCCAGCAGGTGTTGGAGGCCCGAATTGATCTGATGCCGGGGGGGCCGGTGTTGCTGGCCACGATGAAAGCCAATGGCGCTTATGCGGCGCTGGTGTCAGGCGGGTTTACCGCCTTTACGGCGGCAGTAGCCGCCAAGCTGGGGTTTAACGAGAACCGCGCCAATACGCTGTTGGTCGCAGACGGCAAGCTGACCGGCAAGGTACAGCGGCCAATTCTGGGACAGCAGGCCAAGGTTGAGGCGCTGGAGGAGATCACCGCGCGACTGGGTATTGCGGAAAACGATGTGCTGGCCGTGGGCGACGGGGCCAATGATCTGGGCATGTTGCGCCGGGCGGGCATGGGCGTAGCGCTACACGCGAAACCGAGCGTGCAGGCCCAGTGCGACATACGGGTGAACCACGGCGATCTGACCGCACTTTTGTTCGTGCAGGGTTATGCGCGGACAGAATTTGTGGGCGGTTAGGATCAGTCGAACAGGATTACGTTGCGCTTGGCACTGCCGGTTTTGGTGTCGGCGATGGCCTCGTTGATCTGATCAAGTGACCATGTGTTCGAGATCAGCTCGTCCAGTTTCAATCGCCCTTGTTCATACATGTCGACCATCCAAGGGATGTCACGCTGGATCACCACGTCGCCCATTTTTGAGCCGACCATGGATTGGCCGACGGCGGCGAAATTGGCGGCTTCATAGCTGGAAAATGCGCCAGAGGGTGGCATCCCGACCATGATGACCTTGCCGCCATAGGCCAGATAGCGCGGGGCGGCATCGTAGACTACGGGAACGCCCACGGTCACCAGCACGGCATCAGCGCCCCGGCCCATTGCGGCCTTGGCGGCACGCCAGGGGGCGTCATCGGTGCCCAGCACAGTGTCCGTCGCGCCAAAGTCGCGGGCGATCTGCAGTTTTTCCTCTGACATGTCGACGGCCACGATCCGGCGGGCCCCGGCGATGCGCGCGCCTTGGATCGCATTCAGACCCACGCCGCCCGCGCCGATGACAACTACGTCCTGACCGGCGCGCAGTTTGGCTGCGTTGACCACGGCACCGACGCCGGTGATTACACCGCAGGCCAGAAGGCTGGCCGCCTCCATGCTGATGCTGTCCGACAGTTTGACGATCTGGCTTTGGTCCACCACGACCTTTTCGGCAAAGGCCCCGGCGTTCATCGCTTGCACCACCGGCGTGCCATCTGCGTCTGACAGCACGGGGGCGGCGGTGTTGGGGGTTTCGCAGATCGTGGGCGTTCCGGCGCCACAGGAAGGGCAGGACCCACAGGCGCGGATTAGGGTCACGACAACAGGATCGCCAAGGGCAAGGCCGCGCACACCGTCGCCCACGGCGGTGACATGGCCTGCCGCCTCGTGCCCGTAGACCGCAGGCAGATCGCCGCCCCAAGCCCCATCCGCATAAGAGATGTCGGAATGACAAATGGCACAGGCCTTCAGCGTCACCTCTACCTCGCCCATCACAGGTGCGCGCAGGCTGAGCGTTTCAATGGTCAGCGGTTGGCCGTGGGTGCGGCAGACGGCGGCTTTGATCTGGGGCATCGGTGCTCCTTTGGTCGGTGTCCTATTTGGTGGTATTTGCCACTGTTGCCTTGTCTCCTAGCGACTTTTCAAGTCGCTGCCGCGCAGAGGCGAAAATAACGATGCAGATGACCGTCAGAGCAGCCGACAACAGGAACGGTGCGCCGGGCGCGTAAATTGGTGCGGTGTCGGCGGTGAAGTACCAGAAGGTCGAGGTCACGATCAGGGGTGCCACGATAGTGGCGACCGCGTTGATCGAGGCGATCAGGCCCTGCAGCTCGCCCTGTTGGTCGTCGCTGGCGGCGCGGGACATGATGCCTTGCAGGGCGGGGCCTGCGATGGATCCCAGCGCGGTCAGTGGGGTCAGCGCGAGTGCGATCCAGCCGTTGGTGACAAAGCCCAGTGCGACAAACGCCAGCACGTCGATGGAGAGGCCCAGCACCACGGCGTTGCGTTCGCCGATCCGCGACAGGATCGGGCGCATCAACAACCCTTGGACCACGGCGATGCCGATGCCGAAGATGCCCAGCGACAGGCCAATCATGCCGGGGCTCCAGTCGAAGCGCTCTGCCCCGTAGTAGGCCCAGACGCCGGGATAGACAAAAAAGGCGACCGCATAGATGAACAGGATCGCCATTAGGCGGGTCAGGCCGGGCAGGGCCGAGAGGTGCTGGAACGCGCCAAGCGGGTTGGCGCGGCGGATGGAAAACGGGCGGCGGATTTTGTCAGTGACCGTTTCGGGCAGGATGAAGTAGCCAAAGACGAAGTTGGCAGCCGCAAGGATCGCCGCGGCCCAGAATGGCGCACGGGTGCCAAATTCGGCCAGCACACCGCCCAGAAGCGGCCCCAGCACAAAGCCCACGCCAAAGGCCGCACCGATCAGTCCGAAATTGGCGGCTTTCTCTTCGGGTTTAGAGATATCGGCCATATAGGCGGCCGCGGTCGATTGCGTGGCTGCAGTGATCCCGCCCAAGATACGCCCGATAATCAGCAGCGTCATGGTGCCCGCCACGGCCATCAGCACATAGTCGAAGGCCATAACGGCCAGACTGATAAGCAGCACGGGCCTGCGACCGAAGCGGTCAGAGAGACTTCCGATGGTGGGACCAAAGAGAAACTGCATGACCGCAAAGATCGTAGTCAAGATGCCGCCCCAGATCGCCGCGTTGGCAAGGTCGAAGTCGCCGACTTCCTGAATGAGGTCAGGCATGACCGGCATGATCAGCCCGATCCCCATACTGTCGAGCACGACAGAGATCAGGATAAAGATGATTGGTAAGCGGTTCTTGTCCATGGTCTGGATCCTTAGCGGTCCTCCAGAAATAGACTGACCAGTTCAGATTGCAACGACGATTTTAAATTGCAAGATATCCGATTCCTGCAAAGGCCACGGCACAGCCAACCCATTGGGCCGAGCGCATGGGTTCGCGCAGGAACACCCAGGCCCCGACAATCGTCAGCAAACCAAATGTCGAGGCGGCGACAGCTGCGTATTGCGCATCAGCCAGATCACCGGCCGAGAACATGCAATAAAGGGCGATGCCGTCGGCCAGTCCCATCAACGACAAGACAGGCCAGGCGCGGCGTTCGGGCCAAAGCGGAAGTCCGTAAGACCAGATGATTGTCACCAACAGAACAATCGCCACAATCCGCGTGACCAGCGTAACCGGCAGGTCAGAGGCGAGCGTTGTGGCCCATTGTCCCAGTGCGAATGTGCTGGCAAACCCCACCGCAGAGATCGCCGATAGTAGAATCGTGCGCCCCTTTGGCGGCACATCGCCCGTGCCATCGTCCGCCAGCGCCGCCACCACGGAGACGCCCACGACGATCGCCAGCACGGCAAGCCATTGCAGTGGGTGGATTGTCGCACCGCCTATCGCGGCCCAGCCCACCGACAAGATCGGATAGCTGGCAATGATCGGGGCCACCAGACGCACGGGCCCGCGCTGGAACGCGCCATAAAGGCCAAGGCTCGCCATCAGAAAAAAGCCGCCCGACAGGACCGAAAGGCCAAGGGCGGGCGCGGGCAGGGCTGCGAACCCGTCCAGCGCCACCATCAGCCCCAGATGGAACAACAGTCCCACGACCAGCACCATCAGCAGGGACGCCAATAGCGGCACGGACTGGCTGACGAACCGCACGCAGATGTCGTGAAACCCCCAGCAAAGGGCCGCGATCAAACCAAGAGTCAGTGCGGTCACGTCAGATGACCGGTGCGTTCGATAAAGCCGTTCAACGGGGCGGCATAACCGGCGGGATCCTCGACACAGGGCAAATGACCCAGCCGGCGCATGATCTGAAAGTCGGACCCCGGGATCAGCTCAATGGTCTCGCGCACCAGATCGGGGGGTGTCGATTTATCCTCTGACCCGGTGATGCCAAGGCAAGGCAGACGCAGGCCGGATGTGGGTGTGTAGAAATCGGTGCCCGCGATGGCGGCACAAACGCCGGTATAGCCGACGGGGTCAACACCGGCGAGCATCTCTTGCCACGGCTGCATGGCAGGGGTGCCGTAGAAATCGCGCCCGAACCAGCGGGGCATCACGGACTGCGCCATTGCCGCCATACCGTGTGTCTGGATCATGTCGATCCGGTCTTGCCACAGCTTGGGTGTGCCGATCTTGGCGGCGGTGTTGGACAGCACCAGTGCCCGGATCAAGTCAAGCCGTTTAACTGCCAGTCCCTGCGCCACCATGCCGCCGACCGAAAGCCCGACAAAGAGCGCGTCCTTTACCGCCAGCGCGTCACAAATGGCCTCTGCATCTGCGACCAGCGCGCCCATGCTATAGGGACCCGGCGGCACATCAGATTTTCCATGCCCGCGCATGTCGTAGCGGATGATCCGCAGACCCACAGGCAGGTGCGGCAAGACCTGATCCCACAGGTGCAGCGTGCTGCCCAGCGAGTTGGAGAACATGATCGTAGGGCCATTAGCTGGACCTGCGGTTTCGACGTGCAGATTGACCCCGTCGCGGGTGATCGTGTGGGTGTCAGTCATCGTGGATGGTCATATGCGCCATGATCTGGCCGTGGTCGGAGGCCAGCTTGTTATAGGGTGCCTCTGGGTGGCTGCCGTCGGTCAAGTGGTCATTGAGGACGCTGAAATACGACATCTCGCCCAGACGGTCCGCGTTGTCGGGGTTGAAGTGGTCGGACATGAAGATCTGGTCAATGCTCTCAAAGACGCCGCCAAAGGCCGAAGTATAAACCATGTCGCGGGCGGATTTGCGGACGAAAAGTTTCTCTGCCGAATGCAGGCGATAACGGGTGATATCGGCCTGAATTTGGTCGTTCTCGTGATCCTTGTAGCGGTCGCCGGAGTGTTTGGCATCGTGGCGGCGCATCCAGGCGTAGTTCTTGAACGGCACCTCGCCCGAGATGATTTCCGTCGACACCGCGTGTTCGCCATCGTTGAAGTCGCCCAGCACCATGACGGGGTTGCCCGCTGACAGATCGTCTATGATCGCGCGGCGCAGCACCCAAGCCTCTGCCATGCGGCGCAGACCGGCGCGCAAGCTCCCTAGCGCGCGGGCGGCGGGGTCGTAGTTAGTCAGATCAGCGGCGGGTGGGACGGGCAGGCCATCGGGGTTGTCATATTCGCCCAGCTTGGACTTGAGGTGGCAGTTGAAGACGGTCACAACCTGATCGCCTACCGGCACACGCACCCGCAGGATCGGGCGCGACAGGCGGCGCAGGGTGAACTGCCCGTCCGGGCCGAAGGGGATCACAAGAGGTTGGACGAGGTCCTGAATGATTGTCGGCTGGCCCACAAAACCACGGCGCGACAGCACCGCAAGGCCCGGGCGGCGCTGGCCCGGTGCGCCATCATTGGCGTTGGCGGCAAAGGCCAAGGGCGCGTCGGCATAAGGTTCGTAAGCCAGTTTGCGAAAGATCGCCTTGCGCGCGTAACGGCGCGACGGGTCGGGGATATTCGCGTCATTGGCGGCGATGCCCGCGGCGTCCGCTTCTGCAATCACGTCCTGAAGGGAAATGAGGGAAAAGATTTCCTGAAAGCAGACGACATCAGCGTTCAGTGTCAGCACCTGATCGGCGAGCCAGCTTTGTTTCCACGCATGTTCTTCGGGCGTGTAGCGTTCGAATTTGTAGTATTCCTGATCTGCCTCGATCAGGTTTTTGACGTTGAAGCTGGCGATGGTGAAATCGGTCATGTCAGGGTCTCCAATGCGCGGGCGAACATGGCCGCATCGACGTTGCCGCCCGTGGTGACAGCGATGACAGGGCGGTCGCTGTCAGAATGAAAAAGGGCGGCGGCAAGGGCGGCAGCACCTCCGGGTTCGACCACGATGCGCAGGCGTTCAAAGGCAAGGCCCATGGCACGCAGGCAATCGTCTTCGCTAACCACAAGCCCCGGTCCGCAATGGGCCTGCATGATGGGAAATGTCAGATCACCGGGCTGAGGCGTGACGATGGCGTCACAGATTGACCCGCTCAGTTGGTTGTTCCGCTGGATCGCCCCGGCAGCAAGAGAGCGGGCCACGTCGTCAAATCCCTGCGGTTCGCAGGGGTGGACTGTCATATCAGGCGCATCAGCGGCCAGTGCCAGTGCGATGCCTGACGTGAGCCCACCACCGCCGCAACAGACCAGCACCTGTGCGTCGGTCACGCCGTGTGCGGCGGCTTGCGCAGCCACTTCCAGCCCGCACGTGCCTTGGCCGGCGATCACCTGCGGTTCGTCATAGGGGCGGATCAGGGTCAGGCCGCGTTCAGAGGCAATCGCCTCGCCAATCGCCTCGCGGCTTTCGGTCTCGCGGTCGTAGAGCACCACATCGGCCCCCAATGCGCGGGTGTTGGCGACTTTCACAGCGGGGGCATCGGCGGGCATGACGATGACGGCAGGGGCATCATGGGCGCGAGCGGCCATGGCAACGCCTTGCGCGTGATTGCCCGACGAGAACGCGATCACGCCCTTGGTTCGTTGTTCGGATGTCAGGGCCGACACCGCCGACCAGCCGCCGCGAAACTTGAAGCTGCCGGTGTGTTGCAGGCATTCGGCTTTCACATAGACCGGACGGCCTGCGATCTGGTCCAGAAACGGCGAAGTCAAGAGCGGGGTAACGCGAGCGTGGCCCTGAAGGCGGGTCGCGGCGGCGCGGATCATGTCGATGTTCATAGGGCGTCCAACCAAGTGTGTAGCGCCGTCAGCGCGGCGGGTTCATCCAGAAATGGCACATGGCCGCGATCAGGAACTTCGGCAAAAGTCATGTCGGGGCGACGGGCCCGCATGTCGGCAGCCGTCGCCGCGGTCAAAAGGTCAGAGTTTGCGCCCCGGATCAGCGCCAGCGGCAGGCCCGCCAGCGCATCAAAGAGCGGCCAGAGGTCGGGGGTAGGTTGCGCGCCTGCTTCCAGCACCGCGTCGCGCAATTTGGGGTCATAGCGCAGGTCCAGACCGGTATCGGTGGCGGCGTATTGCTGTTCCACCTCTTCCAACCAGCGCGACATGGGCACGCCTTTGAAGTGCACCCAATTGCGGGCGCGAAATTCAGCGGCCTCAGCATAGGTTTTGAAGGGCAGCGGCTTGCCGATATAGTTCTTGATGACGTCCAGACCGGTTTGCGCGATCTCTGGCCCGATGTCATTGAGCGCCACGCCCAGCAGCCGGTCCTTGGCCGTGGCAGCCAGCACCATCGCGATCAGTCCGCCGCGCGAGGTGCCAAGGATGGCGGCCTTGTCCAGCCCAAGGTGGTCCATCAGCGCCAGAGCATCCTGCGCTTCAACAGGGATCGAATAGGTGCCGGGGTCGGCCCAATCGGATTGCCCGCGTCCACGATAATCCAATCGGATCAGGCGGCAGTTCAGATGCGGTGCGACGTGGTTGAAGTCGGTCCCGTTCCGGGTCAGCCCGGCCAGCGCGATCACCGGTGTCCCGGTGCCTTCGTCGGCATAGTGCAGACGGGTGCCGTCAGGTGCAGTGAAGGTCATGTCAGGTCCGGGATGCTGGTCAGATCGCCCAGCACATGTTGAGGCTGCGCATAAAGCCGGTCCATCGGCGCGGCCGCGCGGTTGACCCAGACCGTGGTAAAGCCGTAACCCGCCGCCGCACAGGCATCCCAGCCGTTGGAAGATACAAAAAGCACATCCGCACGGTCACCGGAAAAGCGTTTCTGCACAAGGTCATAGACGCTGTCATGGGGTTTGAAGACGCCCACATCCTCGACCGACAGTGTGGCGTCCAGCAGGGTAGCAATGCCCGCACTGTCAACCGCACCTTTGAGCATTTCAGGCGATCCATTGGACAAGATCGCGGTGCGCAGGCCCTTGGTTTTGAGGGTGTCCAGCATCACCGGCACCTCTGGGTAAGCGGGCAGTTGCCAGTAAAGTGCCAAAAGGCGTTCGCGCAGTTCGGGGTTTGCCAGTGCGCATGCCTCCATCGCCCAGTCAAGACCATCCTGTGTCACTTGCCAGAAGTCAGTATGCCGCCCGGCGGTGGCCCGAAGCCAGGTGTATTCCAGCTGCTTGGCGCGCCAATGGGCAGCAAGCTGCGGCCAGACGGCAGCCAGCGCATCCTGCCCCGGCTCTGCCGCCAGCACCCGCGCGGCGGCGTTGACATCAAAAAGCGTGCCGTAGGCGTCAAAGACACAAGTGGTGATGGGCATGAACAGTCCTTTCGATGGGACCAGATAAACACGGTCCTGTGGAACGTCCCAGACCTTTGATGCGAAGCGCCGATTTTTCTCGTCCGATCCATGAACGGCGTCACGTCATGCGATGAGGTTCCATCCGTTCCGTGCGGGTTCTTGAATGAGCCAGACGCGGACGTTCCTGCCATTTGGTTTCTTCGATCAAATGGCCCCTTTCAGATTTTCGTTCTTTGCCCGGACAAGCAAAGATGAGAATTGACCAAGTCAGTTTTCCGATGCAGACCTCCTGCGTTTCGCTTAGGTGGTCTGTGATGGATAACCTGAGCAGAGGACAATCAGCATGAAAAACGGCAACAGGACGGCAATCGTGACTGGCGGGCTTTCAGGCATGGGGCTTGCAATCGCACGCCGTCTGGCGAGAGACGCAACGACTGTTGTTGTGGGCGCGCGTCGTGCTGCAGATAACGCCCATGTTCGCGACGTTCTTGGTGCCGATCACGCAAACATTCATGCGGCCGCCTTGGATGTGCGATCCAGCGAAAGCGTTGATGCGTTCGTGGCCGAGGTCGCTGCGACCCATGGCGGCGTTGATATTTTGGTCAACGCGGCAGGTGTCTACGAAGAGGCGGCGGTCATCGATCATTCGGACAAGGTTTGGGACGATCATATCGACACTAACCTTAGCGGATCCTTCCGTACAATCCGCGCCGTGATCCCCCACATGAAACGTGCAGGCTGGGGCCGGATCGTCAATATTGCGTCGGTGGCTGCGCACAACGGGATGGCGAATAACGCCGCCTATTGTACATCTAAAGCAGGGCTTTTGGGGTTGGGCCGATGTGTCAGCCTTGAGGGCGCGGCACATGGGGTTACCTGCGTTTCGATCAGCCCGACTTGGGTGGAGACCGAAATGCTACGCCGGTTCATTGATGCAGACATAAAGGCGACAGGTCAAAGCCTGGACGCCGTGCGCGCCGAATACGCCAAGTCCAATCCACAGAACCAGCTTGTGCAACCCACCGAGGTCGCAGAGCTGGCCGCGTTCCTTGTCAGTGATGCGGCGCGCGCATTGACGATGGAGGACTATCAAGTCAACGCGGGCGCGCTTTGGTAGGCCGATCTGCGTTGCGACAGGAGCGCTTTACCATCACTGATGGCGCTGTAGGGGCGGTCTGATATGCGGGCCCACGCGTTGCGGGCAGCCGTGTTGGCAAAGGACGCATCGGCCTGCAACGTTTCGGGAAAATTGGCGATCACATTTGCAATGCCGGGGTCAAGATCAACAGTGGCCAGCCAGTCACCGACAGGTAACGCGTTGAAATCAGTGGGCGTGATGGATGTATCCGCCATCAGGTTGTAAATCGGAATATCTGTTGCCGTGATAGGGCCAAGGAGGAACCCCGCGGTAGCGGTCACGTCGGTCATTGGAAAGGTCAGTGATTGCGGCATGTGACCGGCCTGCAAAGATGCCTCTAGGATGATTTCATAAATGTCGCGCGGGTTTGGGGCATCCAGATCGTAAAGCGACGGCAGCCGGACAATCGCGGCGGAAATACCCGAAACACGGATCGCTGTTTCTGCCGCAATTTTTGCAGCGCCGTAGCCTGTGATATCGTCCCACAGCTTGGCGGGTGCTTCTGGCCAGGGGCCTCCGCGATCGGGAAAAACCGAACTGGAGGAGGTAAAGCGCAGGTCTGCATTTGCATCGCGACAAAACTGCAAAACCGTGTCCATGCCACGTGCCGACCAGTCCAGCATCTCAGCGCGCCCAATGGCGAGGTTCACCATCGCCGCGCAATGAACAACCTGTCTGACAGAGGCTGCCAGTGCTTTGGCCGGGGATGGATCAAGGCCGAAGTCGGGCGCATCCAGCGTTCCCGGAACCATCACGTAGCGATCAGGCGCGACACCATTGGTCTGCGCGACTTCGTCCAGCCGATCACGTGCACCACGATTTTTGTCACGGACGAGGCAATAGATCACCTCTCCTGCGGGAAGATCGCGCGCCGCACGGGCCAAAACATGACCACCAAGAAACCCGGTAACGCCGGTCAGCAAAATGCCGGGACGGTCAAAAGTGTCTGTGGGCGCAGGCGTATCGGCCTCTTGCGTCATTAACTGATCAAGCCTGTGCAGCGGCACATTCATGGCGAGTTCAAAGTCGATGGGGCGTCGGTAAGCCTTTTCCAGCTCAAGCATCAAGGTGACACACATCAAGCTGTCACCGCCTTGGTCATGAAAGCTAAGCGCGGGATCAATCTGCGATGGCGCGCACCCCATCGCGGTTGCGGCGGCGGCAATCACGGCATCCTCAGCGGCGCTTTCAGGGTCGGCGTCATCTTTGACCACCGGCAAGGCGCGCATGTTTGCCTTGCCAGAGACCGGATGCAGGGGCAGCGCATCCATTTGCACCAAAAACGACGGCACACAATAGGCCGGCAACACCTCGCGCAGCTCGGCGGCAAAGTCAGGCGGGATGCGATTTGTGCCTGCCGTCAGTCCCCATCTATCTTTATTGGCCAGTGCCTGAGTGGCATCCGCGGCATAGTAAAAGATCAGGCTTGGGCCGCGTGTTCCGACGTCCGCCACCCATGGTGCAGCGCTGGAAAAGGATAGTTTTTCGCGCAACGTATCGGTCAGTTCCCGCGTTTGGATCGAAAACCCACGGAGTTTGAGCATATGGGCAATGCGCCCTTCGATGTGCAGCGCGCCCGTGTCATCGACCCAAGCCTGATCACCTGTATCATAGAGCCGTGTCTTGCGTCCTTGAATAGTGAGTTCACGAAACCGCAGACGGGTTTCTTCAGGGCGATTGATGTAACCGCGTCCCAACATTCGCGGCCCTTCAAAGTGCAACTGACCCGATGTGCCAACGGGACACGGCGTGTCTGTTTCATCCAGAATAACGGCCCGAAGATGTTCCATTGGCACACCAACCGACACGGGGGCATCGCCCGCAGGCCCTGTCAAATGCGACATGCAGACATCATGTGTTTCGCAGATGCTATAAAGGTTCCACAACGCGGTGTTCGGCAATTTCGCGAGCGATGTTGTGATCAGTTCGTCGTCTACGACCTCTCCGTTGAGAACAACGCGGCTAAGGGGTAAGCGGTTGGCCTTTGTCGTGTCGAGCGCGGTGAGGAACGTGTTGTAAAACGATGGCGTGAACAGCATCTCGTCGACGTTATGTGCGATCAGGAAATCTGCCAGTTCGCTCGGGTTGAACAATGTGCTGGCATCAGGGAACCACAATTCGGCACCTTTGCGCAGCGGGCGAAACATCTCCCAAATCGCAAACACATAGATGCCCACGCGTATGCCGTGGTGGTAAGGCGTAAATGCGTCACGCCATTCATAGGACAGAAAGGCAGCGTCTTGGGCCACGGGAATGCACTTTGGCCGCCCCGTCGTGCCAGATGTTGCCACAAGATAGATCGGATCATCCGGGGACACGGGGGTTGCACGCAACGGTTCGTTTAGTGCGCGTTCCTCTTGCAAGAGTGCCGTCGCATCAACGACCTTACAATCACCCGGCAGGTGGCCAGCCGGGGCGGGTTGGCACGACACCACCAGACTAACCTGCAATTCGGAAATGATGTTGTGCAGAACCATTTGCGGCATAGCAGGGTCCAGGTGCACAAAGGGCCGCCCTGCAATCACACAGCCCACGGCACTTGCGGCCATTGCCACCCCGGGAGAGCCGAAAATGCCTATGATCTGGGGCGTCTGCAGAGACAGGCCAAGATCTTGGACAAATGCGCCGAGCCTACGGTAGGATATTGTACGTTGCCGATCAGACAACGCAGGTGCATCACTGAACTTTTCGATGGCTTGGACAAGATCATCGGCGACAGTCTGGGATGGGATCATGGTGCGTGTCCTTTTGTTTAGGAGACCTAACAAGACTAATCAAAAATGACACCGTATTTTTCTGACCTTTCCAGACAAGCCGAATGGAATTGCCTGGCATCGACGCTTGGTTCGATCATGCGCTAAATCAGTCATTTGTGGCCTTAGCCGTACTGGCCAAAATCGGCGCTTCCCGAACTTTCGCCGCGGCTGATGGTCAGGTCAGCAATGCCGGTTTCCCGCGACTTCGCTACACCTTTGGCGTTGCGTTTTACGTGTCTGATATTCGACGGCTGATGTGATTTCGGAAACCGGTTTGCATCGCTTTCCGGCGCTCGCTAGGGTCCGGCCTTTACGTCATATGAAGGGACACAGCGATGAGCACGGCAAAAGCGGGCGATACTGTCCAGATCCACTATACCGGAACACTGGCGGGAGGCGAGGTTTTTGACAGCTCTGAGGGGCGCGATCCGCTGGAATTTGCGGTCGGCGCAGGCATGATCATCCCCGGTCTTGACGCGGCAATTCCGGGCATGGCCGTCGGTGACAAGAAGGTGGTCGAGGTCGCTGCCGATCAGGCCTATGGCCCGGTGAACGATCAGGCGCGGCAGGCAATTCCGCGCGAAGGTATTCCGGCCGACATCCCGTTGGAAATCGGCACGCAATTGCAGATGCAAAGCCCCGAGGGGCAGGTGATCCCGGTGACTGTGGCCGAGGTCACAGAGACCGAAGTGACGCTGGACGCCAACCATCCGCTGGCGGGCAAGGATCTAACCTTTGCGATTGAAATGGTGTCGATCGCCACAGGCTAAGCTTGCAAGGTGACAGCGATCTGCGATTCATTGCGCGTTAACACCCTCTTTGGAAATCCTTGCTATGTCCCGATTTAGGGCATGGTGGAGCAGTCATGGAATTTATTGTAAAGGCGGTCGCACCCGTTGGGGCGGTTGATTTTGTTGTCAAATTGCTTGTTTGCCTGGTGCTCTGGAACCTGTTGGCGATTGCTGTTGTCTTTGGGATGTATGGGACGTTTTCGTCAGGATTGCGGGGGCAATTGATCGAAACCACGGCGATTGGGCTACTGCCTGCATTCCTGTCGTTGAAAGTGATCCAATACCAACACAAGCTGCAGACCAAACTGGCAGAATTGGCCGCGACCGACATGCTAACCGGGTTGCGCAACAGGCGTGCGTTTCTGGCGGACGTCGAGCAAGCGCGCCCGCGACACGCGCAGTCATTTGTGCTGCTGGCGGACGTCGATTTTTTCAAACGCATCAATGACACCTACGGCCACGAGGTCGGCGATGTTTGCCTTGAAGCGGTAGCGAAAAGGCTGCGCGGTCTTGAAGCCGAGAATGTCATCGTGGGCCGATTGGGCGGCGAAGAATTTGGTCTGTGTTATCTGGGGGCGACGCGCCCGGATGCCGCGGCCCTGAGCGATGCAGTCTGCGCACCGATCGAATTGCAACCCGACGGTGTGCCAGCGGATATTCGGATGACCCTGTCTGTGGGCTGCGCCATTATGGATGACACGCGCCCACTGAAAGAGGTGATCGCCTGTGCGGATCGGGCGCTATACGACGCAAAGGCCGCAGGTCGCGCCCGTGCTGTCATCGTCTCGGAACCCTGGGAAATTTGCCCCGATACAGGCATCATCATGCCGCGCGACCCACCCCAGGTGGCGCGTAGCGCATAACGGTGCAGTCCCGCCGGTGACTGTTACAGATGGTCCGGTTGCGGCATGCCCAGTACGTGGAATCCGCCGTCGACATGGATGACCTCGCCACTGGTGTGGCTGCCGACATCTGACGCCAGATAGACCGCCGTGCCGCCCACCGCCTCGAGCGTGGCATTGCCAAGCGGGGCATTTTCCCCGGTGTGTTTGTAGGTCTTGCGCGCGCCGCCGATCGCCGCCCCGGCCAGGGTTTTCATCGGTCCGGGGCTGATCGCGTTGACGCGAATGCCCTGCTGGCCAAGGTCATTGGCCAGATAGCGCGTGGCACTTTCCAATGCCGCCTTGGCCACACCCATGACGTTGTAGAACGGTGTGACGCGGTTGCTGCCTTGATAGGTCAAGGTCATCAGCGCGCCGCCGTTTGGCATCATCTCGGACGCGCGGCGGGCGACGTCGATGAAGCTGTAGCAAGAGATCGTCAGCGAGTTGCGGAAGTTGTCGGCGCTGGTGTTGATAAACCGGCCTGTCAGCTCATTCTTGTCGGAATAGGCGATGGCGTGCACCACAAAGTCGATGCTGTCCCAACGGTCCTTGAGTGCGGAAAAGGCGGCATCCATTGACGCCGCATCTGTGACATCCACATCGACCATCAGATCCGATCCGACGCTTTCTGCAAGGGGTTTCAGACGGCTGCCAAAGGCCTCGCCCTGATAAGTAAAGGCCAGTTCGGCCCCCGCTTCTGCCATGGCTTTGGCGATGCCCCAAGCAATAGAGCGTTCGTTCGCGACGCCCATGATCAGGCCGCGCTTGCCTTGCATTGAAATCGTCATGTCTGCCCTCACGTGCTTTTGGAAATCTGTGGCGGCTTTGGCCGGACCCGTCAAGGTCAGGGGGTCAATCCTCGGTCGGGCCGCCTGCCTCTTTCCAGTCACCAATGCCGCCGACGTTGGTCACATTGGCATACCCCATGTCCTGCAGCGTCTTGCCGGCAAGGGCTGCCTGGCCACCTGCACCGCACACCAGAAAGATCTCTGCATCCTTTTGCAGAAACGGTTTGTGAAACGGCAAATCCGGGTCGGCGGCAAACTCCATGAACCCGCGCGGGACGCGTTCTGCGCCCTTGATCGTGCCAGATTTCGCGATGTCGCCACTGTCACGCACGTCGATCCAGACACCGCCACCCTGCGCATGGCGGGCGACCGCATCAGCAGCAGAGATACGGGTCACAACGGCGTTGGCTTCGTCCAGATAGTCCTTGGCAGTTTTCATCTTTGGGCTCCTTTTGGTGCGTTCCGGGTCATTTGAACACGACCCGGACACTGCAATCCAGCCCCGTCAGAGGATAATAAAAATATCATCCGACAATTGGTTCACGGTGATGTTCTGAACGGTCAGGATATCGCCGTTGCCCATATTAAAGACCACATCGCTGCCGACTTGGGTAGCGATGCTGAAAACGTTGCCGGGATTGGCAAAACCTTCAAAAGTTAGACGGTCGGTGTTGTTCTTGAAGTCCGTGATCGTGTCCAGATCATCGCCCTTGACGTAGACGAAGGTATCGACGCCGGTGCCGCCGGTCATCTTGTCATCGCCGCTACCTGATGTCAGCCGGTCGATGCCGCCGCCGCCTTTGACGTTGTCGTCGCCGGAACCGCCGAACAGAAGGTCAGAGTCTGAGCCTCCTGAAAGCAGGTCATCGCCTGATCCCCCAAAAAGGGAGTCGTCGCCGGAACCGCCAAACAGCTTGTCGTTGTCGCCGCCGCCTTCAAGCCTGTCGTTGTCAATCTGCCCATAGATGTTGTCGTCACCCTTGCGCCCGACAAGGCGATCATCGCCATCAGAGCCGCGTAGGAAATTGCGGCCGTCGGTGCCAAAAAGCGAGTCGCTGCCGTCGTTGCCGTTGACGTTTTCAAAGCCGTCGATGACGTACTGATTGCCTGGGCCAAGATCGCCAAAGCGTTGTTTCAAGTCGACTTTGGAATCGACGACGAGGTTGACGTTGAGCAGGTCTGTGCCGCTGCCGCCATAGATACGGCCACCGCCACTGTCCAGCGTGACCCGGTCGTTGTCAGCACCCGCCTTGATGACGTCATAGCCGCCATCGGTGAAGATTTGATCTTCGCCGCCCAGCGTTTCGATGGTGTTGTTACCGTTGCCGCCACCGACAAAGTCGTCCTGTGCGGTGCCGATGACATTTTCGATGTTGGACAGCACGTCGCCCCCGGCCAGCCCTCCGTTGAAAGTGCCAAAGAGGATATCAAGACTGATGCCCAATTCGGACTTTGAATAGTCGATCGTGTCCTGACCATCGCCGCCGTCGATGGTGACGTTGCCAGCCTTGTTGATGCGGATGTAGTCGTCACCCAGACCGGCGGTGACGGTGCTGTCGCCTGCGCCAATGAAGATGCGATCATCGCCCTCGCCGCCTTCGACGGTGTCGTTGCCGCCACCCGCGTAGAGTTTGTCATCGCCGCCGCCGCCAAAGATGGAGTCGTCGCCCAGCCCGCCATAGATCGTGTCATTGCCACCGACGATGGTTCCTGTGAAGACGAAATCGGCGTCACCATATAGTCTGTCGTTCAGGCTTCCGCCGCGGATCAAATCGTCGCCACCGATCAGACGTCCGTTCGAGACAGAAGCAACATCGCCAACGATGAAATTGGATGACATTTCGTGGCCGGTAATCGTGTCATTGCCACCAAACAACGTAGCGGAATCCAGCAGCCGTTCCGTATCACCGAATAGGGTGTAGCCAGACGTCAGGGTGTCGCCACCAGAGGCGTCGATCACGTCATCGCCACCAACGACCGTTGCTGAATTTTCGATGCTGAAGGCTTCGCCCAAAACCTTGATCGTCGCTGCGGGCCCGCCCCCGGTCAGCGGTTTGACGACCAGGATATCATCGCCACCCTGCGCAAAGGCGGTATCGGCCACGAAATCATAGTCGCCATAGATCAGCCGTGCGTAACCCGTGAAGTGGGTTGTCCCCGACGTCACAACTGCCGTGCCGTCGACACGTTCGAAGGACCCGAAAACGCGGGAATCAAACAGATCCACCCAATCCCCGGTGATGAAGACATCATCGCCATTGAACGTCCCGCTATCAATTTCCTTCCCATCACCAAAAAACAGAGCCTCGCCACCGGCTTCGGCATGAAAGCGCGTTTCACCTGCAACCAAGACGTCCCAGTATTCCGCTTTCGCCGGAGCGCCCGCCCCGGCAGAGCCAAGCAGCAATGTGCCATCAATGCTGAGATCCGTTACAGTGAGCGCGACCGTGGTGCTGCCATCCGTCGTCCCGACGGTCACTTGTTCGATCTGACCGGACACAAACTGATTGCTGCCATTCACGACGATATTGACGCCGGTCAGCGTGACACGCTGCCCATCGTCGCTGAGATAGACGTAGCTGGTCGTGGTGCTGCTGATAAAGGATGCAAATGTCGGGTCATCCGCAAAAACGCCGATGTCGGAATCGGAGGTTACTTCAAAATTGGCCATGCACGCGCTCACTCTTTCCTAAACATTTCGTTAATTTCTTTGACCCTAGGGCAGAATTTTCTGTGGTGCAAAAGAAGTTCGCCAAACGGAAGCCGACCGCACGTGGTGCGGCCGGTCGCTTGGAATGGGGCGAGGGTGTCTTTTCAGACGATCACCAGATCATTGAAGAGCTGCTGCGCCGTCACATTCTCGACGATCAACTGATCGCCATTACCAAAGTTGAACACCACGTTGTTGCCAACCTGCTGGGCGTTCTGGAAGGGTTTGTAGTTGGCGGGAAAGCCATCCAATTCGATGGTGTCGACGTTGTCCTGAAAGTCGCGGATGCGGTCGATGTCGTCACCCCGATCATAGTGGAAGGTATCCGCGCCAGAGCCGCCGCGCATGAAATCATTGCCGCGGCCGCCGAACAGCTTGTCGCTGCCGCCGCCGCCCTCGATGATGTCGTTGCCAAATCCGCCAAACAGCCGGTCGTTGTTGGCCCCGCCATAAAGGGCATCATCGCCGTTACGGCCATACAGGCTGTCGTTGCCGTCGTAGCCCTTGAAGATATTGCGGGCGTTGTCGCCGTAATACTTGTCATTGAAATCAGAGCCGTAGAGGTGCTCGATCCCGGTGATCTTGTCGCCTGCTGCATGGCCACCACCTGCGGTATCATTGAATAGATCGACCCGCGTGCCAGCGTTACTGGCGGCATAAGACAGGATGTCAAAGCCCGCGCCACCGTCGTAGGTGTTGGCACCAAAATTCGCCTCGATCCGGTCGTTGCCACCAAGCGTACTGATTTCGTCGCCGCCCCCCCGCCCTTCGATCCGGTCGCTTTTGGCCCCGCCCTGCAGGATGTTTGCACCGCTGTAGCCATAGAGAAAGTTGTTCTGGGTGGCAGAGCCCACAACATGCGCGACGCTGCTAATGACATCGTCCTCGGCCCAGCCCGTATTGCGACTGCTGTCATTTAGATCAACCGTCAAACGGCCGCCCGTAGCCTTGATATAGTTGATGATGTCGTCGCCAGATCCACCGTAGAAGCTGTGTTCACCGTCTTTGTTGGGGCGGAATTGGTCGACCTGATTGCCACCATACATCAGAGCAGAACCTTCCAGTGCAAAGAAGATGTCACGCCCGCCCTGACCATACATAGTGTCATTGCCACCCAGGCCGTTGATCTTATCGTTGCCACCATTTGAGCCGCTGCTGGAAGAGCCGACATCGCCATAGATGACATCGTCTTGCTTGCCGCCTGTGATGACATCGCGTCCGCCGGCAAAGGCCCCGCTGATGGTGAAGTCATTAACATCGCCATAGATGTAATTGTCGGAATTCCGTGCGCCGATGATCTTATCGTCGCCCCCGATGAAGGTGGTCCCGCCTTCAACAGACTCGGCATCTCCGAAGATATTGACCCGTGTGTTGACCTCGACGTCGCTGGCATCAATGAAATCGTCACCCCCGATCAGGGTTGCAGTCGAGGTCGCATTTTCCGCGTCACCTATGATGTCGACAATTCCGGTTGCGACCTTGCTGTCATAGTTGGCGGACCGCATGATGATTTCATCGTCGCCGCCGATCAGAGTAGAACTGCCGCTGACCAGACCCGCATCACCACGGATCAGCCGCGCGGCTGCGTCAATTGTGTCATCGCCGCCAAACAGCACACCGGAGCCGGTGACCTGATAGGCGTCACCCATCAGAAATGTGGAGTTGCCGAATTTTCCCTGGATTTCGTCGTCGTCACCGTAGGTCGTGCCGCTAGACGCGATATAGAGATCACCGAAAACATAGTTCGAGACATCAATGCTGCCGAAGATATCGGTCTCTCCTTCCAGAAGGCGCTGCCAAATCTGGTTTGTGCTTGGCACGCCAGCGCCCCCGACACCCATCAGGTTCGTTGCAGAGATGTTGATATTGGTGATGTGGATTTCGATGTCATCAGGGCTGCCGCCGTCTGGCGCGACCCGGATTTCATTGATGACACCCCCAGTGATCCGGCCGGCTCCATCAACGCTTATGCTGGTACCAAACATCTTGACGGTTTCGCCACGGCTGTTGACGAAAAAGTACTTTGTGCTGCTGTCATCGACGTATGAAGAGAAAGCAAAGTAGTTGGTGGTCATGCTTTGGCTTTGGTTGAAGCCGAAAAATCTGATCTTGCCCATAACTGATCCCATGCAATGCAATTAACTTAAGTTAACTCTACGGCAGGATACGGGTTTGACAAAGTCTGGAATGCCAGACCGGGCTGCGACAAAAAAAGCCCGAGCACGAAGCTCGGGCCAGTCCAACAGGGAGGATGGCAGATTAACCCTCTGCCGGGGGTCTTGAACCAACGCATGAACATGGGAGGATGTTCCATGCGTTGGAATCTCTATTTACGCCACCAGACGGTACCCGCCGGATTCGGTCACAAGAAGGCGGGCGTTTGACGGATCTGGTTCAATTTTCTGGCGAAGACGATAAATATGTGTCTCCAGCGTGTGGGTGGTGACACCGGCATTATAGCCCCAAACCTCGTGCAGCAGCACATCGCGGGCCACCACGCCTTCGGTCGCACGGTAGAGGAATTTGAGGATATTCGTCTCTTTTTCGGTCAGGCGGACCTTCTTTTCATCTTCTGTCACCAGCATCTTTTGCGCAGGTTTGAAGGTATACGGCCCAAGCTGGAACACTGCGTCTTCGGATTGCTCGTGGGTGCGCAGCTGGCTGCGGATCCGTGCCAGAAGCACAGGGAACTTGAAGGGCTTAGAGACATAATCATTGGCACCGGCATCCAGGCCATAGATCGTGTCAGCGTCCGAATCCTGGGCCGTCAGCATCACAATCGGGCATTTCACGCCTTGTTTGCGCATCAGGCGGCACAGTTCACGGCCATCGGTGTCGGGCAGGCCCACGTCGAGGATCATCAGATCATAAAGCTGTTCTTTGGCCTTCGTCATCGCCTCTGCGCCGTCGCCGGCTTCAAAGACGTCGAAATCCTCAGTCATCAAGAGCTGTTCCCCCAGCGCCTCGCGCAGGTCCTCGTCATCATCGACAAGTAGAATTTTCTTGAGTTGTGCCATTGCGGCCTCCTGTGGTGTCTTGTGAAATGAAATGTGATGCAGACACGTCTGAGGCAAGCTGTGCTGCAAAACTTTCACACGGACGTGTGATTTGACCGCCAAATGTTTCAATTCCTCACGAAGGCCGCTACCAGATGTCGCAGAAAGGTGCCGCAAACCGATGACATTCGCCCCCGATGTAACAGAGCTTTTGGCCCGCGCGCGGGCGGATTTGCGCATGGGCGTGCCGGTTGTAGTGTCAGGACGGGGGGTGGTGCTGGCCGCAGAGACGCTGGTGGCGGTCAGATTGGATGAGGCGCTGGCGCTTGGTGATGCGGCCTTGGCGGTGACAGATTGGCGTGCGGCGACCCTCAAGGCGCGGGCCTATGATGGCGATCTGGCACGGATCGCGCTGCCCGGCGGTGCGCAATTGGGCTGGGTGCAGGCGCTTGCCGATCCGGCAGACGATCTGGCGAACCCGATGAAGGGGCCGTTGGAGACCCTGCGGACAGGGGATGCGACCTTGGCGCGCGCAGCGATTGCCTTGTGCAAATCAGCGCGGCTATTGCCCGCCGCTGTCGTCGTGCCGCTGGCTGATCCGACCGGGTTTGCACAGGATCACGCGCTGACCAGCGTTGATGCATCCGGCGTTCTGGATCGGGAGATGGCGCCGTTGGAACCCGTGGTCTCTGCCCGCGTGCCGCTGCGCGCAAGTGAGGCGGGCCGGTTGCACATCTATCGGCCTGACGACGGCGGCGAAGAGCATTATGCGGTCGAGATCGGCCGCCCGGATCGCGATAAGCCGGTGTTGGCGCGGCTTCATTCGGCTTGTTTTACTGGCGATTTGTTGGGATCGCTGAAATGCGATTGCGGTCCGCAATTGAACGGTGCGCTGGCACAGATGGGGGAAGAAGGGGCCGGGGTGCTGCTGTATCTCAATCAAGAGGGACGCGGGATCGGGCTTGCCAACAAGATGCGGGCCTATGCGCTGCAGGATCAGGGGTTCGATACGGTTGAGGCCAATCATCGGTTGGGGTTTGAGGATGACGAGCGGGATTTCCGGATCGGGGCCGAGATTTTGCGCCGCATGGGATTCAGCAAGGTGCGGCTGATGACAAATAACCCCGCCAAGATCGCGCGGATGGAGGGGAGTGGCATCGCGGTTGTGGAGCGGGTGTCGCTGCAAGTGGGCGAGAATGTCCACAACCACACCTATCTGGCGACCAAGGCGGCGAAGTCCGGGCATCTGTTGTGAGCGGGGCGGCGATTATTCGACGAATAATCGGGCCTCCGGCGGGGATGTTTCTGGCCAGAAGAAGGATGGACAATGCGCGCCACTGATCTGGTTGTGACGCCGACGGGGGTCCGGTTTTGCGGCCGGCGCTTTGCCTGCACGGTTGGACGTGGTGGCATTGCCGCCCGCAAGGTCGAAGGTGACGGGGTCACGCCCAAGGGAGTGCACCGGATTGTCGGCATGCTGTATCGACCTGACCGGATGGCGCAGCCTGCCGATTGGGCGCTGCCGATTGGGTTGCATGATCTGTGGTCAGATGATGTGGCGGATCCCGACTATAACATGATGGTGCGCGCACCACATGGGTTCAGCCACGAAGTGTTGCGCCGTGCTGACCCGATGTATGATCTGGTGATCCTGACCGATTGGAATTGGCCCTATGCGGTCAAGGGGCGGGGATCAGCGATTTTCATCCATCAATGGCGCGGTCCGGGACGGCCGACGGCGGGTTGCGTGGCGTTTCGGCGGGATCATCTGCGCTGGATTGCAAGGCGGATAACGCATAACACGCGACTTGTTATCGCATAGCGCTGGACGTTTGGCCCAGACTTGGGTCAAACGTGACAGGAGCAGACCTATGCAGCACCAAGGCCAATTCATGACCCCAGACGATATTGCCCAACTTCCCTATCGCCCGTGTGTCGGCATTATGCTGGCCAATCCGCGCGGGCATATCTTTGTGGGCCAACGCATGGATCGTGACACTGATGCCTGGCAAATGCCACAGGGTGGTGTCGATGCAGGCGAAAAGACGCTGGATGCTGCCCTGCGGGAGTTGTGGGAAGAAACAGGAGTGGTTGAAAAGCTGGTAACGTTGGAGGCGGAAAGTGCTGCGTTGATCGCCTATGATCTGCCACACGAGATCGTGCCGAAGATCTGGAAAGGCAAGTATCGCGGTCAGGAACAGAAGTGGTTCCTGTTTCGCTTCCATGGCACCGACGACCAAATCAATATTGCCACGGCACATCCTGAGTTTTCGCAATGGAAGTGGATGCCCAAGGATCAGTTGGTCGACAACATCGTGCCGTTCAAGCGCGAAGTTTATGCCCGCGTGTTGGCGGAGTTTGAGGACAAGTTGTGAGGTGGTTGGCCTGCGTTCTGGCGCTGATTGCAAGCGAGACGGCAGCGCTGTCGTGCATTCGGCCCACGATCGCTGACAGCTTTGCCCGCGCCGAAGAGGTGCCGGAAGATATTTATCTGCTGAAGGGAACGCTGACCTTTGACGAACGGCTGCTGCCCGAAACAGACATGCTGAACGATGGCTGGACGCCGTCGCCGATTGCGGCGCAGTTCCGGGGGCTTGCGCTGAACAGCGAGGGATTTACCACAAGGTATGAACGCGCTGTGGCGCTGCAGCCCTTGTGTGTTGGTCCCTGGTGTGGCGGAGCTGTGTCGGGCGAAGTGGCGATCATGTTTGCCAAGGTCGTTGGCCCTGATCTGGTGATCGAGGCCCCGGCTTGCGGCGGGGGCATTTTCTACAATGTCACCCCGCTGATGGAGCAGCAGGCAATTGATTGCATCAACGGTGATTGTTTCGCCAGCGACCCTGTCGTGATCTGCTATGAAGATGGGGCCTGCGTCGCCGAGTGATTGGCGCTATTTCCGGGTGCGTTTGACCTTGCGCGCAGTTTTGGCGGCTTTCTTGCGCGCCGATCCCAGCTTGCGCTTGGGCGGCTTGCCACGGCCACGCGCAGGGCCGCGCGGCATGGTGGCGCCGTCGAACGTCAGAAGTTCCACGATCAGGCCGCCAGTCACAGGTGCGGCTTCGGCCAGTTTGACGGTGGCGCGCATGCCAAGGGCGATAACCCGGCCGGTGTCTGCGCCCATCAGCGTTTGGGTGTCGGGGTCATAGTGGAAGTATTCGCCGCCCAACGTGCGGATCGGGATCATCGCGTCGGCACCGGTTTCGTCGAGTTTCACGAAGACGCCGAATTTGGCGATGCCCGCGATGCGGCCTGTCAGCTCTGCCCCGATCCGGTCGGCCATAAAGGCGGCGAGGTAGCGGTCTGTCGTGTCGCGTTCAGCCATCATTGAGCGGCGTTCGGTGGCCGAAATCTTTTCGCCCGTGTCGCGCAGGTGTTCGATGTCCCAAGGGGACAGTCCGTCGTCGCCAAAGCCGTGCGCTGCGATCAGAGCGCGGTGTACGATCAGGTCAGCGTAGCGGCGAATGGGTGAAGTGAAATGCGCATAGGCCCGCAGAGCGAGGCCGAAATGGCCAAAGTTTTCAGGCGTATAATAGGCCTGCGTCATCGACCGCAGGGTCGCCATGTTGATCAGTTCGGCGTGGTCTGTGCCTTCGGCTTGTGACAGCAGCCGGTTAAGGTGTGCGGTTTTCAGGACCTGCCCTTTGGCCAGTTGCAGGCCAGAGCCGTTGGCAACCTCGCGCAGGGCTTCGAGCTTTTCGGGTGCCGGTTCTTCGTGGACGCGCAGAAGGTGTGGGGTCTTTTTGGCGATTAGGGTCTCGGCGGCGGCGACGTTGGCAAGGACCATGAATTCTTCGATCAGGCGGTGCGCGTCGAGGCGGTCCTTGAAGGCGACGCCGGTCACCTGGCCGTCGTCTGACAGTTCGATCCGACGTTCGGGCAGGTCGAGTTCCAGCGGTTGCCGCGCAGCGCGGGCGATCTTCAGGGCCGCATAAGCCGCAAAGAGCGGTTTGAGGACGGTATCCACAAGGGGTTCTGTGGCGGCGTCGGGGTTGCCGTCAACGGCGTTCTGTACTTGTGCGTATTCCAGCGAGGCGACAGAGCGGATCATGGCGCGGTGGAAGGTGTGGCCGGTTTTGTTGCCGCGCGCGTCGATTTTCATTTCCACGGCAAGCACGGCGCGGTCAACGTTGTCGTGCAGCGAGCAGAGATCGCCGGAGAGGACATCGGGCAGCATCGGCACAACGCGGTCGGGGAAGTAGGTGGAATTCCCGCGTTTGCGCGCCTCGCGGTCGAGTTCACTGCCGGGGGTCACATAGGCCGCCACATCGGCAATTGCCACCCAGAGGGTGAAGCCGTCGCCATCGGGTTCGACAAGGCAGGCGTCATCACGGTCGCGGGCATCGGCGGGGTCTATGGTGACAAAGGGTTTGTCGCGCAGATCGGTGCGTTTGCCCAAAGGGGCAGGGGATTTTGCGTCCGCCTCTGCGATGACGTCGTCGGGGAAGTGGTCGGGGATGCCATGCTGGTGGATGGCGATCAGGCTGACAGCGCGCGGCGCTGTGGGGTCGCCGAGGCGGGCGATGATCCGGGCGCGGGGCAGGCCCATGCGGCCTTTGGGGCCGGATTGTTCAGCCTCGACCAGTTCGCCGTCTTTGGCGTCATTTGTGGCGCCTGCGGGGACGCTCCATTGCTTATCCGAGCCTTTGTCGATGGGCAGCACGCGGCCACCTTCGGAGCCTGCGCGAAAGACACCGAGGATGCGCAAAGGGTTGGTGCCGATGCGACGGATCAGGCGGGCGGTATGGGAGTACGGCTCGCCCGTGATTTCGGTAAGGCGGCCAAGGATGCGGTCGCCCTGACCAAGTGCGGGATCAGAATTGCGCAGGTTGAGCAGGATACGTGGTTCCGATCCTTTGCCGGACCATTCCAATGGGCGGGCATAAAGATCGCCATCGGCATCGGGGCCAGTCACCTCGAGCACCGAGACAGGCGGCAGGCTTTCGGGGTCGCGATAGCTGTTGCGGCGTTTTTTGAGGTGACCCTCTGCCTCAAGCTCTTTGAGCAGTGCCTTGAGGTCGATGCGGGCCGCGCCCTTGATGCCAAAAGCCTTGGCGATGTCGCGTTTGCTGGTTTTGGTAGGGTGGTCGGCGATCCATTGCAGGACCTCGGCCTTGGATGGGATTTGTGTCATGGGGCGCACCTAACATGGTTGGTGTTGCGCGTCATTTTGTTTGTGGGCGGGCCTGCCTGTCGCCAATTTTGCTTAGACCAATGGCGCAAAAATGACGACCCCTTTTCGGGGGGGTTCACCCCCGGACCCCCCAGCATATTTTCATTCAAAAGAAAGCGGGTCAGGCGAAGTAATCGCCGAGGATGCGGGTGTAAATTGATTTGAGGGTCTGGATGTCTTTCACCGGGACCTTTTCATCGACTTGGTGCATGGTTTTGCCCACGAGGCCAAATTCAACCACCGGGCAGTGGTTCTTGACGAACCGTGCATCTGAGGTGCCGCCGGACGTGGAAAGTTCAGGCGTGACGCCGAGTTCGGCGTGCACGGCCTTAGCGATAAGGTCAGAGAAGTCGCCGGGTGGGGTCAGAAAAGCCTCGCCAGAGACTTTGACCTTGAGGGTGATGTCCACGCCGGTTTCTGCAGCGATCTTGTTCGCCTCGACCTGCATCCATGCGGTCAGCCCGTCGCCGGAATGCAGGTCATTGAAGCGGATGTTGACGCCTGCGCGGCAGGTCGCGGGGATCACGTTGGTGGCCGGGTTGCCGGTGTCCATCGTGACCACGGCCAGGGTAGAGGGGTCGAAGTGATCGGTGCCATCGTCCAGCCCGTGTGTCGCGAACCGGTGCATGAGGGCCGCCATCGCATGGGTGGGGTTTTTGGCGCGGTGCGGATAGGCGGCATGGCCTTGCACGCCGGTAAAGGTGAAACGCGCGTTCAGGCTGCCGCGGCGGCCAATCTTCATCGCCTCGCCCATGTGGTTGGGGCTGGTGGGTTCCCCCACGAGGCAGTGGGTCATCGCCTCGCCGTTTTGCGCCATCCAGTCGAGTAAAGCGGTGGTGCCGTCCAGTGCGTCGGCCTCTTCATCGCCTGTAATTGCCAGGACCAACGCGCCATCGGGGGGCGTGTCTGTGACAAAATCGCAGGCGGCCGCAGCAAAGGCGGCCACGCCGGATTTCATGTCCGTGGCCCCGCGACCCCAAAGGAAGCCATCCTTGATCTCGGCCCCGAAGGGATCGACCGTCCAGGCGGCTGCGTCACCCAAGGGGACCACATCGGTGTGACCATTGAACCCAAAGGTGCGGTTTGCCCCTTTGCGACCCCAGCGGGCGTAGAGATTGGCGATACCGCCCCGATCGACACGGGTGCAGTCAAAGCCGTGATCACTCAGCAGCTTTTCCAAAAGCACCAGCGCGCCGCCTTCGGCGGGGGTGATCGAATTGCAGCGGACAAGGTCGGCGGTCAGAGTGACGGGATCAATCGGCATTTGCGGGTCCTTTTTGCCCTTGGCTAGCGCGGCGCGGGCGGGGATGCAAATGTGCGTGGGTGTTCAGGATCTGGCGGGCGCGTCGTCGTCGAAGAACGGGGTCATCTGGGCCACGATCACGGAATTTTCGTCCAGAGCGCGCTGCATCAGCGCTTTTTCATCCTCGGCGATGTCGTGACATTCGGCCAGCCGTTCGTCCAGCGTGCCGTAGCCCGACACATCAAGCGGCGCGAGGTCAGCCTGTTTGAGGATCGCGACGGTTTCGCGCACGGCCTCGGCCTCGTCCACGCCAGAGGCATAGCACATCAGCGCCGCACCGGTGGCACCGTCGGGCAGGCCGTCGCCGTCGTTACGGCCAACTTCGACCAGCAGGGTAAAGACCTGTTGTTTGCTTGGCTTTTTCATCGTGCTGTGGTGCGGCGCGCAAGGCGCGATGTCAAGAAGACAGGCGTCGGTAGGCGGCGATCAGACCCGCGGCGCCTGCGGCACCGACGATCAGTTGCGGCAGAAAGCTGCGTTCGGCGTAGATGCCGATCCAACCCAGAATGGCGTTCAAGACGGTTGCGCCGAGGATGCCAAGGATCACATTGGCGATGATGCCGGTGTTGGCCTTCATATAGGAAGTGGCGATCCACCCGGCGAGGCCGCCGACGATGATGCTGAGAAAGAAACCAAGGCCCATTGCGGTTCTCCTGTCGTTTTTGTCTGACAGGAATATGGGGGCTACCGCCCGCCTTTCCCAGTGTCGTCGTCGTCCCAGCGTGATTTTGCGGCCCAAAGCGAAGACAGGATCAGCACCGCCTGCATCGGGATAAAGCAAATCGCAAACAGGGCTGCGATGGTGGCCCAAGTGGGAAAGTTGAAGGCCGCTGTGAGCCCCTGAAACGGCTCCCAAAGCAGCGCGAAAACCACGATTAGGCAAAGCGCATCAAGCCCGACAAGCGCCCATGCGGCGAACCAGCCCGGGCGATGGCCAGCCGCAATGCGGCGGCGCGCGAAGGAGTATGAGATTATCATGCCAGCGGCCTGCGCGAGCGCCGTGCCCAGATGCACCCAACGATCAGAATCGCAAGCGGCAGCACAAGATAAAGCAGGATCACAAAGATCATGGTCGTGGCGTCATCGGGCTGCATCGCGTAGATATACGTCCCCAATGCCGGTGTGATCATTAGCAATGCCACAAGCACCAACGCGACATCCGCCACCACAAGAAGCCATGCATCGGCCCAGGATGGCCGCACATTGGCGGCCATGCGTTGCTTGGCGAACGTGCGCGACAGGATCATTCAGTCACGCAACAGCTCGTTGATGCCGGTCTTGGACCGGGTCTTTTCATCGACCCGTTTTACGATCACCGCGCAATAAAGGTTGATGTTGTTCTTGGATGGCATTGAGCCTGCGACGACCACTGAATAGGGCGGCACTTCGCCATAAAAGACCTCTCCGGTTTCGCGGTCGACGATCTTGGTGGATTGCCCGATGAAGACGCCCATACCAAGGACGGACCCTTCGCGGACGATGCAGCCTTCGACAACCTCTGACCGGGCACCGATAAAGCAGTTGTCTTCGATGATCGTGGGGCCTGCCTGCATCGGTTCGAGCACACCACCGATGCCGACACCGCCAGAGAGGTGCACGTTCTTGCCGATCTGGGCGCAGGACCCCACCGTGGCCCAACCATCCACCATTGACCCTTCGTCGACATAAGCGCCGATGTTCACAAACGAAGGCATCAGCACCACACCGGGTGCGATAAAGGCGGATCGGCGCACGATGGATCCGGGAACAGCACGGAAACCGGCGGCTTTCCACTGGTTTTCACCCCAGCCTGCGAACTTTGAGGGCACCTTGTCCCACCAGTCCGTGCCGCCGTTGCCGCCAGAGATCGGCTCCATATCGTTCAGGCGGAACGACAACAGCACAGCTTTCTTGGCCCATTGGTTCACGTGCCAATCGCCATTGGCGCGGCGTTCGGCCACGCGCAGCGTGCCGCTGTCGAGCGCGTTCAGCGTATCCTCGATGGCTTCGCGGGTTTCGCCAGTGGTGGCGGGCGTGATCTGGTCGCGGGTGTCCCAGGCGGCTTCGATCGCGGTTTCCAGGGCGGCATTGGACATGGGGTGTCTCCCTTGATGCGGTTTGCGCGGACATAGCGCGCGGCCTTGATACTGGCAATGGGGTGATGTGTCCGTCAGGGATGAAGTGTTTGACAGTCCCGGTGGGATGCGCCCTCATGCCCGCAACCAAGATTGCAGGCCAGGAGCACGCGCCATGAAAGACGAACCCAACCGCACGCACCCGTTTCGGCGCAGCCATCAGGACCGGGAAGAGGCGCGGCATGTGCCTGATACGCCGCAGACTCGCGCGCCCAGCTATCGCTTGGCCTTTGCTGATGACGATTTTTTGTGCCGCGAAGAACTGCGGCCCGTGCGGTTGCAGTTGGAACTGCTGAAGCCAGAGTTGATGCTGGACGAGGCGGGCGTCAATTCGACCATCGTGATGTTTGGCGGCGCGCGCATTCCCGCGCCCGAGGCCAAGCAAACCGCGCGCACCCAGACACTGGCCGATCTGTCGACCTATTACGCCGAGGCGCAGCGCTTTGCCCGGTTGATGACCGAAAGGTCGCTGAAAAGTGGAGGCACCGACGACATCATCGTCACCGGCGGCGGCCCCGGTGTGATGGAGGCGGGCAACCGCGGCGCAGAAGAGGCAGGCGGGCGGTCCATCGGGCTGAACATCGTGTTGCCGCACGAACAGGCCCCCAACGCTTATGTCACGCCAGAGCTGTGCTTCAACTTTCACTACTTTGCGATCCGCAAAATGCATTTCCTGATGCGCGCCAGTGCGGTCTGCGTCTTTCCCGGCGGCTTTGGCACCTTGGACGAATTGTTCGAGGCGCTCACCCTGATCCAGACGGGCCGCATGGCGCAGGTGCCATTCCTGCTGTTTGGCCGCGCCTTCTGGGAAAAGATCATCAACTGGGATGCGCTGTCGGACGCAGGTACAATCTCTGCCGATGATCTGAAGCTGTTCCGCTTTGTTGAAACCGCGGACGAGGCGATTGCCGCGCTTGATGACTGGGAAGGCAAGGGCGAAAAGCGCGGCGCGATCCCGGGGCGCTAGTCTTCCAGGACAGCGTCGTCGTCCGGCGCTGCAAACAGATGGGCGTGAGGATGACCCGGAAACGCGGCGCCGAATCGGCGTGCAAGAGTGCTGTGGGCATAACCAAGGTCTGACGCCTTGCACAGCCGCGCACCGGTCGACAACCGCGTGAGGATCAGACCACCGCCAGCGGGGCGCAGTGCAAAGCCGTGCTGCATCAGACGCTGGTCAAGGTCTGGCCAGCCGGTCGCGTCGGCAAGATCCTGAGCGAGGAGCGAGCGGAGTGAGGCGACGAGCGCCTCATCAGTCCTTGCGTCCCTCTTCGGCGCGCGGCGACGGCGCAAATCCAAAGCAACGGCATCACGGATCAATTGCCCCACCGTCACATCGGTCTGTCGCGCAATTGCCGACAAGGCGCGGATCGTGTCTTCAGGCATTTCAAGATGGAATCGCATGGAGAAACCCTGTCGAAACAGGGTTAACGCCGCCTTAAAGCCCGGCCTCTGCTGCGATCTGTGCTTTGCTCTTGCGCGCACGCTCTGTCGCAGACTTCAACTGTCCGCAAGCGGCCATAATATCTTCGCCACGGGGTTTGCGAATGGGCGAGGCATAGCCGGCTTTGTAAATGATATCGGCAAACGCGCGGATCCGGTTGTTGGATGACCGTTTGTAAGGCGCTCCGGGCCATTCGTTGAAGGGGATCAGATTGATCTTGGCCGGAATGCCATCAATCAGTTTGATCAGACGACGGGCGTCTTCATCACTGTCGTTGATCCCGTCCAGCATCACATATTCAAATGTGATCCGTTCAGAGTTGCTGACCTTGGGATAGGTCCGTAGGGCGTCCAGCAGCTCTGCGATGTTCCAGCGCTTGTTGATCGGCACCAGCACATCGCGCACCTCATCGGTGGTGGCATGGAAGGAAATCGCCAGTTGGCATCCGATCTCTTCGGCCGTGCGGGCAATCTCTGGCACCACGCCGCTGGTCGACAGGGTGATGCGGCGGCGCGACAGTTGAATACCGTGCGGGTCCATCGCGATCTTCATCGCGTCGCGGACGTTTTCAAAGTTGTAAAGCGGCTCGCCCATGCCCATCAGCACAATATTGGACAAGAGCCGGGTTTCGTCCTTGGGCGCACCAGGGGTGGGCCATTCGCCCAGATCGTCACGGGCCACCATGATCTGGCCGACGATCTCGGACGTGGTCAGATTGCGCACCAGCTTTTGGGTGCCAGTGTGGCAAAAGGTGCAGGTTAAGGTACAGCCAACCTGGCTGGAGATACACAGCGTGCCGCGATCATCCTCGGGGATATATACCACCTCAACCTCGTGACCGCCTGCGATCCGCACCAGATACTTGCGCGTGCCATCCTCGCTGAGTTGCCGGGTCACAACCTCGGGCAGCGCGATCACAAATGTCTCGGCCAGCATCGCGCGATAGTCTTTGCTAAGGTTCGTCATCGCGTCAAAATCGCGGATACCCCAGTGATAGACCCACTGCCAAAGCTGCCCCATCCGCATCTTGGCCTGCCTTTCAGGCGTACCTGCGGCAATCAGCGCCTGCTTCATCTGGTCTTGGGTCATGCCCACAAGGTTCGGCTTACCCTCCGGCGCTTTGCGCGGGATAGTATGCACGTCCTGTGTAATCGGAGCTTTGGCCGTCATCGCATCACCTTTGGGTCTGGATTGCGCCCCATATAAGCCAAAAGGGGCGGTTTCCAATGAAAAACCGCCCGCTCTTTCTTTTGAATGAAAATATGCCCGCCGGAGGCACCAGACTTTTTAAAAAGTCTGGTCAAAATCCTGTGTCAGGATTTTACTACCCTGCACACCGTTTGGCCGCTTCTTCCACGGCTGCGGTAAAGCCCAGAAGGCTGAACTTGTCCGTAGTGGTCGTGCCGCGCCCTGATCGGGCCACAACGGTGGCATCCGACCCACGCTTCATGGCCGCTACGATCTTGGCGTCATCCTCGGGCGTGGCGGGCCAGGCCCATTCACCTTCGGTGAACAGCTGGAATTCGGTGCCCGCAATTGTCAGTGCGGCAGTTGATCCGCTTGCAAATGGATATCCGCCCGTAAAGGCAACCTGACCCTGCACCGATGCGCTGGGCCGGTAAAAGACAAAGAGCAGAATGTCGCCACGCCGGGCCTGAACGACCTGACCGTCACGAGTGTTCACCGTCTCTTTGGGGGCAGAGACGCCCCAGCATTCGGTCGGGTTATCCTCGACGAACACGCTCCAATCGGTATTCGCCGCCACGCGGTTGTCTGTTGTTTCCTGCGCACTCAAAGGTCCCGCCCCGACAAGTGCCAATGCCGTGCCGCATACGCGCGCCAATTTCAAAATCATTCCTACAGCCTCCAAGCTGTCCTTGCCTCTGGGTCCACCTGTTCAGCAGCGGTGCATCTGACGGCACCTTTTCGGCTGGCAGGTTGTCTTTCAACTCGATAGCCATGATCGTAGCAAAAAACCGCCCAATGGGGAAAGCCCCAATCGGGCACAAACCCGTGTGGTCCAAAGAGGAATGCAACCGATATGAGCCTTGGGGTCGATCTGGTCGAAGTGTGGCGCGGCGATCTGCTGGAATCAGTTCATCAGGGCCACGCGGTGATTTGCGACGTTACGGGGCAGATTGTCGAAAGCTGGGGCAATCCCGCACAGGTCATTTATCCACGGTCGTCCTGCAAGATGATCCAGGCCCTGCCGCTGGTCGAAAGCGGTGCCGCCGCCGCCCGGCAACTGACGCCAGCGCATCTGGCGCTGGCATGCGCGTCGCATCAGGGGGCTGCGATTCATACCGACCGGGTGCGCGATTGGCTGGCCGCACTTGGGCTGGATGATACGGCCCTGCGTTGCGGCCCGCAGATGCCCGATGATCGTCCCGCCCGTGAAGGCCTGATCAAGTCGGATACTTCGCCCTGTCAAGTTCACAACAATTGTTCGGGCAAGCACACTGGATTTCTCACCTTGTCACAGCATCTGGGCGGGGATGCGGAGTATGATCTGATCGATCACCCGGTGCAGCAAGCCGTCAAAGCCGCGTTTGAAGAGGTCACGGGCGAGACAAGCGAGGGTTGGGCGCGCGATGGATGCTCTGCTCCCAATCACACTTGCAGCCTGCACGGGTTGGCCCGGGCGATGGCGGCTTTTGCAGCCGCACAGGGCAAAGATGACACTCGGTCGCGCGCGGCAACGGCACTTTATCAGGCGATGGTCACCCATCCTGATCTTGTGGCGGGGGACAAGCGGGCCTGCACAGAGCTGATGCAAGCCATGCAAGGCCGGGCCGCGATCAAGACCGGGGCCGAAGGAGTGTTCGTCGCGATTGTGCCCGAAAATCAGCTGGGCATCGCCCTGAAGATCGCTGATGGCACGACCCGCGCGGCCAATGCCGCGATTGCTGCTTTGCTGGTACGGTCAGGGGTTCTGGACCCGGTTCACCCGGCAGCGCAACGCCACATGACCCCACTTATTTTGAATCGTCGCGGCTTTGCCACGGGTGTTCTGCGCCCAGCTGCCGCATTGAGCTGAAGGAAACATCATGCCGTTTACGCTTGCCACCTGGAACATCAATTCTGTCCGTTTGCGCGAGAACCTCGTGGCGCAGTTGATGCGCGAGGAGGCGCCGGATGTGCTATGCCTTCAGGAGTGCAAAAGCCCGGTTGAAAAAATCCCTATGGAGCAGTTCCAAAGCCTTGGCTACGGGCATTTCGTGGGGCGCGGGCAAAAGGGGTATAACGGCGTTGGCATCTTTTCCAAGCTGCCGATCAAAGAGGTTGGCGCTGCCGATTATGCAAGTCTTGGCCATGCGCGCCATATCGCGGGGCAGTTGGACAATGGTGTTACAATCCACAATTTCTATGTGCCAGCCGGTGGCGATAAGCCGGATCGGGCGGTGAATGAGAAATTTGGGCAAAAGCTCGATTACTTGACCGAGATGCGCGATGCCTTTCGCGCGGATGCGCCACAGAAGTCCATTTTGGTAGGTGATCTGAACATTGCGCCCCGCGAAGACGATGTTTGGGACCACAAGAAGCTTTTGAAAGTGGTGAGCCATACGCCCATCGAAGTGGAACATCTGGCAGAGGTAAAAGATGCAGCCGGTTGGGTTGATGTCACGCGCACGGATATCCCGGACGGGCCTTTGTTCAGCTGGTGGTCTTATCGGTCGCCCGATTGGGATGGGGCCGACAAGGGGCGCAGGTTGGATCATGTCTGGGCCACGCCTGATATTGCCGGTGCTGCGCATTCGAGCCGGGTGTTGCGACACGTGCGCGGCTGGGAGCAGCCGAGCGATCACGCGCCCGTATTCGCGACATTTGATCTGTAGGGCCGCAAATTTTTTCAAAAAATCTGGTCCGAAAATTTGCAAATTTTCGGGTGCCTCCGGCGGGCATATTTTTATTCAAAAGAAAGAATGCGCTGCGCTGCGGCCTGGCCAAGGGCTGCGTGGTTGGCGGCATCAAGGTGGATGCCGTCAATCGGGCTGCTTGTGATATGATCGCCGGCATTCAGGAATGATGCGCCGCGTGATTGTGCGAGTGCTGCGTAGCGTGCGGGCAGCTCGTGGCTTTTGGCAGCACCGCCTTGAAACTCTGCGGCGAGGATGCCGGTTTCCAAGACCGGCGGTGGGCAGATCAAAACGACCTGAAACCCGCCATGGCGGGTCTGGTAATCGTCGCCCAGGGCCAGCCCCAGCAGGCCTGCCACACCGGAGGTGATGGCATCCGGTGTCAGGCCGAAATGCGCCTTGAGGTCATTGGTCCCCAGCATGATCGTCAGCACATCAATGGGTCCGTGACTTTGCAGGGCAATCCGCAGGCCCAGATGCCCGTTCATATGGGGGCCCATGATAGGGTCAGCGGCGGCGCAAGCGGAGCGACCGGGCAGGCCTTCTTCGATCAGGGTGCAGCCGGTCGCGGCTTGCATCACGCCGGGCCAACGGGTTGCTGCGTCAAAGCGCGCAGGCGTGCCGCGCGTGGTCATGGGCGGGGTGCCGTGGGTGTTGCTGTCGCCAAAGGTCAGGATCGTTTGCATGGGTTCAGCCTAAGCGGCGCTTTGGCGTGACGCTACCCCCTTGGACTTTCCGGGCTTTGCGCACATATAGGGCGCACAATCGGATACGAGAGGCATCAGATGTTGGAATTGGGACAAGGTCAGCCCGCCGTGGGCGACAACATCATCGATGGCAGCGATGCCACCTTTATGGAAGACGTGATCGAGGCGTCACAGACTGTCCCGGTGATCGTGGATTTCTGGGCCACGTGGTGTGGCCCCTGCAAAACGCTTGGCCCGGCGATTGAAGCAGCCGTCACTGCGGCAGGTGGGCGCGTCAAGCTGGTGAAGATCGATGTGGACGCAAACCCCGGTTATGCGGGCCAATTGCGGGTGCAGTCGATCCCGACGGTCTATGCCTTTCACAACGGCCAGCCGGTTGACGGCTTTCAGGGCGCCTTGCCGCCGTCTGAGGTCAACGCATTTGTTGAAAAAGTCGCCGCTTTGGGGGGGGAACCTGACAACGGCCTGGACGATGCCATTGCTGCAGCTGAGGCGATGCTGGAAGAGGGCGCGGCTGCTGATGCGGCTGAGACTTTCGCTGCGATCCTGCAGGAAGACCCCAACTCGGCCGCGGCCTATGCCGGACTCGTCCGCGCCTATCTGGCGCTTGATGACGTGGACCAGGCAGAGGCGATCCTGAACGGCGCACCGGCGGAGATTTCAACCGACCCTGCGCTGGAAGCGGTCGCAGCCCAGATCGCGCTCACGCGAGAAGCGGCGGATGCCGGTCCCGTGGCGGAGTTGCAGGCGCAGGTCGAGGCGGAGCCAGACAATCATCAAGCGCGGCTTGATCTGGCAACCGCACTTCATGCCAATGGTCAGACAGAGGCGGCGGTGGATCATTTGCTGGACCTTTTCCGCCGCGACCGGGAATGGAACGATGGGGCCGCCAAGGCGCAGCTTTTCAAGATCTTTGACGCGCTTGATGCCAAGGATCCCATTGCGCTGAATGGACGGCGCAAGTTGTCGTCGATGATATTTGCCTGATGCGCTGACCGCGCTACTCTTTCTTTATGACACCAAGCGAACTGCCAGAGACGATTGCCGTCTTTCCGCTGCCCGGCGCGCTGTTGTTGCCACGCGCCCGGCTGCCGCTGCATATTTTTGAGCCGCGCTATCTGGCGATGCTGGATGATGTGCTGAAGACCTCTCATCGCTTGATCGGCATGGTGCAGCCCTATGACGCGCCGGGTGAGTCGGGTGTGCTGCACAATATCGGCTGTGCCGGGCGGCTGACCGCTTTTTCCGAAACGGAAGACGGGCGCTATATGGTAACCCTGTCGGGCATGTCGCGTTTTCGGATCAAGGAAGAGGTTGAGGGATTCACACCCTATCGACGCTGCACCGTAGACTGGGGCGGGTTTGATCGTGACCTAGGGGCGGCAGAGCGCGACACCGGTTTCCAACGCGAAAAGTTCATGGAGCTTCTGGGGCGGTTCTTTGATGATCAGGGCCTGAAAACCGATTGGGAATCGCTGGGCGAAGCAGAGGATGAGCTGCTGATCAACTCGCTGTCGATGCTGTGCCCGTTTGAGCCAGAGGACAAGCAGGCGTTGCTTGAGGCGCAATCGCTGAGCAGGCGGCGCGAAACACTGGTCACGCTGATTGAATTTGCGCTAAGACGCGGCAGTACGGAAGAGGTGATGCAATGAACACTGAATTTGATCCCAAGATGGTCGAGGCATTGGTGTGTCCGCAGACTCAGGCCACGTTGCGCTATGACGCAGAGCGGCAAGAGCTTGTGTCGAAACCCGCAGCCCTTGCCTATCCGATCCGCGATGGCATCCCGGTGATGCTGGTCGATGAAGCGCGCGTGCTGGACTAGCCGCGCATCAGCTGGGGCAACTGGCCGGTTAGTCCGGCGGCCTCGCGGATAAAGCTGCGGCGCAGGCCGGGCATGGCGTTGACCGCCCCCATGCCGAGATCACGCGCCGCGCGAATCAGCGGATTATCGTTTGAAAACAGCCGGTTAAAGGTGTCCGTCGCCAGCGCCAGTTTGGCAGCATCCGGCCGCCGCCAGCTTTGATAGCGGTCCAGCACCAAGGACGCGCCGATATCTTCGCCGCGTTGGCGCGCCTCTGTCAGAACCTGTGCGAGAGCCGCGACATCGCGCAGGCCGGCGTTCAGCCCTTGCCCTGCAATGGGATGTACACCGTGGGCGGCGTCACCCACCAAAGCGACGCGGTTGGCGACAAAGCGGTCGGCCAGTGTCAGGCCCAGCGGATAGCTGAACCGCGCGCCGGTCAGGCTGATCTGTCCCAGAAAGCTGCCAAAGGCGGGTCTGAGCGCATCAAGGAAGGCGTCATCGTCCAAAGCCGCAAGTGTCGCGGCGCGCCCGGCATCCTCGGACCAGACAATCGCACTGCGGTTGCCGGTCAGGGGCAGGATCGCAAGCGGGCCGCCGGGCATGAAGAACTGGTGCGCGATGCCGCCATGCGGCTTTTCGTGCGCCACGCAGCAGACAAGCGCTGTCTGGTCATAGCCCCAACCGGTGCGGGTGATGCCTGCGCGGCGGGCGGTGCCGGATGCGCGGCCATCGCTGCCGATCAGGACACCGGCGGTCAGGGTTTCGCCGTTCTCGAGCGTCACAGAGACTTGGGCCGGGCCGGTGGTTTGGGCGATGACCGTTTCACCTGCCCGGTGCGTGATCCGGTCGTCCGTTGCCATCGCATCCAGAAAGGCACTGCGCAGGTGGCGGTCTTCGACCATATAGCCCATGGGGCCTTCTTCGATTTCGGCGTGGTCAAAGTGCATGACCCAAGGGCTGGGTCCTTCGCCTGCGCGGCCATCGGTGACCTTGATTTCCAGCATGGGCTGGGCGTTATCGGCAATCGCAGGCCAGACACCGATGCCTTTCAAAAGTCGCTGTGACCCAAGCGCCAAGGCATAGGATCGTCCGTCAAAGGCGGGGTCTTTGCGGGTGTCGAGCGGCAGCGCGTCGATGATCGTCACGCGGAACCCGGCCTGTGCAGCGGCAAGGGCAAGGGCTGGGCCGTTTAGCCCGCCACCCACGATGATGATATCGGCGTCCATAGGGCGCAATATGGGGATGCGCGCGGGATTGTCCATGCGACATGCGCCCGCTACGTTTCGCCAAAGGCAAGGGGACGACAATGGATCAATGGCGGTGGATGACGGCGGCGGCGCTGGGGCAGGGGATTGCTGCGGGCGACATTGATCCGGTGGCCCTGACAGAGGTTTATCTGAACGCCATTGATGCCCACGAGCACCGCGACCGCATCTATGCCCGCGTCACCCACGACCGTGCCCGGGCAGAGGCGCGTGCTGCCAGCGCGCGTGCCAAGTCGGGGTTGCGGCGCGGGTCATTGGACGGTGTGCCGATCAGTTGGAAGGACCTGTTTGACACTGCGGGTGTGGGGACAGAGGCCGGCACCAAACTGATGGAAGGCCGCGTGCCGGACCGTGACGCAGAGGTGCTGACCAATGCGACTGCCGCTGGGCTGGTCTGTCTTGGTAAAACGCATCTGTCAGAAATTGCGTTTTCAGGCCTTGGGTTGAACCCGATGACGGCAACGCCGCCTTGCGTGAACGATCTGGACGCGGTGGCGGGGGGGTCGTCTTCGGGGGCCGCGGCCTCTGTCGCTTTTGGGTTGGCGGCGGCTGGCATCGGGTCTGACACCGGCGGATCCGTGCGCATACCTGCGGCGTGGAACGATATCGTGGGGTTCAAGACAACGCACGGGCGCTTGACGCTGAACGGTGTGGTGCCGTTGTGCTTGACCTTTGACACTGTCGGTCCGCTTTGCCGGTCGGTGGCCGATGCCGCTTTGCTGACAGCGGCGCTGGAGGGCAGCGGCACGCCTGATCTGACGGGGGCCAGCTTGCGAGGCGTGCGGTTCGGGGTGCTTGATACCATTGCGATGGAGGGTGTGCGCGATGCGCCATTGGCCGCGTTTGAAGACGCGCGCGACAAGCTGATCGCAGCCGGTGCGCAGGTCATCCCTTTTGCCTTTGCGCCAATGGAACAGGCGTTTGACGATGCGGGGGCGCTTTATACAGCGGACAGCTATGCGTGGTGGCGTGACCGGGTCGAGGCGGAACCTGACAAGATGTTTCCGCAAATCCTTGAACGTGTCCGCGCAGGACGCAACGTGAAGGCCGCGGACTATATCGCCGCTTGGCACCGGTTGGATGCGATCCGGGCGGACTATGCCGCCGCCACCGCCGGATTTGATGCGGTGATCATGCCAAGCGCGCCGATCCTGCCGCCGAACATGCAGCGCCTGTTGACCGACGATGACTATTACAAAGGCGAAAACCTGCTGGCGTTGCGCAACACGCGGGTCACCAATCTGATGGGCGGCGCGGCTGTGACCTTGCCGACGGGCGTGGCGTCTTGCGGCATCATGCTCAACGTTACAGCTGGGCAGGATAACCGGCTTTTGCGTCTTGCGGCAGCGGCAGAGCGCGCGCTGGCCTAAAAGACACAATTCGGCCCAAGTCACCCTGCGCACGGCTGCCTTATTCTGGACAGCATAGGGCGCTTGCGGCTAATCTGCATCCAAAGCGGGGCGAAATGATCCCGCAAGTTGAGGCAGTTATGGTTTACCCTGAGCGGTTTGCGAACCTTCCGGTTGCGACGTGGCCCCGTTTGCGTGGGCTGTTGGACGCTGTCCAGCCGGGTGGTGATGTCATCAACATGACCATCGGTGAACCGCAGCACGACTTTCCCGATTTTGTGGGCGAGGTTTTGGCGCAAGACCTTGATCGCTTTAAGAAATATCCCAACAACAACGGCGAACCAGCGGTGTTGGATGCGATCGCGGGCTATCTGTCGCGGCGCTATGGCGTGACGCTCGACCACGATCACCTGATGATCGCCAATGGCACGCGCGAGGCGCTTTACAATGCCGCGATGGCGCTGTGCCCTGAGACGAAGAACGGCCAAAAGCCTGTCGTCCTGACGCCAAACCCGTTTTATCAGGTATACGCCGTGGCCGCCCTCTCGGTGGGGGCAGAGCCGGTTTACGTCAATGCCACGGCCGAGACCGGACATCTGCCGGATTTTGCCAGCCTGCCGGCGGATGTACTAGATCGCACGGCGATTGCCTATATCTGCAGCCCCGCCAACCCGCAGGGCGCCGTGGCGGACGCAGCCTATTGGACGGCACTTATCGCGCTGGCTGAAAAACACGATTTCATCATCTTTGCGGATGAATGCTATGCGGAAGTGTACCGCGAAACGCCCCCTGTTGGTGTGCTAGGGGTCGCCAAAGTGGTCGGCGCAAACCCTGAACGTATCGTGACGTTCCATTCGCTGTCCAAGCGGTCGAACCTTGCAGGCATCCGCTCAGGCTTTGTCGCTAGTGGGCCGGAAAACATCAAACATATCAGATCGCTGCGCGCCTATGCCGGCGCGCCGGTGCCCGGACCCGTGCAGGCTGTGTCGGCCCGCGCATGGGCCGACGATACCCATGTTGCCGCCAGCCGGGCGCTTTATACTGAGAAATTCGATGCAGCAGACGAAATACTGGGCAATTTGCCGGGCTACCGGTCGCCGCCTGCGGGATTTTTCCTGTGGCTGCCCGTCGATAACGGTGAGGCGTCAGCGCTCAAGCTGTGGCGGGAAACCGGCGTGCGCACTTTGCCGGGCGCCTATCTGAGCCAACCAACACCAGCCGGAAACCCCGGCGAGAATTATATCCGGGTGGCACTTGTCGCCCCAAAAGAAGACGTGCAGCGCGGGCTGAACCTGCTGCGTGACTGCATCAAGGACTAAGGGAAGAGTAGCATGGCATCTTATCAATCACGGCAGCGCGATCCGCTCTTGGACAGTGACACCCAGGCGGCGTTGGAAAAACGCAGCAAGGAGTTGCTGGGGATCGGTCTGATCGTGATGGGGCTTTTGGCCGCCGCGATGTTCATCAGCTACACGCCTGATGATCCAAGCTGGATTTCCGCCACTGATGCACCCGTCCAAAACTGGCTGGGCCGCTTCGGGGCCTCGACTGCCGCACCGCTGATGATGGTGGTGGGCAAGGGCATTTGGGTGCTGCCACTGGTGCTGATCGCTTGGGGCGCACGGTTCGTGGGTCACTGGGGTCAGGAACGGGCGCTTGGCCGCTTGCTTTATGCGCCGATGGCGATTGCCGCGGCTTCTGTTTACGCCGCGACATTGGTGCCGGGGGCCGCATGGCCGCCGAACTTTGGACTGGGCGGCATGGTGGGCGACACGGCCCTGGGTGTCGTGCTGACCGTGATCCCGTTCGGAGAAGTCTTTTCGATCAAGCTGATGTCCCTGGTCACCGGTTTGATTTCATTGGCGCTTTTGGCCTTTGCGCTGGGCTTTACCCGGCCAGAACTGCGCGTTGGTGGCCGCTTTGTCCTGCTGGGCACCGTGATGCTTTATGCGCTGATCCTCAAAGTTTTGGGGCAGGGCGCAGGCGCCTCGGCCCGGATGGCAGGCGGAATGCGCGCGGGCATGGCCGCAAAGATGGAGGAACGCCGCGCGGTGCGCGAGGCGATGGCTCGCGAGGCGGCAGAGGAAGAAGCCGCACGCCGCCTGATCCCGGATGGCGACGCAAAAGCTCGCGCCGCTGCGGTGGTGCGCGCCAACCCGGTGATGCCAACCCGCGACGCGGACCCGGCCGCCCGCAAAATGCCGCCCGTTGTGCGCCCGGCTGGCTATGCCGAAGAACCGCCACTCGCCGCACCTGCACGTGCGCCGGAACCCGCGCCTGCGCCCGCACCCAAAGGCCTGTTGTCGGGCCTTTTGCGGCGCAATGACGCTATGCCGGACCCCGAACTGGTGGCGCAGGAACCCCGCGCCTTTGACGAAACACCGGGCAGTGAAGACCGCGTTAAGGCCCGGATTTCCGACGCCATCCGCGCCCGCGTGGCACCCATCGTGCCGCCAACCCTGACCGGTGTGCGGATTGAGCCGTCCTTGACCGCAGGCAAAGGCCCACGCCCGATGATCCTTGATACGGCCCCAGCTGTTGAACCCGAAGCCGTTGAGATGGCCGTGATCGAGGATGAGATCATCGAAGACACGCCTGCAGCAACGCCCGCACCTGCCGTCTATCAGCGCAGCACCCTGCCACAGGCCGAGGCGAAACCGTTGGTGGCAGAGCCGCTGTTTAATCCAGAGGCGCCCGCGGCACCCAAAAAGGTCGTGCACTCCACGCCCAAGGCCGCACCCAGCAAGCAGGCCAAAGCCGAAGCACAGCCCGCGTTGCAGTTTGAAGACAAATATGCCGATTACGAGCATCCGCCGCTGAACCTGCTGACCAACCCGGTCGAAATTCAGCGCCATGTGCTGTCGGACGAAGCGCTGGAAGAAAACGCTCGGATGTTGGAAAGCGTGCTTGATGACTACGGCGTGAAGGGTGAGATCGTTTCAGTCCGCCCTGGCCCTGTGGTCACGATGTACGAGTTGGAGCCTGCACCGGGTTTGAAAGCCTCCCGTGTGATCGGTTTGGCCGATGACATCGCCCGCAGCATGTCGGCCCTGTCTGCGCGTGTGTCCACCGTGCCGGGCCGGTCGGTCATCGGGATCGAACTGCCCAACGAAAACCGCGAAAAGGTGGTGCTGCGCGAAATCCTGTCGCACCGCGACTTTGGCGACGGCAACCAGAAACTGCCACTGGCGCTGGGCAAGGACATTGGCGGTGAGCCGATCATCGCAAACCTCGCCAAGATGCCGCACCTGCTGATCGCCGGGACCACGGGGTCCGGTAAATCCGTGGCAATCAACACGATGATCCTGTCGCTCTTGTATAAGCTGACACCGGAAGAGTGTCGGATGATCATGATCGACCCCAAAATGCTGGAATTGTCCGTTTATGACGGCATTCCGCACCTCCTCTCGCCGGTCGTGACCGATCCGAAGAAAGCTGTGGTGGCCCTCAAATGGGTCGTTGGCGAGATGGAGGAGAGATACCGCAAGATGTCCAAGATGGGCGTGCGCAACATCGACGGCTACAATGGCCGGGTGAAGGACGCGCTGGCCAAGGGCGAGATGTTCAGCCGCACGGTGCAGACCGGATTTGACGATGAAACCGGCGATCCGGTGTTCGAGACCGAAGAATTTGCACCCGAAGTGCTGCCCTATATCGTCGTGATCGTGGACGAGATGGCCGACTTGATGATGGTCGCGGGCAAAGAGATCGAGGCCTGTATTCAGCGTCTGGCGCAGATGGCGCGTGCCTCTGGCATCCATCTGATCATGGCGACACAGCGCCCGTCGGTCGATGTGATCACCGGGACGATCAAGGCCAACTTCCCCACCCGGATTTCGTTCCAGGTGACCTCCAAGATCGACAGCCGCACCATTCTGGGCGAGATGGGGGCCGAGCAACTGCTGGGCATGGGTGACATGCTGTATATGGCCGGCGGTTCCAAGATCACCCGCGTGCATGGGCCGTTCTGTTCGGATGAAGAGGTTGAGGAAATCGTCAACTTCCTTAAAGGCTTCGGTCCGCCTGAGTATATGTCTGGCGTTGTGGACGGCCCCGATGAAGATGCTGAAAGCAGCATTGATCTGGTGCTGGGTCTGGGCGACGGGTCCGATAGCGAAAACGCGCTTTACGACACTGCCGTCGCAATCGTCATCAAGGACCGCAAGTGCTCGACCAGCTATATTCAGCGCAAGCTGGCCATCGGCTACAACAAAGCCGCGCGTCTGGTGGAGCAGATGGAAGATGAAGGCGTCGTGTCATCGGCCAACCATGTGGGCAAGCGCGAGATTTTGGTGCCTGAACAGCACTGACACCACCTTACCATCACGTATCTTGAAGGGGCCGATCAAAAGATCGGCCCTTTTCATTGGAAGGTTCTGCCCCCTTAATGCGGGGGAACCACAAGGGCCCCAAGACATGACCTACGCCACACCGCCCGGCGGGTTGCCGCCACAGGACAAGACGCTGGATGAACGCGCGGTCTTTACCGCCGCCTATGCCTTTATCCCCGCCGACACGATGCGCGACATCACGACCAGTTTCCTACCAGGCTGGACGGGAATGCGCATGTGGGTCATTGCCCGGCCCCTGACCGGCTTTGCCGAAAGTTTCAGCCATTACATCGTGGAACTGGACCATCTGGGAGGTAGTGACGCGCCCGAAGAGAACCCCGCTGCTGAAGGTGTGATCTTTGTTGTCGGTGGGCATGGAGAGCTGACCTTGAATGGTCAGACGCATCTGTTGCGCCCCGGTTCTTATGCCTATCTGCCTGCCGGTGCGGACTGGCAGATCAAGAACGACCATGCTGAGGCTTTCACTTTTCACTGGCTGCGCAAACGCTACCGGCCCAGCCCGCATGTGGCCGCGCCAGTAGGCTTTGTGACCCACGAGGCGGACGCACCGGTAATCGAGATGCCCGATACAGGCGGGCGCTGGTCCACCACCCGCTTTGTCAGCCCCACGGATATGGCCCATGACATGCACGTCAACATCGTGAACTTTGAACCCGGCGGCGTGATTCCCTTTATGGAGACCCATGTGATGGAACATGGGCTGTACGTGCTGGAAGGCACCGCCGAATATCGTCTGAACGATGATTGGGTCAGTGTGGGTCCCGGTGATTACATGTGGCTGCGCGCCTTTTGCCCGCAGGCCTGTCGGGCAACCGGTGACGGACAGTTCCGCTATCTGCTGTACAAGGACGTGAACCGGCACGCAGCGCTGGGGCTATGACGCTGCGCATCGGGATCAACGGCTTTGGCCGGATCGGGCGGACCATCCTGAGACAAGTGCTCGCAGGTCATCCGGATATCGAGGTGGCGCTGATCAACGACATCGCAGAAGTCGCGCTTTGCGCCCATCTTTTTGGCTATGACAGCGTCTTTGGCCCCTATCCGGGGGCCGTGACGGTTCAGGGCGATGTGCTGGTGGTCGACGGGCGGCGCATTCGCTTTGTCTCAGACAGTGATCTGAGCAAGACGGACCTGAGCGGTATCGACCTTTGGCTCGAATGCGCGGGCCATGCCAAAACCCGTGACATTGCGACGCGCGGCCTGCAGGCCGGGGCGCGAAGGGTGCTGATCTCGGGCCCGTCACCTGCTGCGGATGAAACCGTCGTTTTGGGCGCGAATGAGGCCGCGCTTGCGGATCAAAAGATCATCTCGAATGCGTCCTGTACCACCAATGCGCTTGCGCCGCTGGTGCGGGTGCTGGACGAGGCTTTTGGTGTCGACGCCGCGCATATGACAACGATCCACTGTTACACGACCAGTCAGCCGATGATCGACGCACCGCGTGGCGACTTTGCCCGCAGTCGGGCAGGGGCGCTGTCGATGGTGCCCACGACCACAAGTGCGACCGAGATGGTCAAGGTCGTGCTGCCGCACCTCCGCGAGCGGTTGACCGGAGCGGCGGTCAGGGTTCCGGTTGCGAGCGTTTCAGCTATTGATCTGACAGCAACATTGAAAACGGATGTGACGGTCGCGGGGCTGAATGACATGTTGTCGCGCGCCGCGCCCGGAATAATCGGGGTGACGGATTTGCCGCTTGTCTCATCTGATCTGCGCAGCCGACCCGAAAGCCTGATCGTGGCGACGCCGGAAACGATGGCAACAACACCAAATCAAGTGCGGATTTTTGGTTGGTACGACAATGAATGGGGATTTTCGGCGCGCATGATCGACATGGCGCGCCGGATGGCGTGCTGAGGAGGGGGCTGTCTGCCCCCGCACCGGCAAGCCGGTGCCCCCCGAGGATTATTTTAGCCAGAAGAAGGGGGGACCACCATAAACGGTGTAGGCAGCTTGAATTCCTCAAGGTTTGTGCCGGTACCAATACGGTCGATCACCGCGAAAAGGCCGGGGGCTGCCAGCGGTGTCAGCACGCCATGCCATATGTTGCGGTGCAGATTGATGCCTTGGCCGGGGGCAGTGACAAAAGCCTGCGGCGTGCCGGGCAGGCCTGCGGCATCGGGGGCCACGATCACCAGAAACGGGTTTTGGTGCATGGGGATAAAGGCCTGTGACCCTTCGGGATGCCGTTCCAGCAGGTCGCAAGTATAGGGCAGATTGCGAGGGGTTGCGTCAAACAGGCTGATCCCGGCGCGTCCGGTGCCGAAATCGAGCAAAGCGCGGTCATTGTAGCGGCCGCAAAGCCCGGCGTTGATGATCTTGTCGGGGCCGCCTGAACACTCCAGCACATCGCCAAAAGGGGCGAATTCGGTGGCGGTCAAGGGGTGGGCGGTGATCTTCATAGCATGTCCCGCAGCCGCAATTCTGCGATCCGTTCGACCTGGGCGCAGGCGGTGGCAAACTCGGTTTCGCGGTCGTTCTGCAGCCGTGTCTCAAAGGCGCGCAGGATGTCGTCTTTGGTGTTGTCGCGCACTGCGAGGATGAAGGGAAATCCGAATTTTTCGACGTAAGCGGCGTTGGCCTGTTCGAAGGTGGCGCGTTCCGTGTCGGTCAGCGCATCAAGGCCGACGCTGGCCTGTTCGGCGGCGGAATGCGCCGTCAGACGCTTTGCAGCGGCCAGTTTGCCCGCGAGATCAGGGTGGGCAGTCAGTACGCCAAGGCGTTCATCCGCGCTGGCACTGCGGAACATCCGGCACAGCGCGCTGTGCACACCGGTAGCACTGTCGTGGGCTGGCCCAAGTTCCAGCGCATGGGCGCGTTCGGCGATCCAGGGGGAGTGTTCGAAAACGCCCCCGAAGGTGTCCACAAAACGCGCGCGGTCCATCTGGCTGGGCTTGTCGCCCGTCCCGGCAGGATGGGTGGCGCGCCAGTGATCCGCGATCTGGCTGCGAGAGGCGAACCAGACATCCGCATGGCCCTGCGCATAGGCGATAAAGTCGCGCAACGCCTCTGCCCTGCCGGGGCGGCCCGCCAGACGGCAATGCAGGCCAATGGACATCATTCGCCCGCCTTCGCGATAAAGCCCGTCAAACGTCGCCTTGAGGTAATCGTAAAACTGTGCGCCTGCATTGAACCCCTGCGGCGTGGCAAAGCGCATGTCGTTGCAATCCAGCGTATAAGGCACGACCAGATGATCGCGGCGCCCGATCCGCTGCCAATAGGGCAGGTCGTCGGCATAGCTGTCGGCCAGCCAGTTGAACCCGGCCTCGGCCCCCAGCCGCAGCGTGTTCATGCTGGCCCGGCCTTGGTAGAACCCGGTGGGCGGGGTGCCGGTCACTTCGGTGTGCAGGCGGATGGCCTCGGCAATATGGGCGCGTTCTTCGTCTTCGGGCATGTCCTTGTATTCGATCCACTTCAGCCCGTGCGTCGCCATGTCCCAACCGCTGGTCTGCATCGCGGCCACCTGATCAGGGGACCGGGCGAGTGCAGTGGCCACGCCAAAAACCGTGACTGGCAGGTCGCCCAAGATCCGGTGCAACCGCCAGAACCCGGCCCGCGCGCCGTATTCATAGATCGTCTCCATGTTCCAATGCCGCTGGCCGGGCCAGGCGGCGGCACCGACGATTTCGGACAAAAACGCCTCTGACGTGGGATCACCGTGAAGCAGATTGTTTTCACCACCTTCTTCGTAGTTCACCACGATCTGAACCGCGATCCGCGCACCGCCGGGCCATTGGGCATCTGGGGGCGTCGGGCCGTGGCCTGACATATCGCGCGGGTAACGGTTCATCTGGACTTCCATCTTTTGGTCGTGAATTGATTGTGCCCAAGGGACTGGCACAGGGAACAGCAAAATGTATGACGCCGCAATCCTTTGGGACTGGATCGCCTTTGCGGTGCGCTGGCTGCATGTGATTACGGCGATCGCCTGGATCGGGTCGTCGTTCTATTTCATCGCCCTTGATCTGGGTCTGAACCGCGACATCAAGGGTCCGGCGGATGGCGAAGAATGGCAGGTCCACGGCGGCGGTTTCTACCACATTCAAAAGTATCTGGTCGCGCCAGAGGCGATGCCCGCGCATCTGACATGGTTCAAGTGGGAAAGCTACGCCACATGGCTGTCCGGTTTCGCCATGTTGGCTGTGATTTATTGGGTCGGGGCAGAGCTTTATCTGATCGACCCGGCCAAGGCGGACCTTGCGATCTGGCAGGGGATCGGGCTGTCGGCTGCGTCGCTGGCGGTGGGGTGGCTGATCTATGACGCGCTGTGCAAATCGCCGCTGGGTGAAACGCCAACCACGCTGATGGTCCTGTTGTTTGGGGTGTTGGTGGTCATGTCCTGGGGCTACAATCAGGTGTTTACCGGCCGGGCGGCGCTGCTGCATCTGGGGGCGTTTACGGCCACGATCATGACGGCCAATGTGTTCCTGATTATCATGCCGAACCAGCGGATCGTCGTGGCTGACCTTCAGGCCGGGCGCACGCCGGACCCCAAGTACGGCAAGATTGCCAAGCTGCGGTCGACCCATAATAACTATCTGACGCTGCCCGTCATCTTCCTGATGCTCAGCAACCATTACCCACTGTCGTTTGGCACGGAATATGCTTGGATTATCGCCGCACTCGTGTTCCTGATGGGGGTCACGATCCGGCACTACTTCAACTCCATGCACGCGCGGCAGGGTCAGCCGCATTGGACGTGGGCCGCGACGGTGCTGTTATTCATCACCATCGCCTGGCTATCGACCTTTCCGGGCCATGACACATATGAGGTATCAGAGGCCCGTGCGTTGACCGGCTATGAAACGCGATTTGCCGAAGCCGAGGGGTTTGATCAGGTCCATGACATCGTGCGCGGGCGGTGTTCCATGTGCCATGCCAGGCAACCGGTCTGGGGCAACATGCAGTGGGCCCCCAAGGGCGTGTTTCTGGAAACCCGCGCGGATGTCGCGGCACATGCCCGCGAAATCTATCTGCAATCGGCGGTCAGTCACGCAATGCCACCCGCCAATATCACGCAGCTGCCGGATGCGGACCGGTTCGTGTTGGCGAATTGGTATCGCGCGGCACGTTCGTCCAAAAATTGACGTGGCAGTCATTTCTTAAAACATTGGCATTAAGGCTTGCGGCAATTCCCATTCTGAATGGAGGCCGCGATGCGTCTGCTAAAACTTGTCTTTGCGATTGTTCTGATGACAATGCCTGCCCTGGCCCGGGCAGAGGCTCTCGTTGTCGCGACGGGCGAGTATTCTCCGTATACCGGCGAACAACTGGAAAACGGTGGCTTTGTGAACGAAACGGTTGCAGAGATCGCCAAGAACGCGGGATATGAACCCGACTTCAGATTTATGCCGTGGAGACGCGGGCTTGAGGCCGTTCGGCGCGGCACCTTTCACGCCTCGTCGTTTTGGTATTTCAGCGAAGAGCGGAACGCTGATTTCATCCACGTCGGCCCTGTGTCGAGCGAAAGGCTCGTGTTTTTCCATCGCACAGACCGGACCCTGCCGGACTGGCAGGATTTGTCGGACCTGTCCGGCCTGCGGATTGGCGCAGTGCCAGAGTTTACCTATACGCCAGAGCTTTGGGAATTGGCTGAGAATGGTACGCTGACCGTTGTGACCGCCCCAACCGATGAAGCCAATCTGAAGAAGCTGATGTCCGGACGGATCGACCTTTTCCCAATGAGTGAGATGAATGGTCTAAGATTGATTGAAGAATTGTTTAGCGGGCAAGAGCGGGCCCAGCTGACGGTTCATCCGAACGAACTGGTGGAGACTCAAGGGTATCTGCTGGTGTCGCGTGCGATCCCAGACGCAGAGGCTGTTGCGGCTGCACTGCAATCTGCTTTGGATGATCTGCCTGTAGAAAGCATCGCTATCACATCTGCCCTGATGTCCAACTAGGCCGGTGTCGTGACGGACCAAATAGAACCTTTGGGCAACCTTGATGTGCCTCGTCGCAGGTTGAGTGTTGTCCTGCTCAAGCGCACACTGCTGATCGCTTTCATTTTGGGAACAGCGGCAGCGGTGCTTCAGTTGTTAATGGACTTTTCGCAACAAAAACGAGCCGTGGAATTGGTGGCAGAAGACTATCTGGTCAGCCTTGCGCCCTCTGCGGCTTCTGCGGCCTATAACTACCATGACGAGGCAGCGGAACAGGTTGTCGATGGCTTGTTCACGCTGAATGCAGTGCGGCGAGTTGAAATCATCAACGATGGTGCGATCATGGTATCAGAAGAACGCATCGTTGAGCCCACGTTACCCGGTCTTGGCTGGGTGACAGCGCCGGATCCGATCACCTTGTCACGGGTTTTGGTCCTGCCCGAAGAAACCGGCAGCGATACGCCATTTGGAAAGATAAGCATAGAAGTCGACCGCGCGATTGTATCGCCTGCAATTGTCAGCCGTATGCTATCGTATTTCCTGTTGTCGATGGCCAAGAATGTGGTCTTTGGCCTTGTCATCGCCGGTTTGGTCTTTGGGATCATGGCGCATTATATCCTCAAACTCGCGGACGCCGCTGCGCGTTGGCAACCTGGTAAGGGCGCGATCAACGTCCCCGATGCGCCTACCATGCTGCAAGGAACAGAAGTCGAGGTGCTGAGCGGGCGTATTCAACGCATGTCCGAAGGGGCCGAATTGGCGATTGATCTGGTGGAAAAGGACAACAGCGTCCTGACCGAACAATCCGATGCGCTGCTGCGCGCGGTGGAAGAACGCACTGAACGGCTCAAGAAAAAGTCAGAGGAATTGCGCCGCGCCAACCAACGGCTTGTGCGACTGGCGGAACACGATGCGCTGACAGGCCTGAACAATCGCGGCGCTTTTGATCGCAAAGCGGTCGAAAGCTATGCCCGCAGCAGCGCTGCGCCAGAACCAGTCGCGATCCTGCTGATCGATGTTGATGAATTCAAAGCTTACAATGATTTCTATGGCCATCAGGCGGGCGACGCTTGTCTGACCCGTGTGGCGCAAGCAATTGATCGCGTGGCAGCCACGGACACCCGCATCTGTGCGCGCTATGGCGGCGAAGAGTTTGTGATCATGCTGACCGGCGCCTCTGTCGAAGCGTGCGAAGCTTATGCCGTAGCCCTGCATGACAGTGTGCGATCCGAACAGATCCCGCACCAACGCGCCGCCCATGCTAACCATCTGACCGTCAGCATTGGCCTGTCATGGGAGGTGCCGGACGACACCACCACCCTTGAGGCGCTGCTGTCCGATGCCGACGAAGCGCTTTATGAGGCCAAACGTCGGGGCCGCAACCAGACCGTGTTCGTCACGGGTCGTATCCGGGCAGAGGCGAAAGATCGTCGCGCGCGCAAGGATATGTTGCTGCAGGCGCTTGAGCGGCGCGAATTCGAACCTGTGTTCCAGCCGCAATATGACCTTTCAACCGGCAGGCTTTACGGGGCGGAGGCTTTGGTGCGCTGGCGCACCCCTGATGGCCGGATCGAGGCCCCCGGCAGTTTCATGGCTGAAGCCGAAGGCATGAACATTATGGAAATGATTGATCTGATCATGCTTGAGAAATGCGGGGATTTTCTATCGGAGCTCGCCGCTAAGGGCCTGCATCTGCCACATTTGTCGGTTAACGCGACCGCACAGGACCTGCTGGGTGATGCTTACGTGCCGTATGTGATCGAAATGGCGCGGCGCTCAGACACCGCATTGTCAGTCGAATTGGTCGAATCCGCGCTGATTGACGGGTTTGACGATACGGCCCTTGCCAAGCTGGACGCGATGCGCAGCGCCGGTGTCTCAATCGAGATTGATGATTTTGGCACCGGCCAAACCTCTGTTCTGGGGTTGCGGGTGGCGCAACCGGATCGTCTGAAAATCGCACAGGAACTGATCGCCCCGATCAGCGATGACCCCGCTGCGCTGGCGCTGGTGCGTTACATGGTTGATACCGCCCGGGTGCTGGGCATCGGCACAATTGCAGAGGGCGTCGAAACCGAACAGCAATCGCGCCTGCTGCAGGACATGGATTGCACCCTGCATCAGGGCTATTTCTATGCCAAACCCATGCCAAAAAGCGACTTTCTGACCCTTTTGCGCAGCAGCGATGCAGGGTTGCACAAGGCGGCCTCTTGATACGCAGGCACCCGCGGCCTGCGCGCATTTCCCAATATCCGGAATACCCGCCAGGCCCGCCAAGGGGCGGTGCCGTCATCGGTTCACACAGGCATGTTATCGCTTAGCAAACGACAATCCGCTGTTGTGCCCCCATATCGCTAAGGTGCATCAAGACGCAAAGGACGAGAAGTCAGGTGAACGATATGACGACACGACGCAATTTCATGACGGGCGTTGCCGCAACGGCGCTGGTCGCTGCAGGCGGTTCCGCACAGGCACAACAACTGTCGCTGGCAGAGGTTTCGAATTACCTGAACCGGTTGCAGACAGCCCAAGGCGGGTTTACCCAGATCAATGGTGATGGCACGTTATCGACCGGCCAGATTTTCATCAAACGGCCCGGGCGCATCCGGTTTGAATATAACCCGCCCGACAACAGCCTTGTGATGGCGGGCGGCGGGTCGGTCGCGGTTTTTGATCCCCGATCCAACACCGGGCCGGAACGCTACCCGCTGAACCAGACCCCGTTGAAGATCATTCTGGAACAAAACGTCGATCTCGGCCGCGCCCGCATGGTCACCGGCCACACCAGCGACGGCACCAGCACCACCATCACAGCCCAGGATCCCGACAACCCGCAATACGGCAACATCCAGATGGTGTTCACTGCAAACCCGGTTGAGCTGCGGCAATGGATTGTCACTGATGATGTGGGTCAGACCACGACTGTGATCCTCAACGATCTGCGCGCGGGCGGGGCGATCGACAATATCAAGTTCAATATTCTGGCCGAGACCAACAAACGCGGCTGACCTCAGGCCACCCCGGAGATTATTCCTTGGGGTGGCTTTTTGCAAAGGCGACTTTGGCGGCATCGGACGCTTCGGTCTGGTGCCGGGCTTTCCAGTCCGCAAAGGGCATGCCGTAGAACGCCTCGCGCCCTTCGTCTTTCGACATGTCGATCCCGCGCGCATTGGCAGCTTCCTGATACCAGCGGCTCAGGCAATTCCGGCAGAACCCGGCAAGGTTCATCATGTCGATATTCTGGGCATCAGGCCGATCCTGCATCAGGTGCTGTTGCAAGCGGCGAAAGGCGGCGGCTTCAATCTCTATCCGGGTCTGGTCGTCCATCGGTGTCTCCTGTCACAGGCCGGTATCGGCCAATATCTGTTTCAATATAGGCGCCAATCGCTGGGCCCAAAGGGTCTGGCCCGCCGCATCGGCAATCAGGTCATTGCGCAATTCAATCAGCACATTGGGCCGCCCGTCCGTAAGCGCGTGTCGGTCGATGCTATCGCCGGGCAAGTGGCCCAAATAGGGCTCATTGTCGCCGGTGGCCCAGCCTTGCGCGCGGCAGGCATCCATCAGTGGGCGGGCAAGGCGGTCGTCATTGGCATAAAGAACGCCAATTTCCCAAGGGCGTGGCGCACGGCCGCGCAATTGCGGGGTAAAGCTGTGCACGGCGCAAATCACGGTGCCCGGTCGCGCCGCCAGTTCGGCCAGTGCGTCATGGTAGGGATCATATAGTCGCGCGACACGCCGCGCCTTTTCGTCCGCGTCGGCATAAGCATTGGCGGGAATGATCGTGCCGTCATAAAGCCGCATCAGTCGCGTGGGGTCATCCGGGCCCCGGTTGGGGTCAATCACCAGCCGCGAGAACTGCGACAGGATCGCGGGCGCATCCAGCAGATCGGCGAGCGCCGTTGTCACCCCCGCCGCGCCCACATCATAAGCGATGTGACGTTCCATATCTGCCGCGGGCAGCCCCAGATCGCCACCGTTGACCCAAGCGGGCACGCGATTGCTGGCGTGATCGCAAGTCACAAGCCAGCGTCCGGGTCGATCTACACCGCTAATTTCAAAGGCGTCCTGTGTCATATCTACCTGTCATTCCCTTGTTACCGGACTTAGGCCAGTTGTGACCGGAATGGAATTGCGCAATAAGGGCGCGAATATCTCGTTACCGCTAACGACCCTCCCTTCGTTTGCGGCAAGACCCTGAAGGATGACCCATGAGACGCCACCGCAACGTCAAGATCACGGCCACGCTTGGTCCGGCCTCCAATGACTATGAAATGATCCGCGCTTTGCATGAGGCGGGTGCCGATGTGTTTCGCCTGAACATGAGTCACGGAGATCACGCCGAAATCCGTGCCCGGCACGAGATCATTCGCCAGATTGAAAAGGACTTGAACAGCCCGATCGGCATTCTCGCCGACTTGCAAGGCCCCAAACTGCGCGTTGGCGTGTTTGCCAACGATGACGGTGAAGAGCTTGAGGTTGGCGCGTCATTCCGTCTGGACCTGAGCGATGCCCCCGGCGACGTGAGCCGCGTGCAATTGCCCCATAAAGAGATTTTTGACGCGCTTGAGCCCGGTTCGCACCTGCTGGTGAATGACGGCAAAATCAAGCTACAGGTCAAGGATTGTGGCGCGGATTTTGCAGATTGCGAAGTCCTCGTGGGCGGGACGATTTCGAACCGCAAAGGCGTGAATGTGCCTGATGTGGTGCTGCCGCTGGCGGCCTTGTCCGAGAAAGACCGCAAAGACCTCGATTTCGTGTGTGATCTGGGCGTTGATTGGCTGGCGCTGTCCTTTGTGCAGCGCCCCGCAGACGTCGAAGAAGCGCGCAAACTGTGCAAGGGTCGTGCCGCGATCCTGTCCAAGATCGAAAAACCGGCGGCCGTGAAGGCGTTTGACAGCATTCTTGCGGTGAGCGACGGCATTATGGTGGCCCGTGGCGATCTGGGTGTGGAACTGCCGGTGCAGAACGTGCCGCCCATTCAAAAGCAGTTGGTCCGCAAGTGTCGCGCGGCTGCAAAACCGGTGATCGTGGCGACGCAAATGCTGGAGTCGATGATTGAATCGCCGATGCCAACCCGCGCCGAAGTCTCTGACGTGGCCGCCGCTATTTATGAAGGTGCCGATGCGGTCATGTTGTCGGCGGAAAGTGCCGCTGGCAGCTTCCCAATTGAGGCGGTGACCACGATGGACAACGTGGCGCGTGAGGTCGAAGAAGACCCGACCTACACCGAAATTATCGAAGCGTCGCGCACCGCCAAGCGGCAGTCTGTGGCCGACGGCATCGTCGCTGCGGCCCGCGAAATCGCCGAGACGACGGACATCAAAGCGATCTGCTGTTTCTCGCAGTCGGGTGCCACCGCATCGCTGGTTGCACGCGAACGGCCGCGTGTGCCGATTGTGGCGCTGACGAACTACACCAGCACCGCGCGCCGCCTGTGCCTGAGCTGGGGCACCAACTGCGTCGTCACTGGCCCGGTTGACCGGTTCAAGGACGCGGTGATCGCCGCGGTCCGCGCAGCGCTGGAACAGGATATGGCCACAGAAGACGACATGGTCGTCGTCACCGCCGGTGTGCCGTTCAACACGCCGGGGTCCACGAACATTCTGCGTGTGGCGCCTTGTGCGGAACGATTGATCTATGCAGCGGATCCAGAGTAAGCCTGCGTTAACCTTGTTAGCGTAAGGGCGTCTTATGGATCCTGATCTGTTCTTTGTTGCTGGGCTGGCGATGGCCGTTCTGGCGATCCCAGCCATTTTCAGCGCACTGCTGGACGGGCGCGCCCCGCGCCTGCCAGCTTACCTATTCATCATTGGTGGGCTGATGATTGGCTACGCGGTGCAGCAGCGCCCGATGGCATATGGCTTTGACACGATCCCAGACGTTGTCGTGCGCGTCATTGGGCGATACACCAGTTAGACCGTATTCAATCAGGGTGGGCGGATATGAACGATCAATCCAAAGGCACACCGTTTGACGGCGATCAACTGCAAGACACCCGCTTTCACCGTGCCAATATGGCTGGATCAGATTTTGACGGGGTCAACCTGATAGGGGCGCGGTTTTTTGCTGTGCTCACCGATGCCAAGTTCACTGACACCAATCTGCACAAGGCCGATTTCGACGACGTGAACCTGTCGCAGGCGCGGTTCAACAATGTCACGCTGGCGGGCACTACGATCAGCAATGCCAACCTGTCGGGCCTGTCGATTGATGGTGTCACCCTGGCGGATTGCAGTATTCAGAACGCCGATCTGACGGGCATGCGGATCAACGGTGTGCTGGTGACGGATCTATTTGCCGCATACGAGGCCGCAAATGCCTGATGGCTGGGGCTTTGCCCCTTGTCACACCACCCGATTCCCCCTAAAGGAACGCTTCAACCCGCGCGTCCGGCCGAAATGGCATGCCGAGTCGCGTGTAAACCGACCCAAAAGACGGAGACGGAAATGCCGAAGATGAAGACAAAGTCGAGCTGCAAAAAGCGGTTCAAGGTGACGGCTTCTGGCCGCGTGGTGGCGGCTCAGGCCGGAAAGCGCCACGGAATGATCAAGCGCACCAACAAGTTCCTGCGTAACGCACGCGGCACAACAACCCTGTGCAAGGCTGATGAAGGTATCATCAAGCCTATGATGCCCTACGCAAAATAAGGAGAATTTGATATGCGCGTTAAAGGTGGAACCGTCACGCACCGTCGTCACAAGAAAGTTCTCGACGCTGCGAAAGGCTATTATGATCGCCGCTCCAAGACCTTCAAGGTCGCCAAGCAGGCCGTCGACAAAGCCAACCAATATGCGACCCGTGACCGTCATAACCGCAAGCGGAACTTCCGCTCGCTCTGGATCCAGCGGATCAACGCAGGTGTGCGGTCAATCGACGAGTCGCTGACATATTCCAAGTTCATCAACGGTCTGACACTGGCCGGGATCGAGGTTGACCGCAAAGTGCTGGCTGACCTCGCCGTGAACGAACCAGAGGCATTTGCCGCCATCGTTGGTAAAGCCAAGGCAGCAATGGCCTAAGGCCATATTGCCAGATAGATCAATGGCCCGGATGAGTGATCATCCGGGCCATTTTTGTTTGCCGCCGTGACCGTCAGTGACCGGCCGCAAACGCGCCCTGTTCCACGAACTGCTGCCCGCCGTAGGTGCTGTTAACTTGCAGGCCGCCGACGATTTCGTCGCCAGTTACACCGGCAATCAACCCAGCAAAATTGCCGCCGTTCGAGGTTCCGGTAATGGCCGCGGTGGAAAAAGCCCCGCCGCTGATGTCGCCGCTAAAACGGCCATTGCCATTAAATCCGGTTTGTTCCAGCACAATGTCGTCCACGCTGACAGTGGCAAAGACATTGCCGGTTGTCAGACTGCCGTATTCACGATTGGTGATCCGGCCCCGCACGGTGTCGTTGCCAAAATTTGCTGTGATGCGAGCATCACCCGTCATACGGCCAATCGCGTTGTTATTGTTGGTCAGAATGCCGACATAATCGCCGGTCAGCGTCGCACTGCCCGTGGTGGGTGCATCGGTCTGTGTCAGCCGTGCGAATTGCGATGACAGGTGCTGTGGGTCGGTGCCGTTGCGTGTAAAGGCCACGCCTGCACGCGAATTGCCGGTCGCGCTGACAAAGGCCGTAGCCTGTTCCGAACCGGTTTGTCTGCCGCCGACGAACGTGCCTGCCGATGCGATGGAACCCGCCGTCAGGGTGGTGGTCACGTCACCCATATCAACCTTGATCCGGTCGCCCGCGGCATTCAATTCCAGCTCACCGGGGCCATCGCCCTGATGTGCCTGAACCGGGGCAAATTTTGGCGTGGTGACTGTGGTGCCTCCGCCGCCGCCACAAGCTGCCAATGTCAGGCAAGCCGCGCCTATCAGAAAGACCTTTTTCATCTCTTACTCCTTTACCAATTCCATGCCGCACTTGGCGTGCGGGATCTGGTCATTTGCTTAGCAAGGGATGGGGCCTGACATGGCGCTGTCGTTTCTGATGCGAAGGTCGCCCAAGCAAAAGGGCCGCCCGGCGGACGGCCCTGTCGTACTTGAGGGGGCGTTGCGCCCTACTGGAACATGGCCGCCAGATCGCTGCCTTCGACCGGCGCGATGTGGAAGGCCACCCGGCGGTTCAGCGCGTCACCTTCCGGTGTGCCAGTGGTATCAAGCAGTTTGCGCGCGCCAAACCCCAGCGGTTCAACCCGTGCAGTGTCAAACCCTTCAGCAGCGAGAATGGCAATCGTGGCCTCGGCGCGCTGCCAGCTTAGGGCGATATTCTGAAGTTCCGAACCGGTGGCGTCCGAGTGTCCCTCGACCGCCAGCATGATCCCGTCACAGGTTGCCAGAATCTGCAGCATCCGCCGCACAAGCCCCAGATCAGCGGGGTCTGGGGCGACGGCACCGACTTCAAAGGGTACGGTGGTGGCCGATGACACAATGCCAAGCTGTTCGACACACAGCGGCACGGCCGTTGCGGGGTCGGCGGCTGCGGCAATCTCTTCTGTGACTGTAGCCGTTGCCGTCGCTGTGGTGGGTATTGGCGCAATGGGTGCGGTCGCCATCGCATCCGTTGCGCGGGTCACAAGCTCTTGCCATTCTGGCGCCGGTTCCGACTCTGCGGTGCTGGCAACAGCCACTGGGACGACCGGGACGGGCAAGTCAGCAGGCCGTTCGGCGACTTCTGCCTCCGCCGCCCCAGGCCGCCAGCGGACCCCGCGCCGGGTGGTCTGGCCAGTGGCGGGTGCGGTGTCGGTGATCACGGCTGCGGTCTGTACTGGTGCGGTGCTGCCATCGCGGGTCAACATGATCCCTGCGCCCAATCCCAGCGCGCCGCATAGCACCAAGGCGACAAATCCTAGCAAGATCTTTTCAGTGGTGCGACCTTCGGCCTTTGCTTCGTCCAGCGATTGCCGGACACTAAATTTCGTCATCATCCCAATTACCCCCAACGTTTCGCGAATTGGCAGTTTTCGCGCGCAGCGCACAAAAATTCAGCGCAACAGAATCATCCTGTAATTCGCAAATTCTATACTCACACAACATCTTGTGAAGGATTATATATCTTGTGGGTTGAAAAGTTCTCCTTGCGTCATCTTGTCTGGTGTGATCGAAAATCGCGCTTTTGTTAAGGAATCAAACTGGATCAGGTGGTCCGGGCACACGGATCAGGCGACGGTGGCTTGCACCGCCAACCGGGGCGCGGTAGCAGGACGTTCAGGCACATAAGGGCGTGACATGGACGATCTGAAAGCAAAATATCTGGACCTGATCGGCAAGGCCGATGACGAGGCATCGCTCGAGGATCTGCGCGTCAGCGCACTGGGCAAAAAGGGCGAAATCAGCCTGCAGATGCGCGGCTTAGGTAAGATGACCCCGGAAGAGCGGCAAGTCGCAGGCCCGGCGCTGAATGCCCTGAAGGATGAGATCAACAGCGCGCTTGTCGCCAAGAAATCCGCCCTGGCTGATGCCGCCCTTGATGCGCGCCTGCGCGAGGAATGGCTGGATGTCACACTGCCCAGCCGGGTGCGCCCTGCCGGCACGATCCACCCGATCAGCCAGGTCACAGAAGAGGTCACGGCGATCTTTGCAGACATGGGTTTCCGCGTAGCCGAAGGGCCGCAAATCGAAAGCGACTGGTACAATTTCGATGCGCTGAACATCCCCGGCCATCACCCCGCGCGGGCCGAGATGGACACGTTCTACACCCACCGCGCGCCCGGCGATAACCGCCCGCCGCATGTGTTGCGCACCCACACCAGTCCGGTGCAAATCCGCTCAATGGAGGCGACAGGCGCGCCGACGCGGATCATCTGTCCGGGCCGTGTCTACCGCGCTGACTATGACCAGACGCACACACCGATGTTCCACCAGGTCGAAGGTCTGGCGATCGACAAAGACATCTCGATGGCGAACCTAAAGTGGGTGCTGGAAGAGTTCGTCAAAAGCTACTTTGAGGTCGACCATGTCGACATCCGCTTCCGCGCCAGCCACTTTCCGTTCACCGAACCGTCGGCAGAGGTCGACATCCGCTGTTCATGGGAAGGCGGCACCCTGAAAGTGGGCGAAGGCGACGATTGGCTGGAAATCCTTGGCTCTGGCATGGTGCACCCCAAGGTGCTGCAGGCCGGTGGCATTGACCCGGCAGACTGGCAGGGCTTTGCCTTTGGCATGGGGATCGACCGGATCGCGATGTTGAAATACGGCATCCCCGATCTGCGCGCTTTCTTTGATTCCGACCTGCGCTGGCTGCGCCACTATGGCTTTGCCGCGCTGGACGTACCAACGCTGCATGGCGGCTTGTCGCGGTAACGCAATAGCCCAGAAGGGGGAGCGTATGACCAATCCGCCCAACCTGTTCCAGCGCTATCTAACCGCCTGCCATCTGCTGGCGGCACGTCTGACCCGCGTGCAGGGCTATGCAGTCTGGATTGTGCCGCTGGTGTTCTTCTGGCTGCTCTTTGAGGTCTTGCGCTCGGGCTGGGCGTTCTTGCTGTTGATCGTGGTGTTCATCGTGGCTGCACCCTACATGACGGTGCACCATCGCTACTGGCAGGATCAGAAAAAGGACTAGCCACCGACCCGGATGGTCTTGGCCGATCCGCGCAGCGAAATCTGGCCCGATCCGACAGAGCTGCCCAGCGTATCGGACTGACACCCAAGTTGCACATTGCTGGTCCGGACAGAGCTGCTTTGGCAGCTCGAAATCTTCATGCCCGCAAGGTTCATCTTGCCACCTTTGGCGATGTGATCTGAATATAGCCCCAATGCGCCGGCCAAGAGCACCAGCGTTGCAGCGGCAAAAATATATGTGCGTCCGGTCAGTTCCATGATCCAGCCTCAGCAGTTCTCATTGTGCTGGATACGGGAACAATTTGCCGAAAATTTGCCGGAATGTCGGTGATTAGGCGACCATTCAGCCCCTTATTTGCCCATTTGGATCGTGCTGCCGCCGCCTTTGGGCATGATGTTGGCGGCCCCGGTTGTGTCTGTGATCAGGCCCGCATCACAGCCCATTCGAAGTCCTGACAGATCGACAGAGATCGCGTTGCAGACCTTGATCTTCAACGCAAAAAGCCGCGCTTGACCCGCTTCTGTCGCGGCGTAGTCGGCATAAAATTTCAGCGCCGTTGCCAGAAGCAACAGGGTCGCCGCCACGAAGATATAGCTTCGACCAGACAACTGCATTGGCCGCTCCTTTGCATGGGGCCTCTGGTATAGGCGCATTGCGGTAAAGCATGGGTTAAACCCCCACCTTTCGCCCTGCCGTGACATGCGCTAAGAACGCGCGAACACCTGATATTGCGGAACCTCGCCCGATGAAATTCACCCTGTCCTGGCTGAAAACCCACCTTGAAACCGATGCATCCGTGGATGCCATCGCCGAGGCCCTGACCGATCTTGGGCTTGAGGTGGAAGGCATTGAAAACCCGGCTGAAAAGCTGCGGGATTTCACACTTGGCTATGTCACCCACGCGGAAAAGCATCCCGATGCCGACAAGCTGCGGGTGTGCAAGGTCGACACTGACGAGGGTGAGTTGCAGATTATCTGTGGTGCGCCCAATGCGCGCGCAGGCATCACCGTGGTTGTCGCCAAACCGGGCGTCTATGTTCCGGGGATCGACACCACCATTGGCGTGGGCAAGATCCGTGGGATCGAAAGCTACGGCATGATGGCCTCAGAACGCGAGATGGAACTGTCGGACGAACATGATGGCATTATCGAATTGCCCTCTGGCGAGGTTGGTCAATCCTTCACCGACTGGCTGGCGCAAAATGACCCCGCCAAGGTCGATCCGGTCATTGAGATCGCGATTACCCCGAACCGCCCTGACGCGCTGGGTGTCCATGGGATCGCACGCGATCTGGCGGCGCGCGGCCTTGGGACGCTTAAGCCGCTCACCACGCCAGCGGTCGAAAGCAGCTTTCAGTCGCCGCTCACCGTCAGCATTGATGACGATACGCGCGACGGCTGCCCTGCGTTCTATGGCCGCCTGATCCGTGGCGTTCAAAACGGCCCCAGCCCGCAGTGGCTGCAGGACCGGTTGCGCGCCATTGGCCTGCGCCCGATTTCCTTTCTTGTCGATGTGACGAACTTCTTCACCTACGACCTGAACCGCCCGCTGCATGTCTTTGACGCTGACAAGGTTTCGGGCAATCTGCGCGTGCACCGTGCCACTGGTGGGGAAGAGATCGTAGCGCTGGATGACAAGACCTACACGCTGTCCAAGGGCCAGATGGTCATTTCTGACGACAACGGCCCCGAAAGCATCGCGGGTATCATGGGTGGGGCCGAGACCGGCTGCACACCCGAGACGGTGAATGTCTTTGTGGAAAGCGCTTATTGGGACCCGATCCAGATCGCCTATACGGGCCGCGCGTTGAAAATCAACTCTGACGCGCGCTATCGGTTTGAACGCGGTGTTGATCCGTCCTTTACCCCCAACGGGGTCGATCATGCCACGGCGATGATCCTCGACATTGCGGGGGGTGAGGCCTCAAACCTCGTCTCTGCGGGCCGGGTGCCAGACACCATGCGCAGCTACAAGCTGAACGCCAAGCGGGTGATCAGCCTTGTCGGCATGGACATCCCAGAAGCGACCCAGCGCCAGACGCTCACCGCACTTGGCTTCCGGCTCGAAGGTGACATGGCCCATGTACCGCCTTGGCGTCCCGATGTGCAGGGAGAGGCTGATCTGGTCGAAGAAGTCGCGCGCATCGCCTCGCTGACCAAGCTTGAGGGCAAGCCATTGCCGCGGATCAATGCAGGGGTGCCGAAGCCGATCCTGACGCAAAGCCAGACGCGCGCGCGTACGGCGCGCCGCACAGCAGCCGCGCTTGGCTACAATGAATGTGTGACCTATAGCTTCATCGACCAGCCGACCGCCGCGCTGTTCATGGGCGGTGAAGACAACACCATGCTGGAAAACCCGATCTCCAGCGAGATGAGCCATATGCGCCCGGCGCTTTTGCCCGGCCTGTTGCAGGCCGCCGCCCGCAATCAGGCGCGTGGTTTCATGGACATGGCCCTGTTCGAGGTGGGTGACGCTTTCCACGGCGGCGAACCGGGCGAGCAGCACACGCTTGTCACTGGCCTGCTGGTCGGCCGGACGGGGCCCAAGGACGTCCTTGGGGCGTCCCGCGCGGTGGATGTCTATGACGTGAAAGCGGATGCAGAGGCTGTATTGGCCGCAATGGGTGCGCCTGCAAAGGTGCAAATCCTGCGCGGTGCCGCCCCGTGGTGGCATCCCGGCCGCCACGGCATGATTTGTCTGGGGCCGAAAAAGGTGCTGGGTGTCTTTGGTGATATCCATCCCAAGGTGTTGCGCGAAATGGATGTCAAAGGCCCCGCGATGGGCTTTACGCTTTGGCCTGATGAGATTCCGCAGCCAAAGAACCGCACCACCAACAAAGGGGCTGCGAAGATTAACGATCTGCAAGCGGTTGAACGTGACTTCGCCTTTGTCGTGGACGCCGATGTCGAGGCGCTGACGCTGGTCAATGCCGCTGCAGGGGCTGACAAGGCGCTGATCACAGACGTGCGCGTCTTTGACGAATTCATCGGCGGATCGCTGGGCGAGGGCAAGAAATCGCTCGCCATCACCGTGCGGCTGCAACCGATGGACAAGACGCTGAAGGATGACGACATCGCAGCGGTCGGTGCCAAGATCGTCGAAAAGGTGACGAAGGCCACCGGGGGCGCCCTGCGTGGCTGATGCCCTGATCCTGCGCCGGGCCGTTGCGTCCGATGCGCAGGGTTTGGTGCGGGTTGTAAAGGCCGCCTATGCGGCCTTTGCTGATCTTGATCTGCCACCTGTGGCCGAAGGATTGGATGCCGATATCCGGGATCACCCTGTTTGGGTGGCGGAACTTGACGGTCAAATCGTCGGTGGCATTGTCCTGATCCTGTCGGACCCGCCCAAAATCGCCAACCTCGCCGTTGATCCGAACGTCAAAGGGCAGGGGCTGGGCCGCAAGCTGGTAAACCTCGCCACCGATGCCGCCCGCGCGGCGGGCCACCGGCAGGTCCAACTGACAACCCACGCCGACATGTCCGCAACCCGCGCGTTCTACGCCCGCCTCGGTTGGACCGACGCTGGGCAGGACGGCAACAAGGTCTACATGACCTTGCAACTATAAAGAAAAGGACACCCCATGACCCTGCGCATCTATCTTTCTGGCGAAATCCATACCGATTGGCGTGACCAGATCACCGCCGGTGCGGCGGGGCTGGATGTTGTCTTTGACAGCCCGGTCACTGATCATGCGGCGTCAGATGATTGCGGCGTTGCGATCATGGGGCCAGAGCCGGACAAGTTCTGGCATGACCACAAGGGCGCCAAGCTGAACGCGATTCGCACGCGGCATGGGATCGAGAATGCTGATGTGGTCGTTGTTCGCTTTGGCGAAAAGTACAAGCAGTGGAACGCCGCCTTTGATGCCGGTATGGCCGCCGCCCTTGGCAAATCGCTCATCGTCATGCACGGGGCCGACCATCAGCATGCGCTGAAAGAGGTGGATGCCGCGGCGCTCGCCGTTGTGGAAACGCCGCAGCAGGTGGTCCAGATTTTGGACTATGTGCTGTCGGACAAGCTGCCCGGCTGACCCATCAGGTCAAACCGGGCAGGGCGGGTGACCCGCCCCCGTGGGCGCTTAGCCGTCGGGGTTGGGAATGCGCTTGGCCCTTTGCACCGCGGGGCGGTCGTAGAAGCGTTCCACATAGGCCGGGACATGGGTCAGGTCATTGTAGCCCGTGATGTCCTTTGTGCCGTAGAATTCCAGCGCGTTCAGCCAGGGCGCAATCGCCATATCCGCAATGGAATAGTCACCGGCAACCCAGTCGCGCGATGCCAGTTGGCCCTCGAGCACGTTCAGCAGGCGCTTGGCCTCGTCCACGTAGCGCTGTTTCGGGCGCGGGTCTTCGATATCCTTGCCTGCGAACTTGTGAAAGAACCCCATCTGCCCGAACATCGGACCAACGCCGCCCATCTGGAACATCAGCCACTGGGTTATGTGGGCCTTGTCACGGGCGTCTTGCCCAATGAACTTGCCTGTCTTCTCCGCCAGATACAGCAGGATCGCACCGCTTTCGAACAGACCAATCGGTCCGTCAGGGCCGTCAGGATCAATAATTGCGGGGATCTTGTTGTTGGGGTTCAGCGACAGAAAGGCGTCACTTTTGACGTCAGCGTCGGCCAACGTCACCAGATGCGGTTCGTAAGCAAGGCCCATTTCTTCCAGTGCAACTGAGGCTTTGACCCCGTTGGGCGTGGGATATGAATAAAGCTGGATCACCGACGGGTCCTTCGCAGGCCAGCGTTTGGTGATCGGAAAGTGTGAAAGGTCCGTCATTCTGCGGTTTCCCCTAAAAGTGGATCAGACAGTCAACTTGGGGGGAGCATTGACCGAATAAAACCCCTTGGAATGTTAACGAAATGCGATACGACTGTGCACGCCCGCGCAGAAGTCATGCTGCGCAAGCTAAAAAACTGGAACAGGGGACACTATGCTATCTGAATTCAAGGACTTCATCGCCAAAGGCAATGTCATGGACATGGCCGTTGGTATCATCATCGGCGCGGCCTTTACCGCCATCGTGACATCGCTGGTTGGCGATCTGATTAACCCGATTATCGGCCTTGTGTCGGGCGGTGTTGATTTCACCAACAACTATGCCGTGCTGGGTGGTGAAGTGCCAGAGGGCGCATCACTCGAAGCCGCACGCGAAGCGGGTGCCTCCGTCTTTGCCTATGGTGCTTTCATCATGGCGATCATCAATTTTCTGATCATCGCGTTCGTGGTGTTCATGCTGGTGCGCTACGTCAACAAGGTCAAAGCCGCTGCTGAAACAGCAGAAGAGGAAGCCCCGGCAGAAGATCCCGGCCCCACAGAGCTGGACCTGCTCAAGGAAATCCGCGACGCGCTGGCAAAATAAGTCCGCGCCGGATCATCCGGACAAACATGCAAAGGCCTGCCAAGATCGGCGGGCCTTTCTAATTTGTGCATCAGTGCTTTGTGCGGCGCGCCGGGTCGGGGCGCTTGGCTGGTGATTGTGAACGGGTCAGCATCAAGATCACACAGGCCGCAAGCGCAAGCCCCGCCGTTGCAATCAGATATGTGGTACCGTCCATTCGCTCACCCATTTATTAACAAATGGTTAACGCGGCAGCGGCGATCTGGTTCCCTCTTAATTCCAATTCTGCTTGACGTAGGCGGAAACCCGCCTCAAAAGCTGCGATCCGCATAGTCAAAAGCCTGCAGATCAAAGGCAACAGCGATGCTGCGACCACTATCGGTGCGGGTGATCTGCGCGGTGCTGTCCAGTTGCCGGGCAAAGGCCTGCACCAGCCGCATCTCCAACCCGTCCTGTTCCTGGGGTGTCATGCCGCCTTCGGGGACCTGATGATCAATCCGCAGTTCCGCCAGCTTGCTTGACGGCGCCGAGAACGTAACCGCAATTTGGTGCGGCTGATCGGCGGCGTCCAGAACCACGCGCAATGTCAACATCGCCAATTCGCTGGCCAGCAATGTCAACGGCACGGCCTGATCTGCGGACAAGTTGGCGTTGTCATAGGCGGTCTGCACATCAATCCGCGCGCCGGGCAAGGTGCTGGGGTTCAGCACCGGGCCAAAGACATCCTCAAGCAATTGCGCGGCTTGCGTGCGCTGCATGTCCTGCGCGGCATAAAGGTGGCCATAGACCGTCGCCAATCCGCGCACACGATCCTTGAGCCGGTCCAGAATATCGCGCGCCTCTGCGCTTTGGGTTTCACGCACCTGTAGATTCATGATCGACGACACCAGTTGCAGGTTGTTTTTGATCCGGTGGTGCACCTCTTTGATCAGGATGTTCTTGTCGCGCAGCGCGTCTTCCATCCGTGCCTCTTCACTGATCAGATCAAGCGCCATGCCCTGAAACGTCGCCTCAAGCGCGCGGATTTCAGCGGGAACACCGGCGTCGGTGGTCGGCGGACTGATCCGGCGATGGCGGCCAAAATCGCGCATCTGAAGGTCTAGTCTTTGAACATGGCGCACCACCAGCCGGTGCATGGCAAGATATGCCACAGCAAGGCTTGCCCCCCACATCAGGAGTGGAAAAAGCGGCCCCGGCAGGCCGAAAATGGCAGCATCGCGCGGCGGACGCGGCCAAGTGGCCACGGCATAGACATGGTCAGGGATCATAGGGCGCACCACCAGCATGCGCACAGTACCGTCCGGCCCTGTGATCTCGCCTGCGGTCGCCTGTTGCAGTTGACCGCCTGTTATAGCAACCACCTGGTCCATCGTTGGCGCGTCACCGCCTGACAGCAGCGACAGCCCATCCGGCGTATAAAGCGACAATGACAGTGGTGCGTCCGGCGCGCTGAGTGGCACCGGGTCCAAGGGGACATACAACGCCACATGTCCAAGCGGCACGCCTTGCGCACTGGTCACCGGCCACAGCAGGCTCACCATCGCATCGCCGGTCGCGATGGAATGGGTTTGAGGATAAATCACAAGGCCGCCGTCTGCGGTGCGATCGGCCAGATCGGTGGGCAGCGCCGGGGCGGCGATGGTATCAGCGGTCGCGCATATCACGTGGCCCTCGGGGTTCACGATGACTGCCTCTGCCAGGGCAGGAACCGCGTGCAGGCCCCCCAACAAAACCGCGCGGCAGGCCGCAGGCTGATCCAGCACCGGCACGGTCAACCCTGCCATTGCGGCGGCCACGCCCATTGCGTTTTCCAACGTCAGCGTGGCGGATTGTGTGGCGACCTCTGTCGCGCCGATCAAGGATTGGCGCAGGTGGTTATCGGCCACGGCTGTTGTTGCGGTGGTCTGGATCACGCCCAGATAGCCCAGCGGCAGCAACGCCAGCGTCAGAAGCAGCATGATCCGAACTGGCAAGCGCCCGGCCATGCCCAAGCGCGCCTTCACACCGTCTTACCGCCGCTACTTGCGACCACGGCCATTGTGGCCCGGTCGGTCAATTCCACCGGGCCATCGGTATCCAAATGCATCAGCACCGCCAGTTGCTTGCGGCCCCGGTTTGCGCGGCTTTTGATCGTGCCCACGGCGACGCCACACATGGCTGCGGCCTCTTCATAGGAAAAGCCAGAGGCCCCCACGAGGATCAACACCTCGCGCTGTTCCACAGGCAGCGTGTCAAACGCCCGCTTGAAATCCTGAAACTGCAAGCGCCCGTCATGGGCGGGCTTTTCCGCCAGTTTTGCGGTGATCGCGCCGTCAATATCGGCCACCTCGCGCCTGGCCTTGCGCCGTTCGGAATAAAAATTGTTGCGCAAAATGGTGAACAGCCAGGCGCGCATATTGGTGCCGGCTGCGAACTTGCCAATGTTGGTCCAGGCCTTGACGATGGTGTCTTGCACCAGGTCATCAGCCTGACTCTTGTTGCGCGCCAGACTGATTGCAAAGGCGCGCAAGGCTGGCAGGTGGCTGACCAACTCTTCTTCAAGATCGGGGGCGGTCGTCATTTCTGCGGCCCGTCGTCCTGTGGCGACGCGCGAGTCTTGAGCTGGGCCAAAAGCTCGTGAAAGCGTTCGGGCAATTCTTCCTCGGCAGCCTCCGAAAAGACCCGGCGCAGGTTGGCGTCGATCAACGCTTTGGCCGTTTCGCTGGGTTGGTCTTTTGACATGCTGTTTGAAACCGCGGATTGAGGGTAAATGTGTTTTCAGGAACTAAACGCCAAGATAGGCGTTAAGTTCCATAACAACCTAGGAAAATGGAAAACGTGATGACAATTGCGACGGCGCAGGATGACCTTTCAGCGACGGTTGCGGCGCATTTGCCCTATTTGCGGCGGTATGCGCGTGCATTGACCGGATCACAGGACAGCGGTGACGCCTTTGCCCTTGCCACGCTGCAAGACATTCTGTCGGACCCCGGTGCGCTGACAGGTGATGGCCCTGTCAAAGTGGCGCTATTTGCGGTGATGCACCGGATCTGGACCGGTCGTCCGCCAGTTGACGCTGATGACGCCGCGACCCGGATTGAGGCAGCAGCGCAGGCGCACCTGGCCAAGCTGACACCTGCCACGCGCGAGGCTTTGTTGCTGCAAACGCTTGAAGGGTTCAGCGACGACGAGGTGGGGCAGATCATTGGCACCACCGCGGCAAAGGCCGCGCGTCTGATTGGCATCGCGCACGCCGAGATGGCGCAAAGCGTGGTGGGCGACATCCTGATCATCGAGGACGAGGCGGTCATCGCCATGGACCTTGAAACCATCGTGTCAGAAGTGGGCCATACCGTCACCGGCGTCGCCCGGACCCATGCAGCCGCACTTGAATTGGCGCGAACGGCGCGTCCGGGGCTGATCCTGGCCGATATTCAACTGGCGGATAAATCGTCAGGCATTGACGCGGTGAATGATCTGCTGGGCCTGTTCGGCGATGTGCCGGTGATCTTTATCACAGCCTTTCCCGAACGGCTGTTGACCGGTGCCAAGCCGGAACCGGCATTCTTGATCACCAAACCCTATGCCGAAGATCAGGTGCGGTCTGCGGTGGCGCAGGCGATGTTCTTTGCCTCGACCGAAACGCTGCAAGCCTGACGGGAAAGACCGGCAACGCGCAAGTTTCGGGAAGGCGCGTTACCGGTCTGTAAGGCACGGGGACAGGCGCCTTTGAGTTGTGATAACGACCCAAGATACACTTCGGTTCCCCGAAATTTTGGACGTTCTTTTAGATTGCACGTAATGCGCTGAAAAAGCTTATGAATTAGCGCCGCACACACTTGCCGTGCGGCGCATTCAGACCCTGTTCAGGCTTTCAGGGCAAGGCTGGGGGCCAGCACGTCGATGCCCAAAGCCTTGCCAACCGCATAATAGGTCAACTGACCCGCATGCACATTCAGTCCATTCAGCAAATGCGGATCGTCCGCGCAGGCCTGTCGCCAGCCTTTATCTGCCAATGCCAGCATGAAAGGCATGGTTGCATTGCCAAGGGCGATGGTCGAGGTGCGCGCCACGGCACCCGGCATATTAGCCACGCAGTAATGCATGATCCCATCGACGTCATAGATCGGGTCCTGATGCGTGGTGGCGCGCGAGGTTTCAAAGCAACCGCCCTGATCAATCGCCACATCCACCAGTGCAGCACCAGGTTTGAGGTCGGCCAATTGCGCGCGGCTGATCAGCTTGGGTGCTGCGGCACCGGGGATCAGAACCGCACCGATGATCAGGTCAGCTTCTGCCGCCAAATCAGCGGTGTTGCCCGCACTGGCGTAAGAGGTGTTGAACTGCGCGCCAAAGACATCGTCAAGATAACGCAGCCGGGGCAGGGACCGGTCCAGCACGGTCACATCCGCGCCCATACCTGACGCGATCCGCGCCGCATGGGTGCCAACAACCCCGCCGCCAATCACCACCACGCGGGCCGGGCCAACGCCGGGCACGCCACCCATCAGCACACCGCGCCCGCCATTGGCCTTTTGCAATGTCCAGGCGCCAACCTGCGGGGCCAATCGCCCGGCCACTTCTGACATGGGTGCCAGCAGCGGCAGACCACCTTGGGCGTCTGTCACCGTCTCATAGGCGATGCAAGTGGCGCCCGAGGCGATCAGGTCGTGGGTCTGATCGGGGTCCGGAGCCAGATGCAGATAGGTGAACAGGATCTGACCCGCGCGCAGCATCTGGCGCTCAACCGCTTGGGGTTCCTTGACCTTCACGATCATATCGGCGGCGGCAAAGATGTCTGCCGCATTACCCGCGATCTGCGCACCGGCGGCCAGATAATCCTCATCGGTGAACCCCGCACCCACCCCGGCACCGGATTGCACGGTGACTTGATGGCCGTGGGCCACAGCCTCGCGCGCGGCGTTGGGCGTCATGCCGACCCGAAATTCTTGCGGTTTGATCTCTGTCGGGCATCCGATATGCATGGCACGTCTCCTGATAGTGTTGGGTCCAGCATCGGAGCGTTCTTGCGCAATGTCCCAGCCTTGATTATGCGGTGATAGCGCAATCTGTCGTGAAATCTTGCGCTGAAATCAGAAATCTCGATAGGAACCTGCGTCAGATGGAAATCGACCACATAGATCGCCGAATCCTTGAGGTGTTGCAAAAGCAAGGCCGGATGTCCCATGCAGAGCTTTCGGATAAGGTGAACCTGTCCCCCTCGGCCTGTCACCGCCGCATCCAGCGGTTGGAAAAGGACGGGATCATCGCGGGCTATGTCGCGCTGTTGAACCCTCGCAAGATGGGACGGCCCACGACAGTTTTTGTCGAAATCACCCTGTCAGGCCAGGCGGATGAGGTGCTTGACGCCTTTGAGCGCGCAGTTGCCCGCGTGCCGGATGTGCTGGAATGTCATTTGATGGCGGGCACGGCGGATTACCTATTGAAGGTCGTGGCAGGCGATACCGAGGATTTTGCCCGCATCCACCGCCGCTATCTGGCGACATTGCCCGGAGTGGCGCAGATGCAATCGTCTTTCGCGCTGCGCACTGTGCGGCAGACGACGGCCCTGCCGGTCTGACGTGCGCCGCTCTTGCACGGGCGAATGCCCGCGCAAAACGCCCCGCCCGCCATCCCGGGGTCTTGACCCGGGCGCTGGCTGACACCACTTCTGTTGAGATTGGTAAATGGAGCATTTGATGCGTAGTTTTCTCGCCGCCCTCATCCCTTTGACCCTTGCAACCCCGGTGCTGGCCGAGTGGCAGCAAATCGGCGACCGCGATATATTTCGCGCGCAGGTCGTTGATAACGCCTATGCCGACGCCAATGGAAATTGGTTCCGGTTCAATGGCAACGGCACCTTGTCAGGTGGGGCCGCAGGCAAGGATCTGACTGGCACATGGCGCTATCAGAATGGCATGGCCTGTTTCAACCGCGCGCTGGGTGGTGAAGACCTGCCAGCTGACTGCATCGTGGTGCTGGTGGACGGCAACGCGCTTGTCACGGTGCGCGACCAGGGTCGCGGCAAGCAGACCCAATACGTGAAGCAATAGCGCCTAGTGCGTGCCGCGCGGCGGCCGCCCCTTATCCTGCGCAAACCTGATCCCGTCTCGGACCATCGTCAGATCGGGCCGTGCCCAAGGCGCGGTCGAGATGTCGTGGACCTGCAATTGGCCGGCCGGGTTGATCACAAAAAGCCCTGGTTCGGCAAAGGGGCGATCCGTTTCCGTATCTGATAGCGGGTCCGAGATATAAAGCCCCAGATCGCGCATTTGCGGCACGCTCAGATCATAGCCCATCGGCCCGCCATACCCCGTTTCATCGACCATCGCCTGTGCTCGGTCTGCCGGATCGCCAGAGGCTGCAATGACCGTCACATCAAGGGCTGCAAAATCATCGCGCAGCGCCTCGAGCTGGCGCAAATAATCTTTGCACTTGGGGCAATGCAACCCGCGATAGATCACCACTAGACCCCAATCGGGCACTTGGCCCAGTGACATTTGGCCACCTTCGAGCGCGGACACAATCACATTGGGGAAAGGCGCACCGGGGTTGGGAAGGCGAGTCATATCGGTCCTTTCCGGGATTATTTGCTGCATGTCGATAGCAGCAACGCACAAGAATGAAAAACCCCCGCCAAATTGCTCTGACGGGGGCCTATTCGTAACGTCGCGAGCTGCTCTTAGAGCAGACCCTCACGCTGGGCCTTCTTCCGGGCCAGCTTGCGCTGACGGCGGATTGCTTCGGCCTTTTCGCGCGCCTTGCGGACGGACGGTTTTTCGAAATGTTGCTTGAGCTTCATTTCACGAAAAACGCCCTCACGCTGAAGTTTCTTCTTCAGGGCACGCAACGCCTGATCGACGTTGTTATCACGAACACTTACCTGCATGTGGTTTACACCACCTTTCTAATCTGGATTTGCAATAAGTTGCAGGAAGTGGGCATATAGCAAGGCCGCCCTATCTTGTCGAGTCTTCAGACAAAGCCGGAGATTGCAATGCAAACCGACCCACTAAAGCTACAACTTTTGGACGCGGCATTGACCCATGTGGCATTTGACGGGTGGTCGCCTGCCACGTTTGACGCCGCCGTGGCCGAGGTCGGGATCGACCCCGCCCATGCCGCCACACTTTGCCCGCGCGGGGCGGTCGACCTGGCGATCCTTTCTCACCAACAAGGCGATGCGGCGATGATCGCCGCGATGCGGGCCGCGGACCTTGGGGACATGCGGTATAGCGAGAAGGTGGCCCATGCGATCCGCCTGCGTCTGGCGGCGGTGCCCGACAAAGAGGCGGTGCGCCGCGCTACGGCGCTTTTTGCGCTACCGCATATGTCGCCCGATGGCGCGCGGCTGATCTGGGGCACAGCGGATGCGATCTGGACAGCACTGGGCGACACCTCTGACGACATCAACTGGTATTCCAAACGCGCCACCCTTTCTGCGGTCTACGGCTCTGTTGTGCTGTATTGGCTCGGCGATACCTCGCCCGACGGGGCCGCCACCGATGCCTTCATCGACCGACGTATCGCTGATGTGATGCAGTTCGAAAAGGTGAAGGCTCAACTGCGTGACAACCCGCTCTTGAAGCCTTTGACTGGTCCCCTGGGCCAGCTTGCCGCGCGGGTCAAAGCGCCACGCCAGATGCCAGACTTTGATGACCTCCCGGGGATGTGGCGGGAGCAATAGGTCCGCTTTGCGGGACAAAGCCGACTTGTGCTGTGGCTGCCATTGCTGACGCAGCACTGCATTGCAGGTGTAGCGATGAACTTCTTGCAGTACAAAAGGTGTCACTGAACCGGTCATTCAGAAAGCCGAAACCAGGCAATATTCAATCATCCTGTCGCTGGTTGATTGAGCTGGATCGCGTAATACAGGACATATCATGACCGGATTTCAACTTCCCGCCAACACACCCAAACGCAGAGCATCGTACAAGGGCCGCCTCTCCGGGCAAAAGCGTCTGTTGCTTTCCCCGCCGCGCCCAAACCAGCCTTGCACGGCAAGGGCACAAAATTTCCCGGCCTCATAACGTTCAGAAGTCGAACTTGACGCCTTGGGCCAGCGGCAATTCGTCAGAATAGTTCACCGTATTTGTCTGACGCCGCATGTAGGCTTTCCAAGCATCCGAGCCGCTTTCGCGCCCGCCGCCTGTTTCCTTTTCACCGCCAAAGGCACCGCCAATTTCCGCACCCGATGGCCCAATATTGACGTTCGCAATTCCGCAATCAGACCCTGTGGCTGACATGAAGGTTTCGGCCTCGCGCATATCCATCGTGAAGATGCACGATGATAGGCCCTGCGGGACACCATTGTGCAGCGCCATGGCCTCCTCAAAGGTATCGTAGCCCACGACATAAAGGATGGGTACAAAGGTTTCCGTGCGCACTATGTCTGACTGTTTGGGCATATCAACGATGGCAGGGGCTGCGTAGGCACCGCCTGTCCCAACCTTCACGGCCTCGCCGCCGTATACGGTGCCGCCCTGCACCTTTGCTGCGGCCAATGCGGATTGCATCGCGGTCAGGGCGTGCTGATCAATGAGTGGGCCAACCAATGTGCCATCGCTGCGCGGATCGCCGACAGGCAGGCTTGCGTAGGCTTTGGCCAGTTTGTTCACCAGATCAACGCGGACCGAATTGTGGACAATCAAGCGGCGCAATGTGGTGCAGCGTTGGCCTGCGGTCCCGACAGCTGAAAAGACAATGGCGCGCACCGCCATGTCCATATCGGCGGAAGGGGCCACGATCATGGCGTTGTTGCCCCCAAGTTCAAGGATCGGGCGGCCAAACCGGGCGGCGACCTGCGGGCCGACGATGGATCCCATGCGCGTTGATCCGGTGGCAGAAAGGATCGGAACGTCGGGCGAGGCCACAAGGGCTGCACCCACATCTGCACCGCCGATGACAACCTGAACCAGACCTTCGGGGGCATCGCCAAACCGCGCCAGCGCGCGTTTCATGATCTTCATCGCGGCCAGCGCCGTTAGCGGGGATTTCTCAGAGGGTTTCCAGATGACCGGATTGCCGCACACAAGCGCAAGGGCAGTGTTCCACGACCAAACCGCGACGGGAAAGTTAAAGGCCGTGATCACGCCGCAAGGGCCCATCGGATGCCAAGTTTCCATCATGCGATGACCGGGACGCTCGGACGCAATTGTCAGTCCATAAAGCTGGCGTGACAGACCGACCGCAAAGTCGCAAATGTCGATCATTTCCTGCACCTCGCCCAAGCCCTCGGAGGTGATCTTGCCTGCTTCCAGCGTTACGACGGCGCCCAATTCGGCCTTGGCGGCGCGCAGTTCTTCGCCCGGAAGGCGGACCAATTCGCCGCGCCGCGGGGCGGGCACCTGACGCCACGCTTCGAAGGCGTCCTGAGACCCTTCGATGATTGCATCCATGTCCGACAAGGGGGGTTCATGGACCTGCGCGACCTCCGTCCCGTCAAATGGGGGAGCACACAGTCAGGCTACCCCCTTTCAGTTCGGCATCGGTCAGTCCTGCGGCTTTGAGAGTATCGCCATGAATTGTCATTTGGCTCTTTCCTTAAGTCACGATAGCCCGCTGCGCCGCGTTACCCATCGCGATAAGGAACGGCGCGTCGGCTTGTCTGGATTGAAAATCGGCTTTGGTCGCAAGGCCCTGCCAATTCGACAAATTCAGCGACTGGGCAACGGCGCCGCCAAGCGTGGTCCCCGGTCCGGTGATGATGAACAGGTCGGGCGCAAACTCTCGCGCAGCTATGGCGATGGCGCGCGTAAAGTCATAGGTTTCAGTCACTTGGGCTCCCAACGTGTAGTCATAAAGAGCGTCGGTGTCAGACGCATCCGGCCACCAGATTGCCCCGCGCCCATCAATCAAAGGCAGGTTCGGCTGACCGATCAGATGACGGGACAGGCGTGCGCGACCTTGGTCAGCTACCTGGGTCTGAAGGGCTGTGTGAAAGGCCGCGTGATTTGGCAAACGCATGGGGAAACGGCCCTGAACGGGTGGGACGGACGCCTCGAACGCGGCAAGGCCTGCGTCATTGCCTGCCAGAACCAGCATGCCGCCAAGGTCGATGGACAGGGCGAGAACGTTGCCTTTGCGGTCGTTAATTTCTGCGACAGTGTCGAGAAGAGCGGCTTTGCGTTCAAGGTCCGGCACCCAATCTTCCCCAACAAACGGATAGATCAACTGCCCTCCGATCAATGCCTCTTGCATCAGCGTGCCCATGGTATTGCTGATCTCAAAGCCCGCTTGCGGGGTGACGGACCCGCCGCAGGCAAGGGCCGAATACCAGCCCATCGAATTGCCGGTCACAGCGACGATGTCGATTTCATTGCGGTTGATACTCAGGTGGTCCCCGATCGTTGCCGCAAAGATCAGACCTGACGCGATGTCGCCACGTGTATGAGTCGCTGCGCTGAACCGGGCTGCGCCATCAAGGTCCGAAATTGTTGTCTGACCCGCCGCTGTGCGGGTCGTGTCAAATTCGGCCATCAACTGGCGGTCGGGAAAATGGCGCGACAGATAGCCAAGCTCGTCTTTGTTATAAGTCCCGCGACCGGGGCAAATCAGCACGGCTGTTTTCATCGACCCGCCCCAATCAGCTGTTTTGTGGCTGCAATGATACCGTCCGTGTCAGGCATCGTGACGCCATAGGCTGGGCCGGTTGCGATAAAACTGTCATGGGCCGCAAGGCGTGCTTGTGGCAGGTCTGTTTGCTCGGCGATCAATGTCATCACCGCTTCGGAAACGCCGCCTGTGCGGCGGGTTTCATCGACGATCAGGGCGTGTGAACATCCTTCCAAAGCGGCCATGAGGGCGGCCTTTGGCAGCGGCGACAGCCAACGCAGGTCGATCACACGGGTGTCAATGCCATCTGCGGCCAGCCGCGCCTGTGCCTGCAGCGACAAGCGGTGTCCATTGGCGAAACTGATCAGCGCGACGGGGCCGTCGCCGGTCATTCCGACATTGCCAAGTGCGATGCTTTCATTCGGGGCCGGGTATGTCCGCATCCAGCCGCGATCGCCGTCTTTGTGCAGATCTCGCATTGGATAAAGCGCGATGGGCTCCAGGAAGACCACCAACCGCTGTTCCTCGCGCGCCAGTCTTACGCATTCGCGCAGCATCCGGGCTGCATCGGCCCCGTCAGACGGGCAGGCGAGGATCAGACCGGGAATATCGCGCAACACGGCGACGGAATTGTCATTATGGAAATGCCCGCCAAAGCCCTTTTGATAGCCAAGCCCCGCGATGCGCAGCACCATCGGGTTGGTAAATTGACCATTGGAGAAAAACGGCAAGGTTGCTGCCTCACCGCGTAGCTGGTCCTCGGCGTTATGCAGATAGGCAAGAAACTGGATTTCAGGCATCGGCAAAAAGCCGTTTTGCGCAAGGCCGATGCCGAGACCCAGAATAGATTGTTCGTCCAGCAAGGTGTCGATCATCCTGTCAGGGCCAAAACGTGCGTGCAGCTTTTGCGTCACGCCATAGACGCCGCCCTTTCGGCCCACGTCCTCGCCCATCATGACGATTTCGGGGTATTCCAGCATCAGATCGGTCAGTGCCCAATTGAGAAGCCGGGACATCGGCTGGGGCTGATCCATGGATTTCAAATCACTGCCAAAGGCGTTTGCCCGGGCCTCCGGTGTCGGCCCGTTGGTGGGCTTGCAGTCCCGTCGCGGCGGGATCAACGACGCCATAACATCGCTGGCTGATTTCAGGCGCGGTCGCGTCACGACTTCGGCCGCGACGCGACCCACACGCGCCTGAGTCTCGTTGTAGATCGTCAGTGCATCTGATGGCTCAAGCGCCCCGGTATCTCGTAACAGGCGCACAGAATGCAAAAGCGGATCGTTTGCCTCGTCTGCTTCGACTTCGGCTTTTGGAAGATAAGTCGTGGGCATATCTGCGCCGGCATGTCCGAAAAGCCGCACGGTCCGGATGTGCAGGAATGCAGGCTTGCGGCGGCTACGCACAAAATGCGCAGCCTCTTGTGCTGCGCGGAAGGTGTCAAAGATATCCAACCCGTCGCAGGAAAAGTATTTCAGGCCCGGCCGCCCAGCAAAATTGGCGGCGACCCAGCCGTCAGGCGTCTTGGTGGAAATGCCGATGCCATTGTCTTCGCACACGAACATCAGGGGCAGCGGCACGGATTGATAGGCGGTCCAGCTCGCGGTGTTGAACGCCCCTTGGGCGGTCGAATGGTTGGCCGAGGCATCGCCAAACGAACACATCACCAGCCCGTCGTCTTTCAGCAAGCGGTGTTCAGGTGGTCGACGTCGTGCAAGGCCAATGGAATAGGCCGCCCCGACCGCTTTGGGCAAGTGGCTTGCAATGGTCGAGGTCTGCGGCGGGATCATCAGCGCGCGGCTGCCCAACACCTTATGGCGACCACCGGAAATCGGATCCTCGGACGAGGCTGCAAAGCTCAGCAGCATATCCCAAGTCGCCGATTGGCCCGGCGCCTGATCGGCGCGCGCCAGTTGAAATGCCGCATCGCGGTAATGCAAAAACGCCATGTCTGTCGGGCGCAGTGCCGCAGCAACAGCAGCCATGCCTTCGTGGCCAGACGATCCAATGGTGTAGAACCCTTGCCCCGCCTTTTGCATCGCCCGCGCTTGCATATCCAGCGCGCGGCTCAGAACCTGGGCGCGAAACAGTCCCACCGCCTGTGCAGGCCGCAAGGGACCGGTCGGCGCGTTTCCCTGGGGCAGATCGTTCGCCCCGACCCGCACCGCAAAGTTCTCATGCACGATTGACGCACGATCCATTCTCAAAACCCTCAGAAAAACGCCTGAAGGCCGGTTTGCGCGCGGCCAAGGATCAATGCGTGGACATCATATGTGCCTTCATAGGTGTTCACAGTTTCAAGGTTCTGGGCGTGCCGCATCACATGGTATTCCGCCATGATCCCATTGCCGCCATGCATGTCGCGCGCATGTCGTGCGATATCCAATGCCTTGCCGCAATTGTTGCGCTTTATCAGGGAAATCACCTCGGGCGCGCAGGTGCCTGCGTCCAACATCCGGCCCGCCCGCAGGCTGCCCTGCAGGCCAAGGGCGATGTCGGTCTGCATATCAGCCAGCTTTTTCTGGAACAGCTGCGTTTGGGCCAGCGGGCGGTCGAACTGCTTGCGATCCAGACCGTAAGCCCGCGACCGGTGCCAGCAATCTTCTGCCGCGCCCATGACACCCCATGAAATGCCGAAACGTGCGCGGTTCAGGCAGCCAAACGGGCCCTTCAGCCCCTCGACCCCGGGCAACAGCGCGTCTTCACCCACGTCGACGTTGTCCATCACGATTTCGCCCGTGACGGACGCCCGGAGCGATAGCTTGCCGCCGATCTTGGGCGCGCTGAGGCCTGTCATGCCCTTGTCCAAGACAAAGCCGCGTATCTTTCCGCCGTGAGCCTCTGATTTGGCCCAGACCACAAAGACATCCGCAATGGGTGAATTGGAAATCCACATCTTTGCGCCGTTGATGACATAGCCGCCCTCGGTCTTTTTGGCGGTCGTTTTCATACCCGCAGGGTCACTGCCTGCATCCGGTTCGGTCAGACCGAAACAGCCGATCAATGTGCCAGCGGCCAGACCGGGAAGGTATTTCTGCTTTTGCGCCTCTGACCCATAGGCATGGATCGGATACATCACCAAAGAGCTTTGAACCGACATCATTGACCGGTATCCGCTGTCCACCCGCTCAACCTCGCGGGCGACCAGACCATAAGCCACGTAACCCGCGCCGATGCCACCGTATGCCTCGGGGATCGTAACGCCCAGCAGCCCCATTTCACCCATTTCAGCAAATATTTCTGGGCTGACCGTTTCGTTTAGATAGGCGTCCGTGATGCGCGGGGCGAGCTTGTCGCTGGCATAGGCGCGCGCGCCTTCTGCGATCATCCGCTCTTCTTCGGTCAGTTGGTCGGACATGCGGAATGGATCTTCCCAATCAAATCCGCTGAGCGAGGGGCCAAAGCCGTCTTTCATTGTGTTTTCCTCTCAAGGGCGTCGGTGACCCGCGTCAAAGCGGTCGACAGGTCTGCGTCAGAATAGGCAAATGACAGGCGCAAATGGCCGGGCAGACCAAAGGCGCGGCCCGGAACAATCGCGACACCTGCGGTGTCCAACAGCCATGCGCAAAGGGCAGCGTCATCGACAAAGGGACCGCCCGCGTCCGTCAGCAGATCAGCGCAAGACGGGAATGCGTAGAATGCGCCATCCGGCGCGGGACACGTAAGTCCAGCAACTGCATTTAGCCCTGATACAACCGTATCGCGCCGTTTCAGAAACAGGGCTCGGCGGGTGTCCAGCAGGCTGCGGTCCCCGGTGACCGCAGCCAGTGCGGCGGCTTGCGCGACAGAGCACGCCCCAGAGGTCACTTGACCCTGAACCTTGATCATCGCCGAGATCAGCGCCGCAGGGCCGATGCCCCAGCCAATGCGCCATCCGGTCATTGAAAACGCTTTTGAGACACCGTCCACAATCAAGGTGCGGTCACGCAAATCAGGGGCCGCGTCTGTGAAAGAGGCGAAAGGCAAGTAACACAGCTCGCGGTAAATCTCGTCGGCCAGCACCATGACGCCGGGTTGCGTTTCAAGAACGGTGGCAAGGGCGGCGATCTCCTCCGCAGCATAGACAGCACCCGACGGGTTCGAGGGAGAGTTCAGCATCAGCCACCGTGTGCGCGGTGTCAGGGCGGCGGCCAGTGCTTCGGGTGTCAGCTTGAACCCAGTGTCCATGCCACAGGGGACGATCACTGGAACGCCACCGGCAAGACGCACAATATCGGCGTAACTGGTCCAAAACGGGGCAGGCATGATCACTTCATCACCCGCGTTCAACGTCGCCAGCATGGCATTGGCGATCACTTGTTTGGCGCCGGTCGAAATCATGACATCGGACATCGCGACGCCTGCATCTTGGGCAACGGCGTTGCGCAATTCTGGCGTGCCAGCCGTCGCGGTGTAACGCGTCTGGCCCGCGCGCGCTGCGGTATTCGCCGCCTCTATGATGTGATCGGGTGTTGGCAGGTCCGGCTCACCGGTCGAGAGCGTTACGATATCTTCCCCCGCCGCCCGCAACCGCGCCGCCCGTTCCGATATCTGCACGATCTCAGAAAGGTCGATGCCGTCCAACCTGTTGGCGGGCCTAAGTTCGGATGAAGCAGGGATATTTTGCATTTTTCTCACGGCCAAGGGTGGACAGCTATCTTGTGTTGCCATGTTTTAATGCAAACGGCTATCAAGACTCACGCGCATCTATTTGAGAAAAACTCACATGTTTGGTCCCCGCCGTTATCTTCCGTCCATTCCGTCTCTTCTTGCATTGGAAGCGGTTGACCGGCTGGGCACGGCGACAGCTGCGGCAAACGAACTGTCGTTGACCCACAGCGCAGTCAGTCGACAGATCAAAGTCATGGAGGGGCAGATTGGCGTCAAACTGGTGGTGCGTGACGGCGTTGGTTTGAAATTGACACCTGCGGCACATGACTATTGCGGACAGATACGCGCCATGCTGGCTGATCTGTCGCAAAACACGCTGCGCCTACGGGCAAATCCGGCGGGTGGTAGCCTTAATCTGGCGATCCTGCCTGCGTTCGGGATGCATTGGCTGGCCCCGCGCCTGAAATCATTCGCGGTGGAGCATCCCGAAGTAACTGTCAATCTGTCGACGCGGCTCAGGCCATTTGATTTTGACCGCGAACCGCTGGATGCCGCCATCCACTACGGCGCCCAAGACTGGCCGGGCGTTGGGTATCTGCGCCTTGCCGGCGAAGAGCTGTTGCCAGTCTGCGCGCCAAGTTTTCTGGCAAAGCCCCTCGCCAGCGTTGCTGACTTGACGGACTTGCCGCTTCTACATCTGGAAACGCGATCCGGTGCTTGGCAAGACTGGTTTGGCCGTCAGGGTGTGAGTGTCGGCGCTGTTCCGGGGATGTTGTTCGATCAGTTTTCCACAATGGCACAAGCCGCCGTTCACGGCATGGGAGTTGCGCTGTTGCCGGACTATCTGGCGCAGTCCGAGATCGCGCGTGGCAGGCTGACCTCGGCGTTTGGAAGCCCGACCCACACCGATGGGCAGTATTTCCTCGTCTGGCCGGAACAGGCTCCGATCAAGCCTCAGGTCGAGAAATTCATGACCTGGATTGTCGGTACCTTATGAGCGGCAGAAAGACCCACCTTACCTTTTTGCTCGGCACGGTGAAAACACGCACAGAGGCACATAAATGTTCGCTTTTCTGCCCCCTGAATCGGCTGGGCGCAGAGCCCAGCGCGTTTAAACTTCCGATAGGACGCTATCGAGCACAGTCACGATCATATCCACATCGTCCGCCTCAATCGTCATGGGCGGCCTGATTTTGAGTATGTTGTCCTTGGGCCCTTCGCTTCCAATCAAGATGCGGTGGTCCCGCATACGGTTCTTGATGTAAGCACAGATTTCGGTCGCTTCCGATCCATCTGGATTGATCAGTTCCACCCCCAGGAAAAGCCCCATGCCCCGCACATCACCGACGCAGGCAAATTGCGCCTCAAGCGTCTTTAGCCCGTTCATAAGGCGCGCACCCATGCGCTGCGCATTCCCCTGAAGGTCTTCATCGTCGACGATATCCAGAACCTCTTTGCCAATCCTGCATGAAAGCGTCGACCCACCGAAGGTCGAGAAAAACTCAATCCCATTGTCAAAGCGTGCGGCGATTTCCTTGGTCGTGACGACCACACCAATCGGGTGACCATTGCCAATCGGTTTGCCCAACACCACAATGTCCGGCACAACGCCTTGTTGTTCGAAGCCAAAGTAGTAGTCGCCCAAACGGCCCAATCCGGTTTGGACCTCATCGGCGATACAGACCCCACCGGCCGCGCGGATCTTTTCATAGACAGCCGCCAGATACCCAATCGGCGGGATAATCTGTCCCCCGACCGAGGGGAAAGTCTCGGCGATAAAGCCAGCGACGCCGTGGCCTTTCGCCTGCAACGCGGCGATGGCCGGACGAACGAGGTCTGCGTATTTCTGCGCGCGTTCCGGATCGCCCCTGCGAAAGGATCCGCGATAGTCGTCGGCCACTTCGACCAATTCGACCCAACCCGCTTGACCAACTCCGCCCGGTTTATTGAATTTGTAGGCCGATATTGCGACGGCTTCGTTCGTGTTGCCATGATAGCCGTGATCGGGCGTGACAATTCCTCTGGCGTTGGTCTGCGCACGGGCAAGGCGCAGGGCCAATTCGTTGGCTTCGCTCCCTGAATTGACGAAAAAGCAGGTTTCGAACGTGTCGGGCAGCTTTGACAGTACCTTTTCGGCAAATGCCGTTTGGGCCGGATGCAAATATCGGGTGTTTGAATTCATCCGCTTCAGCTGATCCGCAGCCACGGCCTGAATCCGGGGATGGGCATGACCGACGTGGGGGACGTTGTTGTAGGCATCAAGGTATGGTCTGCCCCATTCGTCGAACATGTGGTGTTTCCAGCCCCGAACCAGCATGATCGGGTCGTTGTAGGTCAACGACAGGTTGCCCCCGAAATGCGCGCGGCGTTCGGCGGCAATCCGCGCCTTGTCGGTCGGTTGATAAAGCACATTGCCATCTGGAACATTCAGCAGTGCCGCAGGATTGGGGCAGATCGCATTCCAAAGGTACAGATCATCCGGATCTGCCACACCGGGCCAGTCTAAGCCCATGCCATCGATGGTCAGTGCCATTTGAAAATGCAAATGAGGCGCCCAGCCGCCGTTCATTGTGGGATCACCCAATTGGCAAAATGCTTGCCCTTTGGACACCATATCGCCTGCGCTCAGCCTATCCTGAAATTCGGGATCCAGATGGCCATACAGCGTGTAAAACGCATCCCCCGCAGGGGTTTCATGGCGCAAGATGATCAAGCCACCGTAATCCAGATGCCCTTCGCGATACGTGGCCAAATAGACGGTGCCATCGAGCGGAGCGAAGATCGGGGTGCCTGCGGGGGCAAATGCATCCACCGCCAAATGAACCGTGCGTCGATCGCTCGCTTTCCATGGCCCGTTGCGAAACGCCGGATCAGCATAGATCAGTCGAGGTTCGTTATAATAGCCCAGCCACACTCGGCCCTTGTCGTTGAACTCCTGCCCGATCAAGGCGGCTTCTTCCTGGGGCAAATGAAAGGGGTTTAGCGGGGTGCTGGCGTTTTCGACCGATAGTGACCCCATCGGGGCATCTGAAATATCCTGTCCCATGACATGGGCAAAATGACCGCGTTCGGTGCTGATCCATTTCAAAACCCGGTCCGCCCCCTCAACCACTGGCAGGCCACAGGCTGCGCGCAGGCGCACGTTCAGCAATTTCGGGTCAAGATCGTTGCCTTCAAGAAACCTCCAAGCTGGCGCTTGCGAGATCGTCACATAGGGGTCGTTCGGGTTGTCCTTTGCCATCAGGGTGGAATTGACAACGCTGACGGCAAGCCGCATGCGAACAAGCGGCCAGATCAGATCAACCTCGGCGGCGGTCAACGGCGCGGTGCTATGGAAGCCCGCAACCAGCGCCGCCAGCATGGCCTCTGGATGGTCAACATCCAGCACCAGATAGGCCGCCGCGATGGCAAGATCGCAAATGCGCGGCGCTTTGCACATATCGCCCAGATCAATCAAACCAGAGACCCGGCGCGGTTCATTCAACTGACCTGCGACGAGGATATTGTAATCATTGGCGTCATTGTGAATAGCCTGCTGCGGCAACGCGGTTAGGGTCGGCAGCACGGCATCAAACCCGTCGCAAATCGTGTCGATCATGGCTTTTCGGGTTGGGTCCGTCAGGCACGACAGTTGGTCACGAATCCAGCCAGCTTGCATAAGGTTCCATTTGAAATCGCGGGCCAGTTTGTCGTGCGCAAAGTCGCTGAGTGCTTTGGCGCAGGTGCCCAATATCTGCCCGATCTCATGGGCCAGCGCAGGGCTTTTGGGCTTCATTTCGGCATAGCAGCGCCCTGAGAGTTCACTCAAAAGCCACACAAGTCGTGGTCGACCGGCGGCATCGTTGATCGTTGCGTAGGCCTCCCCGTTGGCGGCGGGGATCACCTTTGGACACGGCAAATCTGGTTCGCGCTTTGCCAAATGCTCGAACGCGCGGACCTGCAGGTCAACCAACCACTCTTCGCAATCCGGGCGCATGACCTTCAGGATGAAACCGTTTCCAGCATCGTCGCGCGCCAGAAAATTAAGGTCGTATTCGCCGTCAAGCTGGGTAAGAGTCGTGTGGATATGCCATTTATCTGCCAGCGCCTGTTGCCAATGGCTCATCATGTCCATCCTAGTATGTTTCGGAATACGCAGCACATTTCTGGGCAGTATCCATCCCTTTTACATGGTCCATCTCGGCGGTTTTGTGGGCCACGTAAACGCTTGCAAATCCTTTTGGAAACCATCCTGTGACCGTTGGGTTGTTTGCAAACAGGTCCAGCGCGGATTCCAGCGTTTGCGGCAATCGCACCAACCCGCGTGATGTCAGTTCGTCTTTTGACAAAAGGGATAGATCCTCCTCGGTGGGTGATGGCGCAGGCAGATTGTCCTCAATACCCTGACACCCCGCGTGGACAATTGCCGCCAGTGCCAGATGCGGGCAAGCAGCAGCATCGGCGGCCCTGAATTCAATATTGAACTGACGCGCAACGCTTGTTGGATCCTGGGCTGTGACGGGGCAAACCCGCAGCGATGCCTCTCTGTCGCGAAACCCAAGATTGTTGTAGGCCGCAGACCATCGGTGTGGCGTCAGCCGAAGATAAGACACCACCGAGGGCGCGGTCAGGGCCAAAATACTGTCGAGATACTTCAGAACCCCGGCGGAAAAGGCCGCTGTCAAGGCAGACATGCCACAAGGTCCTTCGGGATCATGCGTTGCCGGAGAGCCGTCCTTGTGCAGAAAACTCATGTGGACATGGACGCCATTGCCGACCCCGGCCGGGTCAAGGATCGGAGCGAAAGTCGCCGTTTCACCCACGTGCCGTGCGGTCGAGCGGGTGATCTCCTGAACAATAACGGATGCATCGGTAGCACGGACACCGAGTTCCGGACCGATAACAACCTCAAACTGATTTGCGCCATATTCTTTCATGATGCTGTCAGGGCTCAGCCCGGCCTCAGCGATTTTTGCGATCAGGGTTTCACAAAACGCGCGGCGGGGTTCGAACGCAGATCGCCCGAACGCGCCGCCCGTGATGTCTGAATCCCCCTTCAGCTGAAACTCATGCTCAAACGCGGCCAACACGTCGACACCTGCAAGTGCGCGCAACCGGTCAAGCGCCGCGCGCAGCAGGGAACGCATACAGAAATCCCAAGGATCACCATCTAACGTGACAATATCCCCAAGCATGAATCTTTCGGTCGTGGCACCAAATGTCGCACACACATCCGCTTTCTCGTCCGGCACCAAAAGCAGATCACCAAAAGACCCGAATGGGCTTTCGGCAATTCCGTCAAAACAGGTGATTTGCACATTGGTCGGCGTCCAGCCGACGCCGCGCTGCAACCGTTTGTTCAATTGATCTGCGGGAAACGCTTTGCCCCGGACCTTACCTGCCAAATCACACGTCGCGGCAAAAACCAGATCGCTCATACCTATGTCTCCGATGTCAGGATGCGGGTGGCGTCCCAGGATTCGATGCGCGTGCGCGTCCCGTCCCAGGTCACTTCTGCTGTACTGGCGACGATGGCCTCGACGATCGCAAGGGCCGCAGCATAGCTGTCCCAGACAGTGCCGGTTTCAATGGGAACCGCAAGCACTTCAGCCGCGTTTTTCTTGATTGGAGAAATCCAACTGTCCGTCAGAAGTACGATTTTCACCCGTTTGGTTGCGGCGGCCTTTGCCAAACGCGCCAGCGCCGGTTCGTACCGTCTGAAATCCACCAGAAAAACCACATCGCCTGCATTCATGCGCAAAATATGACCGGGCCAGGATTCAGGGTCGCGCGAAATATGGTGTACACCCACGCGCGACTGATCGAGGTGGAACGTCATATGCCGTGCGATCGTGTCACTGATACGTCCGCCTAAAGCAAAAACCTGACGTTTGGGATCTGACAGAAGCGCCGTTATCCGGTTAAACTGTTCGTCGGTTATGGCCCGGCCCGCAGATTCAATCTGACTGGCGGCTCTGCTCAGGAAACCCGCCAGATAGCTGCCCTCGATCCGCTTGCCGGAGTCGTGCAAATCCACAGGTGAAATTTCGCCGCTGCGTAACTCTTCCAGAAGCAGTCGTTGCATTTCCGGGTAACCGGACAGCCCGATTTTGGCTGTGAATCTGGAAATCGAAGGCGCAGATACACTTGCCTCGCTGGCGAGTTCCTGAATGTTGAGCAGCCCGGCGAACGGGTAATCTGACAGCAACGCCGCAACGAGTTTTCGCTCGGATTGCGTAAGGTGTTCAGCGGCTCTTTCGATCATGTCTTTTACAGTCATGGGGCCAGTATTGTGAAAATGAATTTTCAGTCAATATCAAATAAGTTGACAGTGAAATTAAATTTCTCCTACGGTTCCTAAATGACAACTGATGCCACAGAGACGATTCTTAGCGATCTGGACCCAGATCCAATTGATATCGTGAACCCTGACAGTCGGGCTTCGGTTGTGTTGCTTTGTGAACATGCCGGACGGGCAATTCCAAAGTCACTGGGCAATCTGGGCCTATCAGAAGCCGTGATCAACAGTCACCGTGGTTGGGACATCGGGGCGCAGGTTGTGGCGCGTTCAGTGGCCGCGCGGTTGAACGCGCCGCTGGTTCTGCAGAATTACAGCCGATTGTTGATCGACGCCAATCGCCCCCCGGAAGGGCCCCACGCAATAACGACCGAGGTTGATGGCGTCCCGGTCCCTGGCAACATGGCAATATCTCCCAAAGAGCGGACCCAGCGCGTCACAGAGATTTTTCTGCCGATGGACACTGCGCTAAGCGAGTTGTTTGCTCGCTCACCGCGCAGTGCCTGTTTCTCAATCCACTCTTTTAACCCAACCCTCGGGGGCGGTGATGTGCGGCCATGGGATGCAGGTTTTCTAAGCAGACAGGATACTGACACAGCGCATGACATGATGAACGTCATCGCAGGGCAGCAACCCGCGCTGACCCTTGCGGTGAACCAACCTTACCAGATTGATGATGAAACCGATTGGTTCATCCCCAAACACGCTGAGTCGCGCCAGATTGCTCATGCCCTGATCGAAATCAGGAATGACAACATCTCCACCGATGATGACTGCGAGATGTGGGCAGGGCTGCTGACCGATGCCATTTCGGCTGTGATGGAAAAACAAACATGACCTTGACCCGAAATCTTCCGCTGGTGCCGCAGCAATCGGCTCTCTTGTTTGTCGATACCCAAAACTTTTCCGCCCATCGGCAGGGCGCTGAATTCAAAGATCTGCCCCCTGATGAATTCGCGGCGAAGTATAGCTGGTATTTCGAACAACTGGAAACCCGCGTTGTTCCCAATATGCAGGCCCTCCAGAACGCGGCACGCAATGCGGGTGTCGAGGTGATGTATACCACCATCGAAAGCCTCACCCTTGATGGGCGGGATCGCTCACTCGACTACAAGATCACGGGGTTCAATGTGCCCAAAGGCAGTTGGGACGGAAAGGTGATTGATCAGATCGCACCCAAGGGCGATGAAATCGTACTGCCCAAATCGTCGTCTTCTGTCTTTGTCTCGACGCATATTGATTATGTTTTGCGCAACTTGGGAGTGCGTCAAATCGTCATTTCGGGGCTGATCACGGATCAATGTGTCGAAAGCGCGATCCGGGACGCCTGTGATCTGGGCTATCTGGTCACACAGGTCACCGATGCCTGCCTGACCTATTCGCAGGATCGGCACGAAAATTCCCTGCGGGCCATTCAGGGCTATTGCCGACAGGTCACCACAAAAGAGCTGGTGTCTGAATTGGCAGGCGCAGGCTGATGTCCGAAACGGTCTTGCAATCCCACGCATCGCGACTTCGCATTGCAAACTGGCTGCGCACGCTGACCGCGATCGGGGCTTTGATCGTGACGGTCGTTCTGCTGACGCTGGTGTTTGGGCGAACAGGCGAACGCATCGCGGTGCTGTTGTGCGTCAACGTCACTGCCGTGGTGGCCTTGGCGATGTTCTGCGGCAATACAGGCATCGTGTCCTTTGGCCATGGTGCATTTATGGCATTGGGGGCCTATCTGTCCGGCATTCTGACGATGCCCGCCGGCCTCCAAGGATCTGCATTGCCCAATCTTCCGGGGTGGCTGGCCGGACATGAGCTTTCAATCTGGGCTGCATTGCCGTTTGTCATTCTGGCCGGGCTGGCATTTGCGTTGCTCACGGGGAGTGCAATCGCACGGCTTTTGGGACCGTCCGCCGCCATTTCGACCCTTGGGCTTCTCATTATTGTTCATTCCATCGCGATCAGCGCCCGGGATTTTACGCGGGGCAGTCAGACGTTCTATGGCGTTCCGCGCCTCACAGATTTGCCTGTCCTGTTGTTTGCGGCCGTAATATTCATTCTGGTTGCCCGCCTTTATCGCGAAAGCCGCTGGGGCCTGTTTGTCCGTGCGGTGCGTGATGATGAGGATGCTGCGACGGCGCTTGGAATCTCCCCGCGCCGCGCCCGCCTTATCGCGTGGAGTTTTTCGGGTATGATGGCGACAGTTGCAGGCGCGCTCTACGGCCATATTCTTGGTGCCTTTTCGCCGGCGTCATTTTATCTGAGCCTCGTTTTTGGTTTGATTGTCATGATGATCGTGGGCGGGATGAGTTCTGTCGGCGGTGCCGTTGTGGGCGCAATCGCGGTCGCGCTTTTGCAGAATTCGGTCCGAAATCTGGAAGGCGGCATTTCGTTTGCAGGGGTGACCTTCCCCGAGGTTTTCGGCCTGACGACAATTTCCCTTGGCCTCGCGATCTTGCTGGTGATCTGGCTGCGGCCACAAGGGATTGTCGGGGCGTTTGAACTTGGGCCCGGCGCGGATGCCAATTTCTTGCGACGGATCAAAGGCAACACCAAACCTGCCCCCAAGCCCAACCCAATCGGCGATACCGCACTGGTGGCCAAGGGCCTTTCAAAGTCCTTCGTCGGTGTAAAGGCGGTGGATAATGTCAGCTTCACCGCCCCGACTGGCCAGATCACCGGTTTGATTGGTCCCAATGGCGCTGGAAAATCAACATTGGTGAACCTTTTGACGCGCCAATATGACGCCGATGTCGGCACAGCTCATATGGGCGACACGAACCTCACGGGGCTTCCCCGTCACCGCATAATAGACCACCGCGTTGCGCGCAGTTTCCAGAACCTGCGACTGTTTTCCGGCCTCACGGCCTTTGAAAACGTGCTTGTTGCCGCATTGGCCGCAGGATGCACCCGGCCAGAGGCAAACGCCATTGCCATCCGCGAACTGGAGGCGTTCGATCTGGGTGACATTGCGGCGATGCAGGCAGATAACCTGCCATATGGCGCCCGCAAGCGGCTCGAAATTGCCCGTGCGCTGGCCCAAGATCCGGCGATCTTACTCCTTGATGAACCGGCGGCGGGGATGAACCCGGCCGAGACCGATGATCTTGCTGATCGTCTCCTGGCGATCCGCAGTGAGCGCAACATTGGAATTTTGCTCATCGATCACGATCTCCATTTCGTGAATCGATTGTCCAGCCACATCGTGGTGATGAACCGCGGTCAGAAAATTGCCGAAGGAACGCCGGAAACGGTGCGGGGCAATCCACAAGTCATTGAGGCTTACATAGGGCGCGGCCGTGCGGCACGCGCCGCCGAAAACAAAACACGCCCAGACCGCACAGAACCAACAGAAGGAGAAATGACATGAAGATGAAGGCAATTCTACTTTCCAGTGCGCTGGTCGCCGTGAGTGGCACTGCATTCGCAGATGAATACGTAATCGGCGTCATGTCGGCGCAATCGGGTTATCTGGCATCGTATGACGGGCCGTCCTATGCCGGATTTCAATTTTGCATTGATGAGATGAACGCCAATGGCGGCCTGAACGGGACACTCCCGGTCCGGCTTATCGTCAAGGACACGCGCTCTGACATTGCGATGGGTGTGCAGGTTGTTCAGGAAATGCTGGATGACGGCGCGCAGTTTATCGTGTCGTCCGCAGATGCAGACCCGACAATTGCGGCGGCACAGATCACCGCCGCGGATATGGTCCCGACAATGACCTTCGCCGGCACCGCACCCGTCCTGACGCAAGTCGGCACGCATGTCTTCGGGAGCTATCCGGCAGATAACCAGCAAGCCGCCGTTCTTGCCGGCCATGCGCGAGAGGCCGGGTTAGAGAACGCATGGCTTCTTACCTCACCGGACAGTGCCTACACACTCAGCGGGCCGCGGTATTTCGGTGAGGTGTTCGAAAAGCTCGGCGGTAACGTCGTGGGAGAAAGTACATTTTCCCTCAACCAGCCTGACTTTTCCGCGATCGTCACAAATATCCAAAATGCGGATTCCGCACCGGATGTCATCGTGACCTGGGCATGGGAACCCGATTTCCCTGCGTTTATCCGGGCGTTGCGCGGTGCGGGGCTTGATACCCAGGTGATGGGCGGCGATGCGTTGGATACCCCAACGGTGCGCGGGTTGGGTGATGTCGTGACAGGTGTGTTGCACACATCAGGCGGTTTTCCCGATGAAGGATCGCCTTATGCCGATTTTGTCGCGCGGTTCGAAGCGGCGACCGGCGCAACACCTGACAACAACTATTACGTAAACGGCTGTGACATCGCCCATATGATCGAACAGGCCGTCGCGGCAGCAGGCTCGACCGACCCTGCTGCAGTCACCGCAGCAATGGCCGAAATCGAAGATGGCGAGGGCATCATGTCCAACTTCACCTTTGCAGGCACCGACAGAATGCCGCTTCGCGATGTTGTCGTGGCACGGATTTCAGAGGCGGGTGAAAAAGAGTTCGTGATGCGCGCGCTTGCCGATCCCGAAACACTTCCCAACCCGTGAGATCACAACGATGGATGCTGTCCTTGATGTAAATGCGCTTGAGGTCCGATACGGGCCCGTCAACGCTGTCCGCGGAATTAGTTTTTCTGTGGCAAAAGGTGGGATCACAACCCTCCTTGGCGCGAATGGCGCGGGTAAATCCAGCACGCTGATGGCAATTGCGGGCGTCGTACCCGTGGCCTCTGGCGAGGTATCCATCTTTGGGAAAAACGCGAACAAGTCGACGCCCGACGCCCTTGTGCGGTCGGGCGTTGGCATCTGCCCAGAGGGGCGGCGCATCTTTGCGTCCCTCTCCGTGGAAGAGAACCTGATACTCGCCGGTTCAGCGGTGAGCAGCGCTGACGTTTCCACTGTTCGACGACGTGAAATGATGGAGCGTTTTCCGATCCTTGGCGAACGAAGGAAACAGCTTGCCGGTCTTTTGTCAGGGGGAGAGCAACAGATGTTGGCAGTCGCACGCGCCTTAATGAGTGCGCCAAAGCTCTTGTTGATGGACGAACCGTCCCTTGGCCTTGCACCGCAAATGGTCGACGCGATTTTCTCTATCGTGGAAGAACTCCGCGACGAAGGGATTTCGATTCTTTTGGTTGAACAAAATGCATCACTCGCCTTGGAAGTGGCCGATCACGCGGTGGTGCTGGCAAATGGGGCGGTCGCGGCATCCGGGACACCTGCAGACCTGGCCAACAATGATGTTCTTAAATCTGCATATTTGGCGGCATAAACAATGGATCAACTGCTTCAACAACTTATCAACGCGCTAAGCCTCGGTGGCACCTATGCGATGCTGGCGCTTGGACTGGCAATTGTGTTTTCCATCGTCCAGCTGATCAACTTTGCCCACGGAGAAATCATGACCTTTGGCGGGTATGGTATTTTCCTGTCGATGGCTTTCGGTTTTCCGCCGCTCGCGGCTCTGACAGTTGGGATTGGCGCTTCTGTCGTCATGGCGCTTGCAATGGAAAGGGCAGCCTTTCGTGCGATGCGCGGGGCCGATGTCATCTCACTCCTGATCACAAGTTTCGCCGTATCCGAGATACTGAAGATTCTCTTCCAGAATGGAATATCACCGCGCCCAGTGCCTATTTCGTTTCCCTCCTCTTGGTCGGGAACATTTCAGATTTCTGGCATGACGATCGGCATTGCCCCGACGGTATCAATCCTGATCACGATCATTTCGCTGGGACTGCTTACATTTGTCCTCAGGCGAACAGCAGTGGGGATGGCCATGCGCGCGGCTGCAGAAGATTTTGAAATGCTGCGCATGCTTGGGGTAAAGGCAAACCGTGTCGTGGCCATATCTTTTGCGATATCGGGCCTCCTTGCTGGCGTCGCGGCTGTCATCTGGACCGCTCAGCGGGGTTCTGTTGACCCGATGATGGGCTTCTTCCCTGTCCTGAAGGCATTCATTGCAACGGTCCTTGGTGGGCTTGGCAGCCTCGGTGGTGCTGTCTTGGGGGGCTTTGTCGTCGGGACTTTCGAAGTGCTGACACAGGCATTTCTTCCCGATGCGCTGGCACCTTACCGCGATGCCATCGTACTGAGTGCGGTGATTGCGGCCCTTCTGGTCCGGCCCGATGGCTTAATGCCCGCACGTAGCGGCGCACGTTCGTAAACACATCGTCGACCCTCCAGAAAATGGATACCGAGCACGACACTAGTTGGGACGTTTGTGGTCATCGTTGGGGATGATGGCAGTGCAGCCGGCCCTGTTCTTCGTCAGAGTTTTGGAACAACGGCGACCCGCAGGAAGAGTGTGTAGGGCTCATCCAGTTGGTATCGCAGTGCTAAAGCGGCATCGGGTGGGAAAAAATACTGCGGCAGCAACAACCGCATCCGTATAAGACCTTTTCGTCCCACAACTTGTTCTGTGGGGATCTCGTTCTCGCTGCAGTTCGCATGAATGGCCGATCACCTCGTGGCACAGCGGCCGAAAAATCTACGCTATTGCAGAAATCTTCACGCTGCGCGCGCTCGCCGACGATAAGAAAATTGACCACAGGGACCATAAAACGCTTCACCGGGAATCCCGGGTCGCCACATGCGGGACATTGATGGCCCGGCCTGGGTGGGCCAGTGACGTCAGCCGAAAGCCACGCCAATCTTGGCAACCGGCCCCTGCCACCATATCCATAACCCAACGCGGCGAAAGGACACCCTATGCAAGCCATCGAGATCACCCAACCCGGCCCGCCGGATGTCCTGCAACTGACGGAGCGGCCGATGCCGGAATCGGGTCATGATCAGGTGGTGATCAAAGTGGCTTATGCAGGGGTAAACCGTCCCGACGCGCTGCAACGCGCGGGGCTGTATGACCCGCCCAAAGGGGCCAGCGACCTGCCGGGGCTCGAGGCCTCTGGTGAAATCGTGGCCCTTGGCACCGGTGTCGCCGATCTTGCGATTGGCGATCAGGTTTGCGCGCTCTTGCCCGGTGGGGGCTATGCGGAATACGTGGCCACTCCGGCTGCCCATTGCCTGCCTGTGCCGGATGGGCTGAGCCTCAAACAAGCGGCCTGCCTGCCAGAGACCTTCTTTACCGTCTGGTCCAACGTGTTCATGCGCGGGAACCTGCAAGCGGGCGAGCGTATTCTGATTCATGGCGGCTCTTCCGGTATTGGCACGACGGCGATCCAATTGGCCCGTGCCTTTGGCGCACGAGTCTTTGCGACCGCGGGATCGGATGCGAAATGTGCCGCCTGCACGGCGCTCGGGGCAGAACAGTCCATCAACTACCGCGACGCTGATTTCGTTGAGGTCATGCGCAACCACGGCGGGGTGGACCTCATCCTCGATATGGTCGGCGGGCCCTACATTCAGCGCAATCTCAAAGCCCTGGCCGATGACGGTCGCCTTGTGCAAATCGCGCTTCTGCAAGGCCCCAAGTCAGAGCTGAATCTGGTGCAACTGATGACCCGTCGCCTGACGATGACAGGTTCAACCCTGCGCCCGCAATCGGACCTGGCAAAGGCGCGCATTGGGGATGCGCTGCGCGCGCAGGTTTGGCCGTTGCTGGTAGCCGGGACGGTCGCACCGGTGCTGGATCAGGAATTTGCGCTGGCAGATGCCGCTGCGGCCCATACCCGCATGGAAAGCAGCGCACATATCGGCAAGATCGTGCTGCGGGTGGCCTGAGGCGCCAGACTTTTGAAAAAGTCTGTGTCCAAAATCTTTCAAAGATTTTGGCCCCGCCCAGATTGCGACGTCACTGGCGGGGGGGGAAGCTCTTGTATACTGGCAAACGCCAGCCAAAGGCGATGCTGCCGCCGCGCAAGGCAAAGGTCACACCACCGCAGATCATCAGTGCAACTGGCGCAGACAAACCGGCAAAATCGGCCAGCACCGCCGCGCCCGCACCAACCAGTGCGCAGGTCACATAGAGCTCGCCCTGTTTCAGCACCAGCGGCACTTCATTGCAGACCACATCCCGCATCAGCCCGCCAAAACACCCCGTGGTGATCCCCATGATCAGCACGACGGGCCAGTCCATGCCCATCGCAAACGACACCCCAACCCCTGCCGGGACCGCAACGGCGAGGGCCATGGCATCAAACCAGACGATACTGCGATAGCGGCTTTCCAACAGATGGGCAGAGAGAAAAACGATCAAAGCCGCAAGCGTCGCGACCCCAATGAAATAGGGGTTTGCGATCCAGAACACCGTGTCGCGGTTCAGCAGCACATCGCGCAGCGTGCCCCCACCCACCGCCGTCAGGCTGGCGACAAAGACGAACCCAACGATGTCCAACTGCGCCCGGCTCGCTACCAGCGCGCCGGTCAGGGCGAAGACAAAGACCGAGGCGTAATCAAGTGCGGCAAGCAGTGTCATGGCTTGAACGGGGCCATCCCGGCCCGTGCCAGTTCGTCCGCGCGCTCGTTCTCGGGGTGGCCCGCGTGGCCTTTGACCCATTCCCACGTCACATCATGGCGCTGGGTGGCGTCATCCAGCCGCTTCCACAACTCTTCGTTCTTGACCGGCTTCTTGCTGGCGGTTCTCCAGCCCTTGGCCTTCCATCCGAAAATCCACTTGGTGATCCCGTCCTTGACATAAGAACTGTCCGTCACAATCGTGATCTTGGATGGTTTATCCAATGTTTCCAAAGCGGTGATCGCCGCCATCAGCTCCATCCGGTTATTGGTCGTCTGGGCTTCCCCGCCGGACATCTCACGCTCTTTCAGAACAGTATCACCCTGCCGCGCGATCAACAGCGCGCCCCAGCCGCCGGGGCCGGGGTTGCCCGAACAAGCCCCATCTGTATAGGCGAAAAGCTCAGCCATGTTTGCGCGCCCGCATCACGACAAAGGGGTCATTGGTGCCGGCGCAGCCAACCTCTTTGCCCTCATGAATATCAAGGACGTCAAAGCCTGCATCACTCAGAAGGCGCTGCAAGTCGGGCACGGTGACGTAGCTATAGAACCGATCAATCGCATCGCGGTCCTCTCCGGTGCCGGTCTTCATCCCAATGTGGAACACGCCGTTTGGCTTCAGCGCGGTCGCAATCGCCAAAAGATGGCGCGGCAGGTCGGCCGCGGGTGCGTGCAGCAAAGAGAAATTGGCCCAGACCCCGTCATAGGCTGCCACCGCATCCAACCCGTCGAACGTCATCAAACGCGCGCCGATCTGATGGTCCCGATTGGCCAGATCAACCATCCCCTGCGAGGCATCTACCGGGTCAGGCCGAAACCCGGCATCACGCAGATGGACCGAGGCGCGTGCAGGTCCACACCCAAGGTCCAACACCCGGCCACCCGCAGGCAAAAGCGCCATGAAGGCGGTCAGGTGCGCGCTGGGTTTAGGGGTGTCTACGTATGCGGCATAGCGCGCAGCCGCCGTGTCATAAAATTGAATTGTCTTGGCGTCGGGCATCACAGGATCAATGGCAAAAGGGTCAGGACAACGATGGTGGTCAACAGGACACGCAGCGCCATCCACCAGCGCGGCGTCAGCCCTTTTTGCCAGAATTGCAGGTCCAAAAGCAAAAGCCCAAGGAACCCCACGGCGAGGTTGATCGCGGCAGATGTAGGGCCGCCGCCAACCATGAAGAACGCCCAAAGGGCGGGGATCACGGACAGGGCGTAGCCGATCCAACCGTCTGACTTTGTGGCAAAACCCCAAAGCACACCGGACATGAAGGCAAGGATGATCGTCCCATAAGACAGCTGCACAAAGGGACCGACAAAGCGCCCGCCAAGGTTCATTTGCGCCCAGGTCCCTAGGTCCGGGATCAGCAGCGTCAGAGCACCCCAAAGAAACGGCAGGAGGCCTGCAAGACCAAGCAAAAGCGGCCCGCGTGGGATCTGTCGCAGCATCAGCGGGCAAGCTCCTTGATCAGCAAGGCAATCCGCTTGGCGCGTGTTTCCGCCCGTTTTGCGGAGGTGACACCATGCAACAGCCCGCGCTGTTTGCCGGGCGTCAGGGCGTCCCATTGGTGTGTCGCCTCTGCAGCTCGCAGGGCGAGGGTCAAATCCTCTGGCACCTCGACCAGATTTGGATCGGCCTTGCGCAGACGCACGTCGATCACTTCTCCGGGGGTGATATCACAGTCGCGCAACAGAGATTTCCCTGCGTAAACGAATGTTTGATCGATCACTGGCGCTTTGGTCAGGGCGAGGTTGACCGGGTAGTCGTTGAGTTCACCCTCAACGCGGCGGGCTCCCTGCGCTGCAAGTTCCGCTGTCACCTCATCGGGCAGAGGCAGCACGGTATAGGTGCTTTCGCCCCAGATCATCGGCACCACGCGGCCCTCAAATGTGATGTAGTCGGTCATGGCGCGTGACTTAGCACGCGGCTGGGCGAAGCCCAATATGCCGCGCCCCTGATAACAGATCAGGTGCGATGTGGTGCCCCAGCGCGCGCAACTCATCGGTTGGTGGCACGGTGTCAGGCACCTGCACGGTGATCATGCCAGCCGCATGGGCTGCCCGCACGCCGTTCTCTGAATCCTCAAAGGCGGCGCAGGTCGCCGGATCAAGCCCAAGACGGGTGGCAGCGAGTAGATAGATATCGGGCGCGGGTTTGCTGGCGCTCACCTGATCACCGCCAACCACGTCGCCAAACAGGTCCGCAATTCCGGATTGGTCCAGATGTTTATGCGCCTTCGCGGTGCGGGTGCTTGTGGCAATGATGTAGGGAATGCTGGCATCCTGCAGCGCCAGCGCCAAGCTGCGGACACCGGGTTTGACCGGAATGCCTTTCGCGATTTCTTGCGCGATGTCCGCGTCCCAGATCACATTAAACGCCTCCAATGTGACGCGCCCGGCCAATCCGGCGGTCAACAGCTGGTTCCCTAGCGTGTTGTTGGTGCCCACAAGGCTTTGGAACAGCGCATCATCCTGCGGCAGGTCAAGGGCCGTCAAAGTGCGGCGGAAAGCGTCAAAATAAAGTTGCTCGGTGTCCAGCAGCAGGCCGTCCATATCGAAAATGACGCCTTTGGGGGTTGTGTGGGGCATCGGGATGATCCGGGTGTTGGGGAGGGGCCAAGGTTAGGGCGATCGCCCACCAGGGCGGCGCGGCTCAGGCCGTTTCGCGCAGCACGCGCGGCACTTTGAATTCGACGTTTTCGACGGCGGTCTCGACCATTTCCACGGTCACGTCATAGCGGTCGCGGAAGGCGTCAATCACTTCGTTGATCAGCACTTCGGGGGCAGAGGCACCGGCTGTGATCCCCATGCTCTTGATCCCCTCGAGGCTGCGCCAGTCGATGTCGGTGGCACGCTGCACCAGTTGCGCGTAGTTGCAGCCGGCACGCGCGCCAACCTCGACCAAGCGTTTGGAATTGCTGGAATTTGGCGCGCCAACAACCAGCATCGCGTCGCACTTTGGCGCCATCGCCTTGACCGCCTCTTGCCGGTTGGTGGTGGCGTAACAGATGTCTTCCTTGTGCGGGCCGACGATGCCGGGGAACCGCGCTTGCAGGGCGGCCACGATATCAGTCGTATCGTCTACCGACAGTGTGGTCTGCGTCACAAAGGCCAGCTTGTCCGGATCGCGCACCGCGACGGTTGCCACGTCTTCAACGGTTTCCACCAACAGCACTTCGCCATCGGGCAACTGCCCCATGGTGCCAACCGTTTCGGGGTGGCCCGCGTGGCCGATCATGATCATCTGCAAGCCGTTGTCCGCGTGGCGCTGCGCCTCGATATGGACCTTGCTGACCAGTGGGCAGGTGGCGTCGACATAGACCATCTCGCGCTTGGCGGCGGCGGCGGGCACGGCCTTGGGCACACCGTGGGCGGAAAAGATCACAGGGCGGTCATCGGGGCATTCATCCAGCGTTTCCACGAATACCGCACCCTTGTCGCGCAGCCCGTCGACCACGAATTTGTTGTGCACGATCTCATGACGCACAAAGACCGGTGCGCCCCATTTGTCCAATGCCATCTCTACGATCTTGATCGCGCGATCCACGCCCGCGCAGAAACCGCGCGGCGCAGCAAGGTACAGGGTCAAGGGCTGTTGTGTCATGCGCCTAGAGCTAGTCACTTTGGCCGCACAGGTCCAGACGCAACCACGTCGCAGCCACCAGACTTGGCGCAAATGCGGGTTGCGATTAGGCTGGGCGCATTATTCCGACCGTTTTCAATTTTCCACAGGTGATTTGATGACCGAACAAGACGTGATTACCCACGAAGGCGACCCGCCGATTCAAGAGGCCGACTCTGTCCCGGGCGAGGTGACGGAAGGCTACGTCGGCGTGATCTATTTTCATGGCATGGGCGAACAGCGCCGCATGGAAGAGGTCAGCCGCCTTGTGGAAAGCATCGACACCTATTTGCGCCGTTCAAGACATGTGCACGGGCAACCGCTTGGCTACCTCAAAGAGATCAAGACCGTCAGCGAACCGCACCGCGTCAAGAACCGCAACGAAGAGCAGGTCTATTATACTAAGACCCGCCATTTCGCCGAAGGTCACAGCAACAAGAACGCGGACGGCAAGCCAGATCCGGTGCGCGCGGCGCGCTTTTTTGAGGTGTATTGGGCCCCGCAAATGGCGCAGGGTCGCAACCCCTTGGGTGTGACCAAATGGATCATGCGGCAGATCTGGCGACCCTTCATCATGATGGTCACACCCTGGCGCGAACGGCAGCGCCTGCGCCGCGCGACCCTTGCCGAGATGGCCGAACGCGCCGCTGAAAAGCCCGAAGGCACGCCAAAGTCGGATTTTGAGGATTTGTTGACCACCTACTATCTCTTTGGCCGCGGCGTGACCCCCGAAGACGATGACCCTGCCAGCGACGGCGGCGAAACCACTGCCGCACTGAAAGACAGCGGCAAGTTCAGCGCCTTTGAGACGTTTCTGAAACGGACCCACGCCGATGACCCCGACAAGGCCACCCGCCTGACCGGTTTGGCAAAGACGTGGTGGTGGAAATATTTTTATATTGAGGTGTTCAATCTGGGCGTAATGATCACCGTTGCACTGGCCGGCCTGATGGTGGCCGGGGTCTTTGTCAGCCTTGTGCTCAGCCTGCTGTCCCTGACCACCGACTATCTGACAGGGTTCAACATACCCGTGCCGGACTGGCTTTCGGCGGATTGGACGACGGCCGCCGGGCTTGCGGGGTCTTTGGCGATTGCGGGCGGTCTGGGCAAGTTTCTGGGCAGCTTTATGGGCGACGTCGAGGCATGGGCCAGCCTGTCGGAAACCGATGCGCTGCATGAACGGCGCAAAGCGGTACTGAACGAAGGCATGGACGTGATGCGTCATGTGCTCAGCGATCCAAAGTGCAAGCGGGTGATCGTGGTGGGCCATAGTCTGGGCACCTCGGTGGCGCATGATACACTGCTGGCGCTGGCGCAGCGCAATCACGGCCACAACAACAATGGCGATGTCATGAAGGGGCCGGTGGCGCTGACCAAAATCCGGCATCTGGTCACGATTGCCTCGCCCATCGACAAGATCAATTACTTCTTCGAAAGTTACCGCACAGGCTTTGCCCACTATAGCCGCGCCTACGAATCCATGCGCGGCGATATCAAGTCACCGCCCTTCAGCCGCAATGAATCGCAACCCTATATCCATTGGGTCAACTATTGGGATCTGGCCGATGTGATCTCTGGCAGTTTGCAGTCGCCCACGGGGGCCGACAGCATGACGAACCGGGTCAACAATGTGCATATCTCAAACCTGCATTTCCCCAGTCCCGGCGCGGCGCATTCCGCGTATTTTCAGAACCGGACGGTGATTTCTCAGGTGTTTGACATGATCTACTTTGGCCGCGGCAACTATGATGGCGATACGGTTGGCTTTATCGACGACAACCCCAGGAACGGGCGCGACTACACACATCTGGACTTCAAATCTGACGCCAACTCCAACAGCGGAGCAATCTATCGCTTTCTGGCGACATTGGTGATCTGGGGGGCAGCACTTGCGTTGGCGGGATGGTTCTCTGAGATGCAGCGCTTGTTCTTCTGGCCTGCGTGCATTGCCGCCGTATCAGCGTTCTTTTTGTATATCGGCTGGGGCTCCAGCTTTCGGTCCAAGAACAAAGAACCGCTTTAGCCGGGCAGGGTGGGATGGGCCAGCGATCCGGCCCACCACCTGACTACTTGGCCGTAATCATTTCTTCGTCGGCATCCTCTGCCGGGCGCGGCTCGCGCGGTGGGCGGCCCACAACATCGCGCAATTCATCAAGTTCGATGAAGTTGTCGCACTGACGGCGCAGCTCGTCCGCGATCATCGGTGGCTGGCTGCGGATGGTGGAGACAACCGAGACACGCACACCCTTGCGCTGCAGGCTTTCGACCAGCGGGCGGAAATCACCGTCGCCGGAAAACAGCACGATGTGGTCCACATGCGGTGCAAGTTCCATGGCATCGACGCAAAGTTCGATATCCATGTTCCCCTTCACCTTCCGACGGCCCATGCTGTCGGTGTATTCCTTGGCCGGTTTCGTCACCATGGTGAAACCGTTGTAGTGCAACCAATCAACCAGCGGCCTGATGGGTGAATACTCGTCATTCTCCAAGAGCGCCGTATAGTAAAAGGCGCGCAGCATTTTGCCACGGCGCATGAACTCCTGACGAAGCAACTTGTAGTCGATGTCAAACCCCAGCGACTTGGCAGCCGCATACAGGTTCGATCCATCGATGAAGAGCGCCAGGCGCTCGTCACGATAAAACATTAATCGTCCTTCCAAAATGTATGTTCTGCGAGAGTGGTGGGTCGTATGTGAGTGGTCTAGTTTCGCAAAACATGTCGATAATAGGATGTTTTCGTTTTGACACAATGCCCCGAAACGGACCGAATAGGCCCAAAAGTGCTGATTTCCGCAGGAAGTAACGCAACTGCGACCATAGTTGACGCGGCGGCAATTGTACAAAAGTGCAAGCGAGATCTGGCCTTGGCACTGGGTGCGCCTGTGTCAGCCAGCCGAATCTATCGCACCCCGGCGTTTCCGCCGGGCGCGGGTCCCGACTTTGCCAATGCGGTTTTTTCTGTGCCAACGACCCTGTCGCCCAAGGACGTACTTGTCCATTTGCACCGGTTGGAGGCGGATGCAGGCCGGGTGCGGGATCAGCGTTGGGGGCAACGGGTTCTTGACCTTGATCTGATCGCATATGGCGACACCGTGGCACCTGATCTGGCTGTCTGGCAGCGCTGGCACGACCTGCCGCTTGACCAGCAAATGCAAAAGGCCCCGGATCAGCTGATCCTGCCGCATCCGCGCGCGCAGGATCGGCCTTTTGTTCTGGTGCCTCTGCGCGATCTGTGTCCCGCCTGGGTCCATCCGGTTTTGGGCCTTGATGTGGACGCCATGCTGGCGCGCTGTGATCCTGCCGATATCGCCGCCGTAGTCGCTTTGGACTAGCCGCCCGAATCGACTTGTCAATCCAGAACGCAGCCCTTAGATGAAGGGCTTGCGATACCGCTTTGTCTGGACAGGAGTGCGCCAATGGCCCGCGTCACCGTAGAAGATTGCGTCGATAAGGTTCCCAACCGGTTCGAACTTGTCATGCTCGCCGCACACCGTGCGCGCGAAATTTCTGCCGGTGCGCCGATCACGGTCAACCGCGACAACGACAAGAACCCTGTCGTGTCCCTGCGCGAGATTGCCGATGAAACTCAGCAGGCGGACGACCTGCGCGAGCGCATGATCGAAGCCAACCAGACCCAGATCGAGGTTGATGAACCCGAAGAGGACAGCATGTCCTTGCTGATGGGTGCCGAAGCCGCCGACAAACCGGCCGAGGATGATCTGAGCGAAGAGAAACTGCTGCGGGCGCTGATGGAAGCGCAGGGGCAGCGTTAAGGCCGCGCAACCGGCCACATTGTAAGGGCGCCGGACCAGCATGACGACTGACAACGATCTGATCGCGCTGGTTCGCACCTACAACCCCCGAACACATGAAAAGATGCTGCGCGACGCCTTTGCCTATGGCGCGCAGATGCACGACGGGCAGTTCCGCCACTCAGGCGAGCCCTATTTCACTCATCCTGTCGCTGTGGCGTTGATCCTCGCAGAAATGCAGATGGATGATGCCACGCTGATCACCGCACTTTTGCACGACACCATCGAAGACACCGATGCGTCCTTTGCGCAGGTCGAAAAGCGATTCAGCCGCGAAATCGCGGAATTGGTCGATGGTGTGACCAAGCTGACGAACCTGCAACTGACCTCGACCCAATCGAAAGAGGCCGAAAATTTCCGCAAGCTCTTTATGGCGACGTCCAAGGATTTGCGCGTCACGCTTGTGAAGCTGGCTGATCGTCTGCACAACATGCGCACGATCAAGTCGATGCGCGCGGAAAAGCAGGCGCAAAAAGCGCGCGAGACGATGGATATCTACGCGCCACTCGCGGGCCGCATGGGCATGCAATGGATGCGCGAAGAGCTGGAAGATCTGGCATTCCGCGTCCTGAACCCAGAGGCGCGCAATTCCATCATCCGCCGCTTTATCACGCTGCAACGCGAAACCGGCGATGTGATCCAACGCATCACCAGCGACATGCGGGTGGAACTGGAAAAAGCGGGCATCAGCGCAGAGGTCGCAGGCCGCGCCAAGAAACCCTATTCGATCTGGCGCAAAATGCAGGAAAAGGACCAGGGCTTTTCCCGGCTGTCCGACATCTACGGCTTTCGGGTCATCACCGCGACAGAGGCGGATTGCTATCGTGTGCTCGGCGCGATCCACCAACGCTGGCGCGCCGTGCCGGGCCGGTTCAAGGACTACATCAGCCAGCCCAAGACCAACGGTTACCGCTCGATCCACACCACCGTCTCGGGGCGGGACGGTAAGCGGGTCGAGGTGCAGATCCGCACCCGCGAAATGCACGAAGTGGCCGAAACCGGGGTGGCGGCCCATTGGTCATATCGGAACGGTGAACGGGTCGAAAACCGCTTTGCCGTTGATCCGGTGAAATGGATTTCGGCGCTGACCGAACGGCTGGATGATGACCAGGATCACGACGAATTTCTCGAAGCGGTCAAGCTCGAGATGTATACCGACCAGGTGTTCTGCTTCACGCCCAAGGGCGATGTGATCAAACTACCCCGTGGGGCGACACCGATTGATTTCGCCTTTGCGATCCACACCCGCATCGGCATGGCCTGCGTGGGCGCCAAGGTGGATGGGCTGAGGGTGCCGCTCTGGACCCGACTCAAGAACGGGCAATCGGTCGAGGTGATCACCGCCGAAGGCCAGACACCGCAAGCCACGTGGATCGACATTGCCGTGACCGGTCGCGCCAAGACAGCGATCCGGCGCAGCCTGCGCGAGGAAGATCGCACCCGCTATATCCGGCTGGGCCGTGAATTGGCGCGGGTGGCATTTGAAACGATTGGCAAGCGGCTGACCGAAAAGGCCCTGCGCACAGCGGCCAAGACGCTGGCGCTGGATGATGTGGACGACATGCTGGTGCGCCTTGGCAGCGCTGAAATGTCGGCGCGCCAGATCGTGCGCGCGATCTACCCCGAACTGGCCGAAAAGGGTGGCGAGAAGATTGACGCAGGCCGCGCCGTTGTGGGTCTGACCGCTGATCAACCCCACCAGCGCGCGCCATGCTGCCAACCGCTGCCGGGCGAACGCATCGTCGGCATTGCGTTCCGGGGGCAGGGTGTTGTTGTCCATGCCATCGATTGCGATGTTCTTGTCGAATACGAAGATCAGCCTGACCGCTGGATTGACCTGCATTGGGCCGAAGGCAACCACCGCGCCATCAATGCCGTCACCCTCGATGTGGCGATCAGCAACGATGCCGGGGTGCTGGGTCGGATTTGCACATTGATCGGAGAGCAGAAGGCCAATATCTCGGATTTGAAGTTCATCGACCGCAAACCAGATTACTATAGGCTTCTGATCGACGTAGACCTCAGCGAGGCCGCGCATCTGCACCGGGTGATGACCGCCCTTGATGCTGAAAGCGCCGTGTCCTCGATCCTGCGGTATCGTGATCCGGCCCGGGCGCGGGCGCAGCAGGACGCATCGTAGCGGGCGCTTTGCCCCTTGTAAGGACGTAGACGTGGTATTCAAGCGCAGGGACAGACGACCAATCTGGCAGGCTGTGCTGGATTTTCTCTATCCCCGTGGGGGATGGGCGCGGGCTTTTGAATACGTCAAACACCGGGTGCGGCGGCTACCCGATACGCCCGAAAAGATCAGCCGCGGCGTCTGGGCCGGGGTGTTCACCTCTTTCACGCCCTTTTACGGGCTGCACTTTCTGATTGCCGCGGTAATCGCCAAACTGATGCGCGGCAACATCCTGGCGGCGCTGATGGGCACCTTCTTTGGCAACCCGCTGACCTATATCCCCATCGCCGTGGCCGCGCTGCAATCGGGGTATCTTCTGACCGGTGTGCGCACCGATGTCGAAGGGATCGGGCGCAACTTTGCCCGCGCGTTCGAAGATTTGCGCCATAACTTTATGGCGATCTTCACCGACGACGTGGCCCATTGGGACTATCTGGCGTCGTTCTATGACGATGTATTTTATCCCTACATGGTCGGCGGCGTGATCCCCGGCGTGATCTGCGCCACCATCTGCTACTACCTCTCTGTGCCGCTCATTGGGGCCTACCAGAACAGCCGCCGCAAGCGGTTGCGCGCCAAGCTTGATCAATTGCGCAAACCGCAGGATGGTGATGGCCCCGATCTGGGCTAATATCCGGTCAGTAAAAGGAAATTGCACATGTCCAACGAACTGCGCCTTGGGGTGAACATTGACCACGTCGCCACCGTCCGCAACGCCCGCGGTGGTGCGGTGCCGGACCCGGTGCGCGCGGCGTTGCTGGCGCAAGAGGCCGGGGCAGATGGCATCACGGCACACCTGCGCGAAGACCGCCGCCACATTATCGACAGCGACATCGAACGCCTGATGGAGGCGCTGACAGTGCCGCTGAACTTTGAAATGGCCGCGACAGAGGAAATGCAGGCCATCGCCCTGCGCCACAAACCCCACGCTGTCTGCCTCGTGCCGGAAAAGCGCGAGGAGCGGACAACCGAAGGCGGCCTTGACGTGGCCGCCAATGACAACGCGCTTGCCGCCTATATCGCGCCCCTGCGGGACGCCGGCAGCCGCGTGTCGATGTTCATCGCTGCTGATCAAAAACAGGTCGAGGCCAGCCACCGTATCGGCGCGCCGGTCATCGAACTGCACGCGGGCGCCTATTCCGACGCCTGGGCCGAGGGCGACTGGGCCCTGCGCGACAGTGAACTGTCCAGAATCACCGATATGGCGGCCTATGGCCACGAACTGGGGCTCGAAGTCCACGTCGGGCACGGGCTCGCCTATGACAGCGTCGCCCCCATCGCCGCTTTGCCGCAGGTCAAAGAACTCAACATCGGCCACTTTCTGATTGGCGAAGCGATCTTTCGGGGGCTGACCGGTTCCATTCAGGAAATGCGCCGTCTGATGGATGAGGCGCGGGCAGCTGGGACAGGCGCATGATCCGCCATATCGTCATGCTCAACCTTTCCGCCCGTGATGATTTGCCCGCCGTCATGGATGGGCTCGGCGGTCTGATTGGCCAGATTGATGGCTTCACCGGCTTTGAACATGGCCCCAACATCGACGCCGAAGGCAAATCGCCGGATTACCCTTATGGCTTTGTTTGCACCTTTCACGACCGTGCTGCCCTTGATGCCTATGCTGCCGACCCGCGCCACCGCGTATTGGGCGCGCGGCTGGTAGCCATGTGCAATGGCGGCGGCGACGGCATCATGGTCTTTGATCTGGACGTGCCCGCCGCATGATCCGCACCGTTGCCCTTTTGCTGGCGCTGGCCAGTCCCGCGACGGCACAGGTCGTGTCTCAATGTGACTGGCAGGCCAGCGCGCAGGCCATCGCAGAGCCATGGGAAGAGAACGCGCGCACCTTTTCTAACGGCAAGGTCCGCGTGGCGGTGCTCGATACCATTGAACCCGCTGTGGGCTTTGCGTGGCTCTTGGTGCTCTCGCCACCCTTCAACGAATTGGGCGATCGGCAATGCCGCCTGGTCGGTGCCAGTGCCGACATCGGCTTTGCCGGGCTGTTCTTTGACACACTGCAATCCAGCTATAACCCATTGACTGGGCTGACGTTTACCCTAGATGCGCGGTTCTACGACGCCAAAATCGACGGCTTCAGTCGCAAACCTGTGGTGATCACCCTCAACCAATCCACCGGTGCGATGACGGCCACCTACGCAGAGGACGGCACCCAATGATCCTTGGCATCGGCACCGATCTGGCCAACATCGAACGCATTCAGGGCACGCTGGACCGCTTTGGCGACCGCTTTCGCAACCGCGTCTTCACCGAGATCGAACAGCGCAAGGCTGAACGCCGCAAGGACGTGGCGGGCACCTATGCCAAACGCTGGGCCGCGAAAGAGGCGTGTTCCAAGGCGCTGGGCACGGGGCTGCGTATGGGCATCAGCTGGCGCGACATGGCGGTCAGTAACCTGCGCAGTGGCCAGCCGGTGATGGAGGTGTCCGGCTGGGCCAAGTCCCGGCTGGAAGAAATGACCCCTCCGGGCCACACGGCCATTATTCATGTCACGCTGACTGATGATCACCCTTGGGCGCAGGCATTTGTCGTGATCGAAGCGCTTCCTATTGCAGATAACCCCGCTGCAAACGGGTCGGGTTGACTCATACCCATGTTGCCCGCATTTAGCGGCGCAGAAACAAGGTTAGGCAGAACCCATGGCAGAACGATCCGGCTTTCTTGGCAGCGTCATCGAGACGGTGAAAACCATCGTCTATGCCCTTCTGATCGCCGGGGCCTTTCGCACTATTTTGTTTCAGCCGTTCTGGATTCCCTCAGGGTCGATGAAAGACACGCTGCTGATCGGTGATTTTCTGTTCGTGAACAAATTTGCCTACGGCTACTCCTACGCTTCTTGCCCGTCGATCCGCATTCCCGCATTAGGTGTGGATGTTGGGGCCGAGGATTTCTGCGGCTTTTTTGAGGGCACCAATGAACGCTTTCTGGGCGGTGATCCCGAACGCGGCGATGTCGTGGTCTTTCGCCACCCCGTCACCGGGCGCGACTTTATCAAACGCTTGATCGGCCTGCCGGGTGACCGCATTCAGGTCAAGGACGGCCTGCTTTATATCAACGATGAAGCTGCCACCGTTGAACCTGTCGGTGTCTTTGAAGAGGTCTACAGCCCGCAAGGCCCGCAGCGTCTGCGGCCGCAGTGTTCCAACGGGTCCGTGGGCGAAGGTGCAGTTTGCCGCAAGGACAAGTTCATCGAAACACTGCCCGGCGGGGCCAGTCATGCAATCCTGAATATCGGCGACCGCGCGCTTGATAACACAGGCGTCTATACGGTGCCTGCCGACAACTACTTTTTCATGGGTGACAACCGCGACAACTCGACCGATAGCCGCGTCGCGCAGGCTGCGCGGGGCGTCGGTTTTGTGCCGCGCGCTGACATCGTGGGCCGTGCGGATCGGGTGATGTTCTCTTCTGCCGGGAGGTCGATGTTTGCTTTCTGGACTTGGCGCTCGGATCGTTTCTTCAAGGCGATTGAGTGAAGATCGCAGCGGACCTGACAGCCTTTCAGGGGCGGCTGGGCCATACCTTTGCCAAGCCCGAACTATTGGTGCGCGCGGTCACCCATTCGTCGATGGTATCGGTGCACCGCGACGACAATCAACGGCTCGAATTTCTGGGCGACCGGGTGCTGGGCCTTGTGATCGCAGAGGCGCTGCTGTCCGCTGACGCCAACGCCCCCGAAGGCACCTTGGCTCCGCGCTACAACGCCCTTGTCCGGCGCGAGGCTTGCGCCGATGTCGCCCGCCAGATTGATCTGGGCGCAGTGCTGAAACTGGGCCGGTCCGAGATGAAGTCAGGTGGTCGCCGGAAAGAGGCGCTACTGGCTGACGCGATGGAAGCGGTGATCGCCGCAGTCTATCAGGACGCGGGATTTGACGCCGCACGCGCGACGATCCTGCGGCTCTGGGGTGACCGCGTCACAAACGTGGCCGATGATGCCCGCGACGCCAAAACCGCGCTTCAGGAATGGGCACAGGCCCGCGGCGAGCCACCCCCTACATACGTCGAAATGGCCCGCACCGGCCCCGACCACCAGCCTGTTTTTACGATTCAGGTGCAACTGACCAGCGGCGCGTCAGCCACCGCCCAGGCCGGTTCCAAACGCCATGCCGAACAGGCCGCCGCGCAGATGCTGTTGGACCGGGTGGACGGTTAGCGTTCGACTTCGAAGAATTTGCCAAGCTGCCTGTAGTGACAACGCCACAGCTTCTTTCTGATACCCTCGACTTCGAATTGTGCATAGTGGCCGCCGGAAAATTTTGGCCAGTCAATCGCCAGACCGCGCTTCACCATTTCTTCATTTAGATCGGTGCCATCTGGCAAACGGCAGGTCGCAACAACCCTGTTGTGGCTACTGGACCCGTCCAACGTCGCCGTAATCACACGCCCCTTGCATAGGTTGACCATTTCCCACTTCGCTTTCTTGCCCCACGGGTGGTTCAGTTCCGGTGCATCGATCCCGAAAAGACGGATATGGACCTTGTTGATGACGATGGTGTCGCCGTCGATCACATAACACTTGCCCGCAATGACCTCTGGTTGGGTCCAGTTCGGTTGGGGTGCGGGGCGCGGTGACGTCTTGGGGCGGTAGGGTGGCGGTGCTTGCCGTTTCTTGGTGTTTGGTCGTGGGGGCGTGCTATCTTCGGCGGCGTTGCCTTTGCGGATCACGTCAGCGACGACCCATACAACAAAGGCAATTGTCGCAATGACTAGTATGAAGTCCAATGAATGCTTCTCTCGAAAAATGCCAAACGCGTTCACCCTAGAGTTGCATTGCTTGGCCTTGGCGTCAAACTCCCCTAGATGGGGCGCGAGGTCGGGGTTGTCCCGGCATGGATTGGAAAACGCAGATGACCACACGCGCAGGCTTTGTTGCTTTGATCGGGGAACCGAATGCGGGGAAATCGACCCTGCTGAACCGCATGGTCGGTGCCAAGGTCAGCATTGTGACCCACAAGGTGCAGACCACGCGGGCGCGGATCAGGGGTGTGGCGCTGGACGGTGACGCGCAGCTTGTGTTCGTGGACACGCCGGGCCTTTTCAAGCCACGGCGCAGGTTGGACCGGGCGATGGTCGCGGCGGCTTGGGGCGGTGCGGCTGACGCTGACGTGGTGGTGCTGCTGATCGAGGCGCACCGCGGCATGACCGAAGGGGTCAAGGCGATCCTGGATGCACTGACCGAACGCACCGACAGCCCGAAGGTTGCGCTGGCGATCAACAAGATCGACAAGGTGAAATCCGAAGTTCTGCTGAAACTCACCAAAGACATGAACGCGACTTTTCCCTTTGCCGAGACCTTCATGATCTCCGCCGAACGCGGCCACGGTTGCGACGCGCTGAAATCATGGCTGGCGGGCGAACTGCCAGAGGGCCCTTGGCTTTATCCCGAAGACCAGATTGCAGATCTGCCAATGCGCATGATTGCCGCCGAGATGACCCGCGAAAAGCTGACGCTGCGGCTGCATCAGGAACTGCCCTATCAAATGACGGTCGAGACCGAGAATTGGGAAGAACGCAAAGACGGCTCTGCCAAGATTGACCAGTTGATCTATGTGGTCCGCGATGGCCACAAGGGCATCGTGCTGGGCAACAAGGGCGAGACGATCAAGGCCGTGGGCAAAGCCGCCCGCGAAGAGCTGGAAGAGTTTCTTGGCCGTAAAGTGCATCTGTTTCTGCAGGTCAAGGTGCGGCCCGGCTGGTTGGATGAGGCTGAACGCTATGACGAAATGGGCCTTGATTTCAAAGACGGCAATGCCTGAGGGGGGGCTTGTCGCTTGCTGGCGCGCGCTCCGCGCAATGTCATGCGGCTGACGGCTGAGGTTTGGGTTTCGGCCTATCTGACCCGGCTGCGGCTGGTCGAAATCCCGGCCTTTGTGGTGCAAAAGGGCGATGCCACGGCGGGTGCCGTGCTGATCAAGCTGAACACATTGGATGGACAGGCCTGCTGTTACCAGCGGTCGTTTGACCTTTTGACCGGGGATCGGCGCTGGGTTGCGCTGGTCGAAGGGGAAGAGGCCACTGTGGATGCCTCTGTCGCCAAACAATGCAGTTTTGACCCTGATCTTTGGGTGATCGAGGTGGAAGATCGGCACGGACGGCACCTTTTGGATGAACCGGGGCTTGCCGATTGATAACGGCGGAGCCTCCGGCGGGGATATTTTTAGCCAGAAGAAGATGATAGGCTGCGCCCATGATCGAGTGGACGGATGAAGGCGTGGTGCTGGCCGCCCGCCCGCATGGTGAAACCAGCGTTATTCTAGAGGTGTTTACGCCCATGCGCGGGCGGCATGCAGGCGTCGTGCGCGGTGGCGTCAGCCGCAAGATGACCCCGCATTTGCAACCCGGCGGGCAGATCACCGTGACCTGGAAGGCGCGGCTGGATGGCCATCTGGGTGCCTTTACCATTGAACCCCTGCGCAGTCGGGCAGCGGCGGTGATGGCGGACCGTCTGGCGCTGGCGGGGCTGAACGCGGTCTGCGCGCTGCTCAACCATATCTTGCCGGAACGCGAGGCGCATCTGCCGCTTTATGAACGGACCCAAAACCTGCTGGACCTGCTAGGACAGTCAGAAGTTTGGCCGCTGGCCTATCTGCGCTGGGAACAGGCATTGTTGGAAGAGATGGGGTTTGGCATGGACCTTTCGGCCTGTGCGGTGCGCGGTGTGAACGAGGATCTGGCCTTTGTCTCGCCCAAATCGGGTCGTGCGGTCAGCCGCGAGGCCGCCGGTGAATGGGCCGACCGTTTGCTGCCCCTGCCGCCTGTCCTTGCGGGCAAAGGGGACGCAAGCGAAGCCGAGATCGTGCGCGCGCTGGGCACCACCGGCTGGTTTATCGACAACCGCCTGATCCGCTCGCTGGGCGACCGCCCGATGCCAGCGGCGCGCGCGCGTTTGCTGGAAACGATTGCCCGTCAGGGTACGGCCTGAAACACCATCTCGCCGCCGTCGGTGTTGGACAGTATCAGCGTGTCACCAACCACTTCGGCCAATGTCATCGCGGCGAGCGCATCGAAATACGCGGCCTCCGCGGCAAGGTCAGGACAGGCGCGGCGGGTGGCGGCGATTGGCCCCAGTGCAAACCACGGATAAGGGGCGGATTGGTCGGCGGAATAGCTGTTGCAAGGGGCGTCGCCGGTGATCTGCCCCGGCGTTCCGACATCAAGCGAGGCACTAGCCGGGAAAGGCGCGCCATCAAGGCTTTGCAGGGCAAAGACGGTGGCATCCCCGGCAAAGGCCGCGACAGTCTCATCCGTCTCGCAGCCCATCAGGCTAAGCACGCCCGCAACGAGGGTTGCGCGCATCATCGCTATAAACCCTTGTGCGTGATGATGCTCTGGGCCGAGGCGAGGACAGAAGCTTCTGGCGCGATATAATCCAGCCCCAGCATCTTTGCGGCCTTGCTGCCGTCACACAGGTCCTTGCGGTTCAACGTTGGGATCAGCGATTTGACCGATTTGTCAAACAGCCCAATCAGCTTGACCACAAAGGTTGGCGCCACGCGGGTCACGATGCGACGTCCCGGTAACCCCTCTTTCATCGCCTGCGCCACCTCGGGGAACCACATCCAGCCGTTTGAGACGATAAGCCGTTCGCCCGCCGTCTCGGGGCGTTCCATGGCGCGAATATGCGCCTCTGCCACGTCGCGGACATCGACGATGTTGAAACCGAACATCGGCAACATCGGGTCTTTGCCGCCCAAAAGCCGCTCGATGATCTGTAAGGACGTGCCAAAATGCGCATCCAGCGCCGGGCCAGCCACAAGTGCGGGATTGATCGTGGTCATCGCAATCTCTGCCGCGTCAGAGGCGATGAAATCCCAGGCCGCACGTTCGGCCAGCGTCTTGGATTGGGAATAGGGCAGGACATCGGGGGCATCGACGTCGGTCCAATCTTCTTCAGTAAACGCCGTGCCATTGGCAGGCGCGTTCCCATACATCACCGACACGATGGACGAGGTAAAGATCACCCGCTTGATCCCTGCCGCATGGGCCGCTTTCAGCGCGCGCAGCGCACCGTCGACCGCAGGGCGGATGATCGCCTGCGGATCATCGGGTTGCACCATCGGAAAGGGAGAGGCGGTGTGCATCAGCACATCCACCCCTGCCATCGCCGCGTCCCAGCCTTCATCGCTGCCCAGATCAAGGGCCACAAACCGCAGACGCGCGTCCAGATCACTGGTGTCGCTCAGCACCGGTTTGACTGCGTCCCGCACCTCATCCGCGCGGGATAGCGAGCGGACAGAGCCCACAACATGGTGGCCTCGATTCAGCAGGCCTGCGACGATGTGCTTGGCGATGAAACCGGACGCACCGGTCACAAAAACGGTCTGGGTCATGGTGCAGCCTCCTGTTCCCTCCTACGGTGGGGGTTCATGGGTCGGATCACAAGGGGTCAACTCAGCAAGCGCCGCGCGATCACCTGCGCCTGAATTTCGGCGGCTCCTTCAAAAATGTTCAGGATGCGCGCGTCACACAAGATGCGGCTGATCTTGTATTCAAGCGCAAAGCCATTGCCGCCATGGATTTGCAGCGCGTTGTCCGCCGCAGCCCAAGCGACCCGCGCAGCCAGTAGCTTTGCCATCCCGGCCTCAAGGTCGCAGCGCCGATCATTGTCTTTTTCACGGGCGCTGAAATAGGTCATTTGCCGCGCGATCATGATTTCCACCGCCATCATCGCCAGTTTGCCTGCCACACGGGGGAAGTTGATCAGCGCCTTGCCGAACTGGTTGCGGGTCTGGGCATAGGCCATGCCTTCGTCCAGCGCCGATTGCGCCACACCCACCGCGCGGGCAGCGGTCTGGATACGGGCGCTTTCAAACGTCTGCATCAGCTGCTTAAAGCCCTGGCCTTCGACCCCACCCAGCAGGTTTTCACCCTTTACTTTGAAATCATCAAAGTTCAGCGTGTATTCCTTCATCCCGCGATAGCCGAGCACTTCGATCTCGCCCCCGGAAATGCCGGGGTCTTGCCATGGCTCGGCGTCGGTGCCGGGGGTCTTTTCGGCCAGAAACATCGACAGGCCCTTGTAGTCGTCGCTGGCTTCCACACTGCGGGCCAGCACGGTCATCACATGGGTCCGCGCGGCATGGGTGATCCATGTCTTGTTGCCGTTAATCACCCAGTCGTCGCCATCCTTACGCGCCTTGGTGCGCAAGGACCCAAGGTCTGACCCGGTGTTGGGTTCGGTAAAGACCGCCGTCGGCAGAATTTCAGCGCTCGCCAATCCGGGTAGCCACTTTTCCTTTTGTGCGTCGGTGCCACCGCACAGGATCAGTTCTGCCGCGATCTCGCTGCGGGTGCCCAATGAGCCGACACCGATGTAGCCGCGCGACAATTCCTCACTGACCACACACATGGATGCCTTGGACAGGCCAAAGCCGCCGTATTCTTCGGGGATGGTCAGGCCAAAGACGCCCATCTCGGCCATCTCGTTGATGATCTCCAGCGGGATCAATTCGTCCTTCAGGTGCCAGTCATGGGCGTGTGGCTCCACGCGGTCCAGGCTGAAGCGCCGGAATTGCTCGCGGATCATCTCAAGCTCATCGTCCAGACCGGTCTTGCCCACGGTAATATCGGCCGCGTGTTCCTGCATCAGCGCCACAAGCCGGGCACGTGCAGCCTGCGTGTTGCCCGCATCGCATAGCGTCATGACCGCAGGCAGCATCAGTGCGCGCATATCATCCTGCGTCAGCCCCATGTCCTGCAGGCGCACGACCTCGCCCTGGTTCATCTGGATGCCGCCGTAGATCTGCCAAAGGTATTCGCCAAAGGCGATCTGGTGGATCAGCTGCTCTGTTTCGCCAAACCTGCTCTCTGCGTCCAACCGTTCGGCCCAGCCCTGCATCTGGCGCAGCGCCTCCGCATAGGTGGCCAGCCACGCCAGCCCGTGGGCCGCCGTCTGATGCGCTTCGATCAGATGACCTGCCGTGCGCCCCTCTACGGTGACCAGCGCTGCGACTGCGGCCTTGGCGCGGGCTGTCACATCCTCGACCGCGGGCAGGGCGGCCGCCGTCAGGGTCAGCAGATCGGTCAGGATTGGCATGTCGGTCTCTGCGATGTCGCGGGGCATGGGCGAATCCTCTCATTTTGCAAGTGCAGAAATACAGATTTCGCAACTGCAGCGCAATATTCATGCGCAAGAAACCTAAAAAAAGACAAAAAATGTCGCACTGGATTTTCTCTCCACTGTTCGCCCGGCTTGGGGCAGTCTGCGCACATGTTTGACCTCCTCCCTTTGATGACGTTCGTGCTGGCGGCCATGGTCGCCTTTGGCGCAGGCGTCGTAAAGGGCACTGTGGGCTTTGCGATGCCTACGATCATGATCTCTGGTTTATCCAGCCTGATGGCCCCGGAACTGGCGCTGGCCGCGTTGTTATTGCCGACCTTAGTGACAAACGGCTGGCAGGCGTTGCGGCAGGTGCCGCGTGCGGCCTGGGCCTCTATTGTGAAATTTCGGGTGTTCCTGATCGCAGGCGGGGTGACAATGCTGTTCTCGGCGCAGCTTGTTCCGCTTTTGTCGATGCGGGCGCTGTTGCTGATTATCGGGGTGCCGATCATCATCTTTGCCCTGTTGCAATTGGCGGGCTGGGCGCCGCGACTGGCGCGGCAACACACAGGGGTTGAGGCGGGCGTGGGTGTCTTTACCGGCTTCATCGGGGGGCTGTCAGGTGTCTGGGGGCCGCCGACCGTGGCCTATCTGACGGCACTTGACACCCCCAAGGTGGATCAGGTGCGTCTGCAAGGTGCGGCCTTTGGGCTGGGTGCGGTGCTGTTGGTGGGGGGGCATGTGCAGTCCGGTATCTTGCGGCTCGAAACGGCGGCACTTTCGGCGATGATGCTGGCACCTGCGCTTCTGGGAATGGCGGTAGGGCTGGCGATACAGGACCGGATTGATCAACGCGCATTTCGCCGGGCAACGCTACTTGTGCTGCTGATCGCTGGGGCCAACCTGATCCGGCGCGCGCTGGTGTAATGGGCGATTGACCCGTCTTAGGACAGCAGGTTCTCAAACCCGCAGATCGCCGCCAGCTCTGGCACCATCTGCGGCGGCACCACCTCGAACGTAGTGCGATACAGGATCGTGCCGCCCTTGCGCGCCTCCATCTGCCAGATGCCCTGCACCAGCTCATAGTCATAATCGAACTGATAGAACGTCAGCGAAGGGTCGATCCCGCTGATCCGCGTCTCAAAGCTTTGGCGCACAGCCCCGCCATCGCCCATCGGCGGGTGGGTCACGGTCATGGTCACGGTGTCGATGCCCATCGCCGCCTCTGACAGCGCCTTGACGCCGAACCCGATCCCCAGCACCGCAGGCACCCGGTTGGACAGGGACACAAACGGCGGTTCTTCCTCGATCAGATGGGTGGTGCCCGCAACCGTGTCAGGCGCGGGGGCCGACCCGACCGTTGGCGGCGGGCAGACCACGCCGCTTTGCACGCTGGCAAGAACCGGTGAGACGGTGTCGGGGGCCGGTTGGGCCCATGCCGCCACCGGCAGCACCATAAGAAAAAGGGTCGGACGCATGGCCCGACCCTAATGATCTTCGCGTGGCTTGAAAACGGGCCTTAGCCGATAGCGGCGGCTTTCACGTCATCGTCAATGAAGGGGACGTACTTTTCAAAGTTGTCGCTGAACATCGTCACCAGCTTTTCGGCCTGCACGTCGTAAGCGGCCTTATCTGCCCATGTCTCGCGCGGGTTCAACAGGCGGCTGTCGACGCCATCGCATGTCACAGGGACTTCAAAACCAAAGTTTGTGTCCTTGATGAACTGGTTTTCAACCAGTGAGCCGTCCAACGCCGCGGCAAGCAAGGCGCGTGTTGCCTTGATCGGCATCCGGCTGCCGGTGCCATACGCCCCGCCGGTCCAACCGGTGTTGACCAGCCAGCAGGTGGCACCGTGGCTTGCGATCTTTTGCTGCAACAGTTTGCCGTAAACCTCGGGCCGGCGCGGCATGAAAGGTGCGCCGAAACAGGTGCTGAACGTCGGCTCCGGCTCTGTCACACCGCGTTCGGTGCCCGCCACTTTCGACGTAAAGCCCGACAGGAAATGATACATCGCCTGCGCCGGGGTCAACCGGCTGATTGGCGGCAGCACGCCAAAGGCATCGCAGGTCAGCATGATGATATTCTTGGGATGACCGCCCAACGCGCTGTCAGACGCATTGCCGATGTAATTCAGCGGGTAGGCGCAGCGCATGTTCGCGGTCAGGCTGTCGTCCTCGAAATCCAGTTCATTGGTGTCGGGGTCAAACACCATATTCTCGATCACCGTATGCGGCATCGCACATGTGGCGTAGATCTCGGGTTCTGCCACCGGGTCCAGTCCGATGGTCTTGGCATAGCAGCCGCCCTCAAAGTTAAAGGTGCCGCGCTCTGACCAGCCGTGTTCATCATCACCGATCAGCACGCGGGTTGGATCAGCAGACAGGGTGGTCTTGCCGGTGCCCGACAGGCCAAAGAAGACGGCCGTGTCCACCGGATTGCCGGGTGCGTGGTTGGCGCTGCAATGCATCGGCATAATGCCCTTTTCAGGCAGCAGATAGTTCAGCAGAGTGAAGACTGATTTCTTGTTCTCGCCCGCGTATTCGGTGCCGCCGATCAGGATCATCTTGCGCGCAAAGTTCAGCGTGATTACGGTTTCAGACCGGCACCCATGCCGTGCGGGATCAGCTTTGAAACCGGGGCAGTTGATGATCGTCCAGTCGGGGGCGAACGTCGCCAGCTCTTCGGTGGCGGGGCGACGCAGCATATGCCGGATGAACAATCCGTGCCACGTCAGTTCTGTCACCACGCGCACATCCAGCCGGTGGGCGGGGTCGGCACCACCAAACAGGTCCTGCACCCGGTAGGTGCCGCCCTGCATGTGCGCGACCATATCCTCGTAAAGCCGGTCAAAGGCGGCGGGGTCCATCGGCGGGTTGTTCTCCCACCAGATCGTGTCTTCGACCTCTGGCGTGCGCACTACGAACTTGTCCTTGGGCGACCGGCCCGTGTGCTTGCCGGTGCTGACCAGGAACGTGCCACCCTTGCCTTCAACCCCTTCGCCAGCGGCGATGGCTGCGGCCTGAAGCGTGGCTTCGTCCTCGTTATAATAGACAGCACCCAGCCCTGTGATGCCTTGTTGCGCAAGTGTCATCTGCGGGTTGACCGTGCCGTGGTCCATCAGCGTGCTCCATATGATAAAGGGCCGTTTGCGGCCCGGACTTCACCACTTAGCACTATGATTTTCCGTCCGAATACCCCCCTGACAGGACGTTAGCGCAACCATTCCCATGTTAACGCCACCAGTCCAAAGCGTGACCTTTTTGAAACGCAGTTAATGGCAAAATAACCCCTCCGGGCGCAAATAAGGCACACATGACCGCCTGATTCGTAGTTGAGACTTGATTCGTTTCGCCAAAACGGGGAAACCTTTGAAAAAAGCAGGCAAGATCAACAATAAGCAGTAAGGGTTAAACCCATGTCTAAAATTGCACTTGTGGACGACGACAGGAACATCCTGACGTCGGTCTCCATGACTCTCGAGGCTGAAGGTTTCGAAGTTGAAACCTATAACGATGGCCAATCGGCACTGGACGCCTTCAACAAGCGTCTGCCTGATATGGCCGTTCTCGATATCAAGATGCCCCGCATGGACGGCATGGACCTGTTGCAGCGTCTACGCCAGAAAACCTCGATGCCGGTGATCTTTCTGACGTCCAAGGACGATGAAATTGACGAAGTCTTGGGCCTGCGCATGGGTGCTGACGACTACGTCAAGAAACCCTTTAGCCAGCGGCTGCTGGTGGAACGCATCCGTGCGCTCTTGCGCCGTCAGGATGTGATTTCCGGCGAAGAGGTGGAAGAAACCGAAGAGACCAAGATCATGGTCCGCGGTGAGCTGACGATGGACCCGCTGCGCCATGCGGTGAAATGGAAGGGGCAGGATGTCTCTTTGACCGTCACAGAATTTCTGCTGCTGCAGGCGCTCGCACAGCGCCCCGGTTTCGTGAAATCCCGCGATCAGCTGATGGATGTGGCCTATGATGATCAGGTCTATGTCGATGACCGCACGATCGACAGCCACATCAAGCGTCTGCGCAAGAAGATGCGTCAGGCCGATGATGAATTTTCGGCAATCGAAACGCTTTACGGTATCGGGTATCGCTACAACGAAGAGTAAGTGATGACCGATGTCTCTGACATTGATGTACGTGATCTGAACTCGGTCCGGCGTGCGGCGCAAAGCCAGCCGGACCTTGTGCTGGGGGATGACTGGGTCTCGCCCACGGCGTTTCATGAACAGGAAATGCTGGAACAACGCCGCAAGCGCGGCCTGATCCAGCTGCGCAATTCACCCATTGCCCGCAAGATCATCACCTTCAATCTGGTGGCGATGCTCTTGCTGGTAGCGGGGGTGCTGTACCTCAATCCAAGCCGCGACAACCTTGCGTTCCAACGGGCCAACGGTCTGGTGAACGAGGCGGAATTGATCGCCGATGTGCTGGAAGCACGGATGCCCGCAACTGCCCCCGTTGACCTGATCACCGGGGACGGGATCGACGTGGTCAACACGCTGGCGCAGATGGATCTGCGCGGCGGCATTGATGTGGCCGTCTATGACCCCGCTGGGACGCTGATCGCCACCGCCAAAGGTGCGCGCGGCGGCTCTGCCATTGATGGTCTGGAACGCGACGACAGTGCGACGTTCATCAGCGACTTTCTGGCGCAGGTCTGGGGATCAATGCGCGCGGTCGTCAGTGTCGACACACGCCCCGAAGATGTGCTGCAAAACGTCACTCCCGAAGATATCCGCGCCGTCATGCAGGACGGCACCGGGGTCAGCGCCAGCAGCAATGCAGATGGCACAACCTTTGTTGTATCAACCCCCATTCTGCAAAATGAACGCGCCGTTGGCGTTGTCCTGATTTCTTCTGCCGCAGGTGAGCTGGACGCGCTTGTCGCGCGCGAACGCGAACAGATATTCCGCCTCCTGCTTGTGGGCATCCTGATTTCCATCGGTCTCAGCCTTGTGCTGGCTTCGACCATCGCAAACCCGCTGGCCGATCTGGCTGCCGCAGCCGAATTGGGCCGGGACAAGAACGCGCGCAAGATGTCCCCGACCAAGGTGCGTATTCCCGATCTGACCGCCCGCCCGGATGAGATTGGCCGTCTGTCCGGCGCACTGCGCGGCATGGTGCAGGCGCTTTATGAACGTATTGAAGGCAATGAACAATTTGCCGCTGACGTGGCCCACGAAATCAAGAACCCGCTCGCCTCACTCCGCTCTGCGGTTGGGACCATGCGGATCGCCAAGCGCGATGACCAGCGCGAGAAGATGCTCGAAGTGATCGAACATGATGTGCGCCGCCTAGACCGTCTGGTCAGCGACATCTCGAACGCCTCGCGGCTGGACAGTGAACTGGTCAAAGAGGAAGAGGAATCATTTGATCTACTCAAGATGCTGGGCAACCTGAACGAATTTCTGGGCAAAGAGGCGACGACCAAGGGGATCGAGTTTATCGCTGATCTGCCTGAACACCCGATCCGTGTTGTGGGCCTCGAAGGGCGGCTCGCGCAGGTCTTTGTCAACTTGATTACAAATGCGATTTCGTTCTGCGAAGACGGTGACGCCATCCGCGTCTGGGCCCGCAAACGTGAAAACCGCGTGCTTGTGGTTGTCGAAGACACCGGCCCCGGCATCCCGAATGAAGCCCTGCAAAAGGTGTTCAAACGTTTCTACTCGGAACGGCCAGAAGGGCAGTTTGGCAATAACTCCGGCCTCGGGCTCGCGATCTCCAAGCAAATCATCGAGGCGCATGGCGGTGTCATCTGGGCCGAGAATATCCGCCCCGGAGAGGCTGACATGACGTCAGAACCCTTGGGCGCGCGCTTTGTTGTGGGGCTTCCGGTCTAGGCCATGACGGCCACGACCCTGCATGCCACAACGGTTGACCTTGACGGGCAGGGGGTTCTGATCACCGGCGCATCGGGCAGCGGCAAATCGTCCCTTGCCCTGCAACTGATCGCTTTGGGTGCGCGGCTTGTCGCGGATGACCAAACCGCGCTGGTGGCCAAAAACGGCCAGCTTTGGGCCAGCCGCCCGGCCAACTTGCCGCCTCTGATCGAGGCGCGCGGCGTTGGCCTGATGCACGCGCCGCTGGCCAATCGTACCGCGATTGCGCTGGCCGTCGACATGAACCGGGGCGAAACGAACCGCCTGCCGCCTTCGCGTCAGGTCACGCATTTGGGATGTCCCATCCCCTTGCTTCACAAGGCAGAGGGCCTACATTTCGCCCCTGCGATCCTGATCTATCTGCGCCACGGGCGAGAGGCTCCATGACCACCGCAACCCCGATCCAAGACGACAATCCGCCGGTGCTTTTGGTCACTGGTCCGTCGGGTGGTGGCCGGTCGACCGCGATCCGCGCGCTGGAAGACATCGGGTTCGAGGTGATCGACAATCTGCCCCTGTCGCTTTTGCCGCGCCTGCTGGATGGCCCTGCAACACGCCCGCTGGCCATTGGAATTGATGTGCGCAACCGCGACTTTGGCACCAATGCGCTAATCGACGCGATTGACCGGGTCAGCCAAAGTCGGGGGGACGCCACGCAGGTCCTGTTTCTCGAGGCGGACGCCGATACCCTGATCCGGCGCTACTCCGAAACCCGGCGGCGGCACCCCCTTGCGCCTGCAGGCCCGCCGCTTGCCGGCATCACCGCCGAAACCGATCTGCTGGTACCTATTCGGGCGCGCGCGGATGTGCTGATCGACACCACCGCGATGACACCCCATGACCTCAAGGCAGAGGTAGAGCGTCTGTTCGCCCCGCAATCGGCCACCCTTGGTGTCTCGGTCCAGTCCTTTTCTTACAAACGCGGCCTGCCGCGCGGGCTGGACATGGTGCTCGACTGCCGCTTTTTGCGCAATCCGCATTGGGAACCCGACCTGCGGCCGCTTGATGGCCGCGACGCGGGCGTTGCCGATTACGTCGCCGCCGACCCCAACTTTGCCCCCTTCTTTGAGCGGGTGACGGGCCTGCTGGCCCTGCTCTTGCCCGCCCACAAGGACGAGGGGCGCAGCCACCTTGCCATCGGATTTGGCTGCACCGGCGGGCAACATCGTTCCGTCACAATGGCCGAAAGGGTTGCGGCATCCCTTGCAGCGGACGGTTGGCAGGTGTCTAAGAGACATCGTGAGATGGAGCGCCGCGCCGGTGGTCAAAAAGGACGGTTGGGTTGATTGGTATTGTGATCGTTGCACATGGGGGGCTGGCGCCAGAGTATCTGGCCGCAGTCGAACATGTGGTCGGCAAGCAGGACGGCATCCGCGCCATCACCATCGCTGCCGAAGAGAACCGTGCCGACAAGCAGGCCGAGATCTGTGCCGCTGCAGACGCGGTCGACAATGGCAATGGTGTCATCATCGTCACCGATATGTTCGGCGGCTCGCCTTCAAACCTCAGCTTGCGGGCCTGTGGCGTTGCCAAGCGTCAGATCATCTATGGCGCGAACCTGCCGATGCTGATCAAGCTTGCCAAGACCCGGCACAAACCCGTGCCGGAGGCGGTGAACGCGGCCATTGATGCCGCGCATAAATACATAAACACCCACATCGTCAGCCCCGGTTAGACATGGCAAATCTGCGACTCGAGATTCAGAACATCAAAGGCCTGCACGCCCGTGCCTCTGCCAGATTGGCCGAAGTGGTCGAAGCCCATGACGCCGAGGCGACCGTCAGCAAGGACGGGATGTCAGCCGAAGGCGACAGCATCATGGGGCTATTGATGTTGGCAGCCACCATCGGAACATTTATAGATGTGGAAACGCGCGGCCCGCAGGCTGACGCCTTGGGTCAGGCCATTTCCGACCTGGTGAACGATAAATTTGGGGAAGGCGACTAGGGTTGGCCCGGTCATGATTGGAAGGCAACGGATTGACCGATTTGACCAGCAAGGCGCCCACCATGCCGCCCGCCACCAAGGCTAATCCTGTGCATTACGACCGTGGTGTGCTCAGCTATGCCACCTCGTTCGACAGCCCGTTGAGGTCTGGCCTGATCCGCTCGATCGAGTGGATGACCGGCAAGTTGCAGGTCGTGCGCATGATCCGGGAATTTGAACGCCGCGGACCCTATCAGGGACAGGAATTCTGGACATCTGCGCTGGATGTGCTGGGTGTCGACATCCAGACCCCGCCGGAAGAGCTGGCGCGCATCCCCGAAACTGGCCCCGTGGTCTTTGTCGCCAATCACCCCCACGGCATGGTTGATGGCATGGTTATGGCCGAAATCATCGGCCGCCGCAGGCTGGACTACAAGATCCTGACCCGCTCGCTGCTGACAGAGATTGATACCGTGGCCAGCCAATTCCTGATCCCGGTGCCGTTTCCGCACCATGTTGACGCCCAGCAACGCATGGTCGAAATGCGCCACGCGGCGATGTCGCATCTCAAGAATGATGGGCTGGTGGCGCTCTTTCCGTCAGGCGTTGTCGCGACGTCGGAATCTCTGTTCGGCCCTGCGGTGGAAACCGAATGGAACGTCTTTACCGCCAAAATGATCCGCAAATCGGGCGCGACGGTTGTGCCCTGCTTCTTTCCCGGTGCCAATTCGCGCGCCTATCAAATGGCGCATCAGATCTCGGCGACCTTGCGGCAAAGCTTGCTGATCCACGAAATCGTGCGGTCCCGCAACACGGTGTTCCGTCCGATCATTGGTGATCCGATCACCCCTGACCAATGGGCCGATAAAGCAGCAGAGCCGCGCAGCTTCATGGCCTGGCTGCGTGCACAGACGCTGGCGCTCAAACCCTAGCGGGTCGGCACCGGTACCTCGCCACGATAATCATAGAAGCCCCGTTGCGACTTGCGGCCCAGCCACCCGGCCTCGACGTATTTCGTTAGCAGCGGGCAAGGGCGGTACTTGGTATCCGCAAGCCCATCGTGCAGCACGTTCATGATCGCCAGACAGGTATCCAGCCCGATGAAATCGGCCAGCTCCAGCGGGCCCATCGGATGGTTCGCACCCAGTTTGAGCGAAGTATCGATGGATTGCACCGATCCGACACCTTCATACAGGGTATAAATCGCCTCGTTGATCATTGGCATCAGGATGCGGTTGACAATGAACGCGGGGAAATCCTCGGACGCGGTGCTGGTCTTGCCCAGCTTCTTGACCACATCCTGACAGGCGCGGAACGTCGGTTCATCGGTGGCAATGCCGCGGATCAGCTCAACCAATTGCATCACTGGCACGGGGTTCATGAAATGAAAGCCCATGAACTTTTCAGGTCGGTCCGTGCGGCTTGCCAGTCGTGTGATCGAAATGGACGAGGTGTTCGAGGTCAGGATTGTCTCTGGCTTCAAATGCGGAACAAGGTCCTCGAATATGGCCTGCTTGATCGTCTCGCGCTCTGTTGCGGCCTCAATGATCAGATCGCTGGGGCCCAGATCGGTCAGCGTCTGGGTGGTGCTGATCCGCGCCATCGCGGCAGCCTTGGATGCGGCATCAATGGCACCCTTGCCGACTTGCCGGTCCAGATTGCGGTCAATCAGGGCCACAGCGGCCTTAAGCGCATCATCACTGATGTCGGTAATTTTGACCTCAAATCCCGCCAAGGCAAAAACATGGGCAATGCCATTGCCCATCTGCCCCGCACCGACAATGCCCACAGAATTGATCGTCATGGCCAAAATCCTTTACTGTTCTGGGGCATGTTATGCCGCCCCCGCTGGGCCGCCACAAGGCGGGCGGTCGCTTAAAAGAATGTTCAAACTTTCACTTTAGCGAATTCGAAATGCATTTCAGCGAATCTCTGTTGCGTGGGTAACAGACAAGAGGCGTTGGGAACCATGAAACATGAAGCTATAGATGGCGGTGGACTGCACTACGCACCCTGCCGGTACGGGATGTCGCGGATCTTTTTCCGTGGCCCAAAACGTCGGTTGGACAGTCCGTATATCTCGTTCATCGGCGGGACAGAGACGTTTGGCAAATTCATCGACAAACCGGTGCCTGCCCTGGTCGAAAAAGAAATGGGCATGACCTGCGTCAACCTCGGTTGCGTGAACGGCGGTGTTGATGCCTTTGTGAACGACCCCACGATCATGGGCATCTGCAATGATGCGCAAATGACCGTGGTGCAGATCATGGGCGCGAATTACATGTCGAACCGCTTCTATTCGGTGCATCCGCGCCGCAATGACCGGTTCCTGCGTGCCTCCACGGTGATGGAGGCGATTTTTAACGACGTCGACTTTGCCGATTTCACCTTTACGCGCCACATGCTCAGCACGCTGCATGCCATGTCGCCGGAACGGTTCGACATTGTGGTGTCAGAATTGCGCGAAGCCTGGGTTGCGCGGATGAAGAACATGCTGGGCCAGATCGGTCCACGTTCGGTTCTGTTGTGGTTTTCCAAGACACCTATGACTGATGACCCCTGGGACCAGCACGACAATCCGCTGCAGGTCGATCCGCTGTTTGTGACCGCAGAAATGGTCGACAATCTTCGGCACCTTGTCCGTGATGTCATCGTGGTAAACCCCACTGACGTGGCCCGCGCGCAGGGCACCAAGGGGATGTTCTATTCACCGCTGCAGGCCAAGGCGGCCAGTTCCATGATGGGCGTCGCTTGCCATCACGAGGCGGCCAATATGCTCGTCCCCAGCCTACGCACTGCAATGGCGCAGCGCGCGGCCTGATAAATCATTCTTCCCAATGCAAAGTCCCGCCCCTTTTGGGGGCGGGACTTTGGCATTTTTCGAACTTGTGACGGTGCCGGTTATAGTTTTTCCGTCAGCTCCGGCACAGCCGCGAACAGGTCAGCCACAAGGCCATAGTCCGCCACCTGGAAAATCGGGGCTTCTTCGTCCTTGTTGATCGCGACGATCACCTTGCTGTCCTTCATACCGGCGAGGTGCTGGATCGCACCCGAGATGCCAACAGCAACGTAAAGATCGGGGGCCACAACCTTACCGGTCTGACCAACCTGCCAGTCGTTCGGCGCATAGCCCGAATCGACTGCCGCACGGGACGCACCAACAGCGGCCCCCAGCTTGTCAGCCAGCTTTTCAATCAGGGCAAAGTCCTCTTCGGACCCAACACCGCGCCCGCCGGACACAACCACACCTGCGCTGGTCAGCTCTGGTCGGTCGCTGGCGGCAACCTTGTCTTCCACCCAGGACGACAGGCCCGGATCAGCCGGTGCGCCGATCATCTCGACCGCGGCAGAACCGTTCAAGTCCGCGGCGTCAAAGCCTGCGGTGCGGATGGTCAAGACTTTCGTTGCATCCGCCGATTTGACGGTCTGGATGGCGTTGCCTGCGTAGATCGGGCGCTCAAAGGTGTCGCCATCCACAATCGCGGTAACTTCGCTGATAACCTGCGCATCGAGCAAGGCCGCGACGCGCGGCATGATGTTCTTGGCGTCCGTCGTGCCCGGTGCGGCAATGTGGGAATAATCCCCTGCAAGCGACACGATCAGATCAGCGGCAGGCTCTGCCATTTGGTGGCCCAGAACCGCATCTTCGGCGCACAGCACCTTGGCTACGCCGTCGATCTTGGCGGCCTCGTCGGCGGCACCCTTGGAATTGGCACCGACGCACAGCACGGTCACATCACCCAGCGCACCGGCGGCCGATACCGCCTTGGCGGTGGCATCTACGGACAATTCGCCCGCGTTCACATCTGCAATCAGAAGAACAGCCATTACACAGCCCCCGCTTCTTTGAGTTTCTCGACCAGCTCATCAACAGAGCCGACGATGATCCCGGCCTTGCGGGCCTCGGGTTCGGTTGTCTTCACCACGGTCAGGCGCGGGGTGACATCAACGCCGTAATCGGCAGGTGTCTTTTCATCCAGCGGCTTTTTCTTGGCCTTCATGATGTTCGGCAGCGAGGCATAGCGCGGCTCGTTCAGGCGCAGATCAACCGTCACGATTGTCGGCATCTTGACCTTGATGGTCTGCAAACCGCCATCCACTTCGCGGGTCACGGTGGCGCTGTCGCCTTCGACATCCACCTCAGATGCGAATGTGGCCTGTGACCAGCCCAGCAGGGCAGACAGCATCTGGCCGGTGGCGTTCATGTCGTTGTCGATGGCCTGCTTGCCGCACAGCACCAGACCGGGCTGTTCTTCGTCGACAATAGCTTTGAGCACCTTGGCCACGGCCAGCGGCTCGATGTCGTTGTGCACGTCGTCGGTTGCGACCACCAGAATGGCGCGGTCAGCACCCATGGCCAGCGCCGTGCGCAGCGTTTCCTGTGACTGCTTGACCCCGATCGAGACGGCAATAACTTCGTCGGCCTTGCCTGCTTCGCGCAGACGAATGGCCTCTTCGACAGCAATTTCGTCGAACGGGTTCATCGACATTTTGACATTTGCAAGATCGACACCGCTGCCGTCCGCTTTCACGCGGACCTTCACGTTGTAGTCAATCACGCGCTTGACCGGTACCAGGACCTTCATCGGGCGTATCTCCTCGTGGTGGGCCTGCGGGACATTCCGCAAGCGTCAGTTAGGCCAATGTCTAGTAGAACCAAAAGACACCTGACAATCCAAAATCGACGCAGCCATGAAAAAATCGGTCGCTTTTTCACACCAATACGCAGCGTCATGGACGCCGCTCGAGAATCACCGGTTGGCGCCTGGAACCCACAAGACATCATCGCGGCCATCATCATTGGCGATCCGCGACGCCTGAAAGAACCAGTCCGACAATCGGTTCAGGTATTTGACCGCTGCGGGGTTCACAGCCTCCATCGTGGCCAGCTCGACGCTCAGCCGTTCGGCCCGACGCGCAACTGTCCGGCACAGATGCAGATGTGCTGCCAGTGGTGATCCGCCCGGCAGGATAAAGGACCGCAATGGTTCAACAGCCTGCGTCATCGTGTCCAGTTCGGTTTCCAACCGGGTCACCTGTGCGTCGGTCATCCGCAACACCGGGTATTCCGCCTCGCCGTCCTTTTCCATATCGGGACGACACAAATCAGCGCCCAGATCAAAAAGGTCGTTCTGGATCATCGCCAGCTTGGCATCCACATCCCCCTCTGCGTGCAACCGCGCGAGGCCGACGGTGGCGTTTAATTCGTCCACCGTGCCATAAGACGTGACCCGCATTGAATGCTTGGCCACCCGGCTGCCGTTGCCAAGGGCGGTCTCACCGGCGTCACCGGCCTTGGTGTAGATCTTGTTCAGCACAACCATGTCAGTTTCCTCCGCGCAGCCAGACAAACAGCAGGATGAGGCAAACCGCAATGAACTGCGCGATGATCCGCCAGCGCATCAGCTTGTTGGCGTGTTTGCGATTGTATTCGCCGCCCTTACCAAAGGTGCCGACCCCAAACATCAGGATGCCCAGCACCACAAGGCAGGCGATAATCACCAGAATGAAAAGCGGATCATTTGCCATGGTCTTCCCCCGTGTTCGCCCCGATGTAGCAGGGCAGGCCGCAAAGAAAAGGGCTAGTCCATTGCCAAAACGCGATCCAGCATGCGGCTGGACAGGATACGCCGCAAAAAGCCCATCAAATATGTGGGCCGTGTGACGTAACAGCGCGGCTTGGGGTTGGGGCTTTCCAGCGCCTTCAACAGCTTTTGGGTGACCGCGCTGGCGGGCAGCTCAAACTTGTCAGGGCCGGTGTCCTCGTACAGCCGGTCATGCAGCGCGTCATAATCGCGCGCTCGGGCCGACCCTTCGCGGTCGATCCATTTTTCAAAATGCGGGATAGAGTTTTGCCGGATGGCAGAGGTGATCGGCCCCGGTTCAATCAGGATCACCTTGATGCCGCTCTCTGCGATTTCCAGCCGCAGCACATCGGTCAGCCCTTCCATGGCGAATTTCGTTGCCACATAGGCCCCGCGCCACTTGCCGCCAACAAGCCCCAGCACGCTGGAACAATTCACGATCCGGCCATGCCCCTGATTGCGCATCACCGGAATGATCGCATTGGTCAGCTCTTGCACACCAAAAAGATTGGTTTCGAATATCTCGCGCAGCGCGCCGCGCGGCAAGTCCTCGACAAAGCCGGGGCAGGCATAGGCGCCATTGTTGAATACCGCATCCAGCCTGCCGCCCGTCGCCTCGAGAACATCGGCCAGCCCGCTATAGATGCTTTCGCTGTCGGTATAGTCGATCAGCGGGCTGTCAAAGCCTTCGGACATCAGCCGCCCGCAATCGGTGGCCTTGCGGCAGGATGCGAAAACGCGCCAGCCTGCGGCACGCAACCCGTGAGCCGCATCGTATCCGATGCCCGATGAACAGCCCGTGATCAGTATGGTTTTTTGTGTCATGGCGCAGCTTTGCCGCGTCCATTCGGTTGGTGCAAGCGTTTACCCGTCGGTCAGCAGCCGCTCGGCCATCCAGCCCTCAACACCGGTCGACGTGATGCGGATATTCGCCCATCCGTTCACATCCACGTCGATAACCTCGGCCTCGGTCCCGCCGGGCAGGGTGTCGATGACGCCAAAATTGGTGCCCGGTCCAGTGCGCATATTCACGCGTGTGCCCGCAACATAGCGCAGATCAAGGATCGGGACGGCCACAGGTGCAGGTGCGGCAGGGGTTGGCACCGTTTCGGTCAGCGCGGCAGTCTCGGTCAGTGCTGCGGTCTCAATGGTCTCAACCACGGTTTCAACGCTGGCCTGCACGATTTGTGCGGTCTCTTCGGGCGTCTGCACGGTCACCTCTGTCGCCACCGGCATTGCAAGACTCACCAGCGGCGTGCTAGCTGACCGCGTCACAGCGGTCACTTCGACGGCAGGTTCAACGACCTCGGCTTCGGCGACAATACGCTCTTCGGGCACAAAATCTGCACCGCCGGACATCTCATAAAATGTCCAACCCAAAATCAGAAACGTTCCGACGATAAACTTGCCCACGGCGACCCCCAAAGAATCGTTAGCTACTTCCCCACGAACGTCTCTTAGCGAGATTCGTTCCTGCGGATGAGGGGAAAAACCGCATGTGCCGCGTCATGTCGTCTTTACGGCCACTGACCCCTCGGCTAGACCATACCCAAATGAGCGAAGATTCAGGCGACACCCCACTGGATATTGTTGAACCCCTCCGTCGAGCCATCGGCGAGCGGTATCTGACCTATGCGTTATCCACGATTATGAATAGGGCGCTGCCTGATGCCAGAGACGGGCTAAAACCCGTGCATCGGCGCATATTGTACGCAATGCGTGAACTCCGGCTCGCTTCTGCGGGGGGCTTTCGCAAGTCGGCCAAGATCTCCGGCGATGTGATGGGCAACTATCACCCGCATGGCGACGCTGCGATCTATGACGCCATGGCCCGGCTCGCGCAGGATTTCAACGTGCGCTACCCGCTGGTCGACGGGCAGGGCAACTTTGGCAACATCGACGGCGATAACCCGGCTGCGGCGCGGTATACCGAGGCGCGGATGACCGCCGCGGCAGAGGCCCTGATGGAGGGGCTGACCGAAAACGCCGTCGACTACCGCCCCAATTATGACGGCACGCTTGAAGAACCTGTTGTCTTCCCCGCCGCCTTTCCCAACCTGTTGGCCAACGGTAGCAGCGGCATTGCGGTCGGCATGGCCACGAACATCCCGCCCCATAACCTGCACGAGCTGATCGACGCCTGCCTGCATCTGATCAAAGCGCCCAACGCCCGTGATGATACCTTGCTGGAATACATCCCAGGCCCCGATTTCCCGACCGGCGGCGTGATCGTCGAAAGCCGTGAAAACATCGCAGAGGCCTACCGCACCGGGCGCGGTTCCATCCGTACCCGTGCCCGTCACGAGGTCGAGGATCTGGGCCGCGGCCAATGGCAAGTCGTCGTCACCGAGATTCCCTATCAGGTTCAGAAATCCAAGCTGATCGAAAAGCTGGCAGAGGTCATCCAGACCAAAAAGGTCCCGCTGTTGGCTGATGTGCGGGATGAAAGTGCTGAAGACATCCGTATCGTCCTCGAACCGCGTGCCAAGACCGTGGACGCGGATATGATGATGGGATTGCTGTTCAAGAACAGTGATTTGGAAACCCGCTTCAGCCTCAACATGAATGTGTTGATCGACGGGCTTGAACCGCGCGTCTGCGGCGTCAAGGAACTGTTGCGCGCCTTTCTTGATCACCGCCGCGCGGTTCTGATCCGCCGCTCCAAGCACCGGATGGACAAGATCGACCACCGGCTAGAGGTGCTCGAAGGGTTCATCGTCGCCTTCCTGAACCTCGACCGGGTGATCGACATCATCCGCTACGACGACGACCCCAAGCAGGCGCTGATGGTCGAAGACTGGGCCGCGCCCAAGCCCCGCGCAACCGACGAAAAAGACTACATCAGTCCGATCAGCCCCGGTGCCGACCCAGAGGTGTCCCTGTCCGAGGTTCAGGCCGAAGCCATCCTGAACATGCGCCTGCGGTCCTTGCGCAAGCTGGAAGAGATTGAGCTGCTGGCCGAACGTGACGCGCTGATGCTCGAACGCGCCGAACTCGAAGACCTGCTGGACAGCGAAGACCTGCAATGGACCAAGATCGCCGACCAGCTGCGCGAGACCCGCAAGCAATTCGGTAACAGCACAGAGACAGGCAAGCGCCGCACCACCTTTGGTGATGCCGCCGACATCCCCGATGTCCCGCTCGAGGCGATGATCGACCGCGAACCGATTACCGTTGTCGTTTCGCAAATGGGCTGGATCCGCGCGATGACCGGGCATATTGACCTTGCGCGCGAGCTAAAGTTCAAGGACGGCGACGGGCCGGGCCATATCTTTCACGCCGAAACCACCGACCGGCTGCTGGTTTTTGGCTCAAACGGGCGGTTCTACACGCTTTCCGCGGCCAACCTGCCCGGCGGGCGTGGCATGGGTGAACCCCTGCGCCTGATGGTCGATCTGCCCAATGACGCGGCCATCGTGGACATCTTCAAGCACCTGCCGGACGCCAAATTGCTGGTTGCCAGCGCCGAAGGCAACGGCTTTGTCGTGCCCGAAAGCGATGTGATCGCCCAGACCCGCACCGGCAAACAGGTGCTGAATGTCAAGGATACCGTTGCCAAGGTCGTGCGCCGCGTTGCAGGTGACCACGTGGCCGTGGTGTCCGAAAACGCCAAACTGCTGGTCTTTGCCCTTGATGAACTGCCCGAACTGGGCCGGGGCAAGGGCGTGCGCCTGCAAAAATACAAATCCGCCCGCGGCCGGCAGGGTACGCTTGAACTGGACGGCGGCCTGTCTGACGTGACCACCTTCAACTGGGCCGATGGCCTCAGCTGGCCCATGGGCGGCGACAAAACCCGCACCGAGCCTGACATGACCGACTGGAAAGGCGCCCGCGCCGGCGTCGGCAAACGTCCCCCCTACGGTTTCCCGAAGACCAACCGGTTTGGGTGAACTGCCGCTTTGCGGACGAAGCTGCCGTCTGCCACAGTGCCGCATACGTCCGCTTCGTTACCTGTGCACCTTAGGCGTTCTCCAAACACTCCAACACATACGCCGCTAAAGTATGCGCTGAGTGGATGACAAGCCGTGCGTGCCGCGGACGTATCGCGGACGTCGTGTGCTCTGCTTCGGTGCGCCCGTGAGCGCCACTGCGCTTGTTCCTGAGGTACATGGTCCCGTCCACGATGCTCCCAAGCCCGGAGGCGATTTTCTTTAGGTCCTTTGCCTCTAAGTCTTTTGGGTTGATCCCAAGATCATCGCGAGTGAAGCGCCACAAATCGTTTAGCGTGTCCCTGTTCTCGTTGTACGTAACTTTCCTTTTGTTCAGATAGGCCTTGAACGTCGCTTCAAGCACATTGCCCGCATACTGCGCCGCTGCATTAGGATCATCTTCGACTTGTTTCAACGCGCGTTTCATTTCGACTTCGACGGCAGATAGACCGCGCTGCGAAACTATGTCGTCCAATGATGCCGTTGGCGTTGCGCTTGCGGTGCCGATATTGCCGCCAACGGAATAGCTCAGCCTGGAGCGTGACAGCGATTTCCGTATTCGCTCCTGTCTGCGCTTTAGGTTGACTGACCATTCAGGCTCTTCAACGCGCATCCAGTTATCGCCGCTCGAAGGGTCCCAACCCGGTTTCTCAAGAATATCCTCCAAGAGTGGGCCAAGCACCTCTAAAGGCGACGGACATCGCTTGTTAGTGAGGCGCAGCCAATCGACGGTTTTCTGTACCTTGTTCCCGCCGGGGTTTTCTTCGGGCGCATCGGCGTAGGCGAAAAGGCGGTCAATATCCGCGTGCGTATAGTGGTCACTGAAAATCTCGCCCAAGACGCCTATCACGGGCGACGGTATCTTTCCGTCCATAGCGCTGCCCTCACATGGTGGATGCGCGTTCTATCTTTTTTTGGTGACACTTTTCAAGTGCCTGAAATGTGCTCCACAACCTTCGCAGTTTCTCGTTCGCCTAGGTCTGACGATCGCGGAAGATCGACTTTGCTGACATTGGCTACGCCGCAAACTATGTTCACCTTGGGCTCATTGCCAACGTTCGCCACGCCGTCTCAATCGCCCGACACACCGCGACCTCTGCCGGACTGTTCAATTCTGACCGCGCATATCACCCTTAACCGGTAATCCCTTCAACCTGCGGTATGGGCTCTGGTGATGTGACGTCCTCCGGTCGCCGCTTTTCGTAAAACGCATTTCCACCCGCCGTCACAACATAATGGATATTGTTGAAATTGGCGTTATACCACGCGGCATGAAAGAAGCGCGCGCGCCCGACGTTCGGGTGCCTTTCGCCCCTCAGCACCGCAATGGCCGAGGCTTCGGCCAGCGCCCGTGCTTCGCCCCGCATGGTCTTGCGCATGACGCCCGGCGCGAACTGGTTTCGCTGGCTGACCACGGCGCAGACGGAACTTGGGAAATCACCCGATTGCACCCGGTTCATCACAACGCTGCCCACCGCGATCATCCCGTCCCGGCTGGACCGGTTCGATTCAAAATACATCGCCCGCGCCATGCAATTCACCTCTGCCGCAGATACGTCCGCCCCACCAGGGTCCGGCTGCCGCGCACAACCGGACAGGCCACAGGCCGCCACCAAAGCAATCACTTGCGCACCCTTGGCTCTTCTACCCAGCATCCGGCCTATCCCTTTTGTCTCCGACAACATCGGTTGCCCCCGGCAACCTCTGCATCACACCGATACCTCACTTTGTTTGCCAAACCCAGCGCGGTCCTGTGACCCCACTCACACCATTTCAGCAAACCCAAACTGCGCCGCTTGTTTCACAGCATTGCAGGCACTACGCATTGGAAAATCAAAAGCAATATCCTGCGATAACATCTTCTGCTCAAAGGCGTTTCAACAGTCCAAGACGGATCAAAGTCATGAATAAGAGTGTGCCCCCTTTCAAACTGTCCTGGCCATTTCTTCTGCTGATCATCCTGACGGTCGGTACTGCCTTGCGCATCTGGGCCATCGGCTACAAAACGCCCTGGGGGGACGAGCTGCATTCGCTCAGCTATGCGCGCACAAGTGTTGCACATCTGATCGACATCGGACGCACCACCGATATTCACCCGCCGCTTTACTTTCTGTCCCTCAAAGGATGGGTCGCGCTATTCGGTGAAAGCCGAGACGCCGCAAGGCTGTTCTCGGCCACATTGGGCGTGGCCGCAATCGGTCTGCTCTTCGTGATCGTCAAAAGGCTCTACGGCATTCCAGCGGCCCTGATTGCAGCAGCCTTTTTGGCAACTTTCCCGACGGCCATTCAGTTTGACCGTGACATCCGAATGTATCCGCTGTTGCGGCTCTTGTTCCTGCTCTCATTCCTTTGCTTTCTGGGATTGCGGTCGGCACCGCGTGCTGACCGGGCCGGCCTCATGTCGCGGGTTTTGCCACTCATTGGCTTTGCTGTCAGCCTCGCGCTGGCCTTTTACACGCATTACACAGCGGCGCTTTTCTATATGCTCTTTACGTTGGTGGGTCTCTATTATCTGCTGCGCGGCGACCGCATGACCCTTTTCTGGGTCTATCTTGGCCTCTTTATCGCGACCATTCTGGTGCTGCCGCAACTGAACCATCTTTTTTCCAGCTCGCTTGGCGACCCGGACAAATCATGGATGCAAGCCACCACTTTGCGCATCTTCTATGGGACGACGCTGGGTGCATTCCCCTATCCGATGTGGGTCAAACCGGTTGCGTTTCTGGCCATGGTTGCCGGGTTTGTCCTGCTTTGGATGCGGGACCGTGACGATGCTGTTGTGTTTTTCCTGTTCACCGCAGGGGGCATGATTCTGGCCGCTGTTATCGGTATCTACGAACCGATCTATCTGGTGCGCACCATTCAGGTCTTTACTGTTTTTACGGCAATTTTTGTCGCTATGCTGTTGTTGCGCCTGCCGCGTCCCATTGCGGTGCTGATCGGCGCGGTCTTGTTGGTCGCAAATGCTCTGACAACCGTCCAGAACAGCTTTGTGCCCGCGCGCGAATTCAACTTTGCCGACCGGACCGGCACATTTGTGGCCCTGATGGACCCGGCGCAGGATCAGGTGTTTGCCAAGGAATACTTGATGCCGCAAATGGTGGTGGCGCGGTCTGCCCTGGTCGGACTTGCCACCCCGATCAGCCACGACAGTCAGGACGCCGATATCGCCGCAATCACAAAGGCGTCCGATCAGTGCCTGACGGCCGACAGCCCCTGCCGGTCCCTGATCCTGATCGTCGAACGGCTAAGCCGCTTTGATCCCGATGCTATCGCGCGATGGAATGCGCTGGCCGACACGTTGATTGCCAAGCACCCCGGCCATGTCGAACAGGATGTTGCAGGCTATCGTGTTGTTGTAGTGTCGCAGGATACAGAGTTCCTGAACACCGTAACAGATGTGCTGGCGGGTGATGGCAGATGACGGATCAGTCACCGCTGCACAAACTCGTCAAGTTCGGCTTTGCCGGTGTTCTGGCAACCGCACTGCACTACGCGGTGATGTTTGCAGGCCTGCTGGTCTGGGACGCGGCGGTCGTCTGGTCGTTCCTTGGGGCCGTCTGCGGGGCGATCTTGGGCTATGTGCTGAACTACGTCTACACGTTCCAAAGCGACCAGCCCCACCAGCAAACCACCTGGCGCTATGCGATCATTGTGGTGCTGTCGATCCTGTTGAACACGTGCCTGTTCTATGTGTTTTACCGGGTCTTTGGCTGGCCCGTCCCGATATCGCAGGTTCTCAGTACGCTGATCGTATTTCTGTGCAATTATCTGGCCCATGACAAAATCACTTTTCGCAAACGGGTTGAATAATCACTATGGCTGCACCTGAAATCTCGGTCGTTGCACCCGCCTATAATGAAGAGGACTCGTTGCAGGCCTTCTATGACCGCCTGACCGCGACCTTTGACGGCAACAAAATCGACGGCGAAATCGTCTTCGTGAATGATGGCAGCCGGGACAACACGCTGCCCATGCTGATCGCCCTTCAGGCACAGGACCCCCGTGTGGTTGTGGTCGATCTCAGCCGCAATTTCGGCAAGGAAATCGCACTGACCGCCGGTCTTGACCACGCGCGCGGCCGGGCAGCCATTCCGATTGATGTGGATTTGCAGGACCCGCCGGAACTGATCGTGGATTTGATTGCGAAATGGCGCGAGGGCTATGATGTCGTCGATGCCCGCCGCCGGTCCCGGCAGGGGGAAACGTTCCTCAAAAAAGCGACGGCGTCACTGTTCTATAAGCTGATCAAGCGGCTCGACCGGCATTCGTCAATCCCCGCAAACGTCGGCGACTTTCGCCTGATCGACCGCAAGGCGCTAGATGCGATCAACAGCATGCGGGAACGACACCGGTTCATGAAAGGTATCTTTGCGTTTGTGGGGTTCAAACGCACCTTTGTCGACTATGACCGCGATCCGCGCTTTGGAGGCGTGACCAGCTTTAACTACTGGAAGCTGTGGAATTTCTCGCTCGAAGGGATCACGTCCTTTTCAACCCTGCCGCTGCGCGCCTTTGGCTATGTTGGGTTCTGTGTCGCGGTTCTGTCGTTCTTCTATGGCCTGTTCATCATGCTGAAATCGCTGATCTTCGGCGATGAAGTCGCCGGCTTCCCAACGCTCTTTGTGGCAATCTCATTTCTGGGCGGCGTGCAGTTGATCGGCTTGGGGATCATCGGTGAATACCTTGGCCGCACCTTTAATGAGGTCAAGAACAGGCCGCTTTATTTTATCAACGCCGTGCACACAGCGCGGCCCGCTGCACTTGAAGCACCGCGCGAGGCCACCCGCGCGATACCCGCCGCAGACGATGACCCCGCCCCGGTGCCGGCTGACCCCATGCGCTAAACTCCGCGCCTTACCGGTGCTGGTCGATCAGAATGGCGTTGTCATCAGGGTCCAGCATCATGATATGGCCGGGGCCGGTCGCTTCGGCATCGGTTTCGGCTTCCAGCGCGATGCCGGCACTTTTCAGGATCGCCTGAATGGCGCGCACGTCATCCCATTCGCCTTCTACCTCGCCTGCGTTCTGGTCCCAGCCGGGATTAAAGGTCAACGTATTGGCCGGAATATGTCCCTGAAACAGCCCGATCAGGGTCTGTTCGTTTTTCATAATCAGATAATTGTGGCTCATGTCGCCACCCAGGGTGTCAAAGCCCAGCGTCTCGTAAAACGCGCGGCTGGCGGCAAGGTCTTTGACGTTCAGGCTGATGGAAAAAGCACCAAGTTTCATCGTAGGGGCTCCGTAAATGCGTTAATCGGTATTCAGGAAATCATGCGGATCGGGGGTGCATGGTTCCTGCATGGTTTGTGTATCGGGACTGCTTAGCACAAACCACGCTTGATTTCTCCGCCAATCCGCAATACATCGCCCGCGATGTTGGATCAGGGGCCACAGCGGCCCCCTTAAACTAAAGGGCAGTTGCACCATGGCAAAGGCAAAGTTTGAACGGAATAAACCGCACGTGAACATCGGGACCATTGGTCACGTTGACCACGGCAAGACGACGCTGACGGCGGCGATCACGAAGTACTTTGGCGACTTCCAGGCC